>CAMBUJ010000141.1 GCA_945871005.1 Opitutus sp. GAS368 | reverse complement strand
CCGCGGTACTTTTCGTATTTAACCAAGCCCTCGGTATCGAGGCGCTGCACCATCGTGGTGACGCTGGCTTGGGATATCTTAAGCTCGGCGGCGATATCCACGACCCGCGCGTAGCCCTTGGTTTTGATCAGCTCGCTGATCCGCTCGAGGTAGTCCTCCACCGCCGAAGACGTGCGGGGAGGTGTGGGTTGATCGGCCACGACGAAATGCCAGACGCGTGACCGCAACCAGCGCTTAGCGCTTCTTCTTGCTGGCCAGGCGCTGGGCGCTGAGGACCACGCGGAACATTTGAATGGCCAGCCAGAAGACGCCGCTCATGCAACCGGCGGTGAGGCCGGCCCACAAGAAGACCATCTTGGGGTCGTTCGAGGGAACGTGCGACTTGAGCAGGCCAAACATGAAAACGAAGAAGCCGATGACCAAGATGGCGTCGACCACCAGGCCCACGGGCGAGGTGAGTTTATCCAGTTTGATATCGGGGGAATTGGAAGCGGTCGGCTGCGACATGATGGGTGAAACAGAGGCGGAGCGGGCAGGGTTGTCCACCCGTTTTTTTGAGGAGCGGCGCCCTGGTGCCGCGGGAACGAGCCGTTGGGGGATTTTTGCCCTGCGCGGCTGAAACCAACGGGCGCCAATGAGGGCGGCTTATTCGTCCCAGTTTCGTGGGTTGAGCACGGCGACTGGAACTACTTCTGGGATTGCCCAGGCCGAATCGGACACTTATGACCTTGGCTCTTATGGGACGCCAATGGCTACACGCGAAACGAGCGATTGTTAACAACAAGAAGGGGCAGATGGTCGGCAAACAGGTGAAGGAAATCACCGTTGCCGCCAAGATCGGCGGGGCCGACATGGCGGCGAATGCCCGCCTCTTCGCCGCGGTCGAAAAGGCCAAAAAGGCCAGCGTCACCCGTGACGTGATCGAGCGCGCCATCAATAAAGGCGCCGGCATCGGCGGCGAAAAGATGGTCATGGACCACATCGTTTTCGAGGGCTACGCGCCTCACAAGGTGCCGGTCATCGTCGAGGTTTACACCGACAACGTGCAGCGCACTACCCCGGAAATGCGCGTGCTTTTCAAAAAAGGCATCCTCGGCACCACCGGCAGCAACAAGTTCCTTTTTGAACACGTGGGGATTGTCGAAGCCTATACGGCCGCCGCCGAAGTCGATTTGGAGGCTGCCGCCATCGAGGCCGGGGCGAACGATTTCGAAGCCATCAGCCACGCCCAAAACGACGATATTCCCGAGGGCGCGAGTGGCGCGCGTTTCCACACCGAACGCACCGAAGTGCACGCGGCCTCCACTTGGTTAAAGGCCAACGGCTGGACGGTGGTCACCAGCGAAATCGGCTACGTCGCCAAAACCTTCCCCGAGCTGAGTGATGAGTTTCGCGCCGACGTCGGCGAGTTCCTGCAGGCGCTTGAAGAGCACGAGGACGTGCAGCGTGTGTGGGCCGCGGTGAAGTAACCGCCCTCTCCTGATTTTAGGCCAAAAAAAGCCGCATCCCGTAAGGATGCGGCTTTTTGCTGGATGGCTGGCGGGCTAACTCAGGCGCCGCCGGCGACGGCATCGCTCTTGGCGCGGAAAGCCTGGCGGAAGCTGGCCTTGAGGTAGTCACGGTTCATCCGGGCGATGAAGTCGTGGCTGATCGTCTTGGGGCAGGCTGCGCTGCACTCGTATTGGTTGGTGCAGTTGCCGAAGCCGAGCTCGTCCATCTTGGCGACCATGTTCAGGACGCGGGAGTCGCGCTCGGGCTGGCCCTGGGGCAACAGGCCGAGTTGCGAGACCTTCGCCGAAACGAAGAGCATGGCGGAGGCGTTTTTGCAGGCCGCGACACAGGCGCCGCAACCGATGCACTGGGCGGCATCCATGGCGAGGTCGGCGTCTTCCTTCGGGATCGGGGTGGCGTTGGCGTCGCAGGGCGAGCCGGTGCGCACGCTGATGAAGCCACCGGCCTGCTGGATCTTGTCGAAGGCGGAACGGTCGGTGATCAGGTCTTTAACGACCGGGAACGGCGTCGCGCGGTAGGGCTCGACGATGATCGTCTCACCGTCGGCGAAGGAGCGCATGTAGGTCTGGCAGCTCGCGATGGCCTTGTTGGGGCCGTGCGGCTTGCCGTTGATCACCAGCGAGCAGGTGCCGCATATGCCTTCGCGGCAGTCGTGGGCGAAGGCGATCGGGTCCTGACCTTGGCGCTCGAGGCCGTCGTTGATGACGTCGAGCATCTCCAGGAAGGACATGTTGGGGTTGAGGTCCTTCGCCGGATAATCGACGAACTTGCCGGGCGCGCCCGGGCCGGCTTGGCGCCAGACGCGGATCGTGACGGAGATGTTTTTCTCGGAAACTTGATGTGCAACCATGGGAATGAACGTTGGTGGGTTGGCGGTGGGTGGGCGCTGATTACTTGTAGGAGCGCACGCTCATCTTGGTGAACTCGTAGTTGAGCGGCTCAACGTTACGCAGCGGGGTCTTGCCTTCGCCTTGGAACTCCCAGGCTGCGACATGGGCGAACTTCTCGTCGTCGCGTTTGCACTCGCCGTCCGGATACTGGTACTCCTCGCGGAAGTGGCCGCCGCAGCTCTCCTCACGGGTGAGGGCGTCGCGGCACATCAGTTCACCTAACTCGATGAAGTCGGCCAGACGGCCGGCGCGTTCGAGGGCCTGATTGAGCGTGTCGCCGGAGCCCGGGACGTTGACGTTGGCCCAGAACTCGGCGCGCAGTTTGGGGATTTCGACGAGGGCCTTTTCCAAGCCTTCCTTGGTGCGAGCCATTCCGCAGTAATCCCACATGATCTTGCCGAGTTTCTTGTGGTAGTAGTTAACCGGCTCAGTGCCCTTGGCGCTGAGGAGGCGGTTGGTGAAGTCGCGGATATACTGCTCGGCGGCCTTGAACTCGGGCGCATCGGCCGAGGGGCAGGAGCCGGGTTTGATGCCGGCGAGGTAGTCACCGATGGTGTAGGGTACGACGAAATAACCGTCGGCCAGACCCTGCATGAGCGCGGAGGCGCCGAGGCGGTTGGCGCCGTGGTCAGAGAAGTTAGCCTCACCCAGCACGAAGAGGCCGGGAACGTTGGACATGAGGTTATAGTCCACCCACAGGCCGCCCATCGTGTAGTGCACGGCGGGATAGATGCGCATGGGCTGCTTGTAGGCGCTCTCGTTGGTGATCTCGTGGTAAATGTCGAAGAGGTTGCCGTAGCGCTCTTTCACGGCGGCCTCGCCCAACTCAATGATCTTTTCGGCCGAAGGGTTGCTCAGGTTGGCGCGGCCGGCGGCCTGCTTGCCGTAGCGTTGGATCGCCTCGGCAAAATCGAGGTAAACACCCAGACCGGTCGGGCCCACGCCGCGGTTTTCGTCACACATGCGCTTGGCGGCGCGGGAGGAGACGTCGCGGGGAGCCAAGTTACCGAAGCTCGGATAAAGACGTTCTAGGAAGTAATCGCGATCCGCCTCGGCGATGTCGGAGGGGTTCTTTTTGCAGTCTTCGGCCTTTTTCGGCACCCAGATGCGGCCGTCATTGCGGAGGGACTCCGACATGAGGGTGAGCTTGGACTGGTATTCGCCGGAGACGGGAATGCAGGTCGGGTGAATCTGCGTGTAGCAGGGGTTGGCGAAGCAGGCGCCGCGCTTGTAGGCGCGCCATGCGGCGGTGACGTTCGAGCCGCGGGCGTAGGTGGAGAGGTTAAACACGTTGCCATAGCCGCCGGTGCCGAGGATCACGGCGTCGGCTGCATGGCGGGTGATCGCACCACTCACCAAGTCGCGGACGATGATACCCTTGGCTTGGCCGTCCACGATGACGAGATCGAGCATCTCGGCATTGACGTGGAGCTTGACTGCACCCTGACCGACCATCTTGGAGAGGGCCGAGTAGGCACCGAGGAGAAGCTGCTGGCCGGTCTGGCCGCGGGCGTAGAAAGTGCGGGAAACCTGGGCGCCGCCGAACGAACGGTTGGCCAAGAGACCGCCGTATTCACGGGCAAAAGGCACGCCCTGGGCGACGCACTGGTCGATGATGTTAACTGACACCTCGGCCAGACGATGAACGTTGGACTCACGGGCGCGGTAGTCGCCGCCCTTGATGGTGTCGTAGAACAGGCGGTGCACGCTGTCGCCGTCGTTCTGATAGTTCTTGGCGGCGTTGACGCCACCTTGGGCGGCGATGGAGTGCGCGCGGCGGGGGCTGTCGTGGAACACAAAGGTCTCCACCTGGTAGCCGAGCTCGGCGAGGGTGGCGGAGGCGGAGGCACCGGCGAGGCCGGCTCCGACGACGATGATCTTGTACTTCCGCTTATTGGCGGGATTGACGAGTTTGATCTCCGTCTTGTGCTTGCGCCACTTGTCGGCGAGAGGGCCAGAAGGAATCTTGGAATTGAGTTGGGCCATGGCGGGTAGAGCGAAATGCGTTAGCGTTTATTTGGCATCGCAGCTCGTGCAGAGCGCGACGGGGGCTACAGAAGCGGCGTGGGTACCGGCGTGGGGCTTGTTTAGGCCGAGCCAAATGGCGCCTGGAATGGCGAGGTTGCCGACGAAATAAGCCAGGCAGATCAGGGTGGTGAAGCGGCGCAGGCAGCAGCACCAGCGGTGGTTACGCAGTCCGAAGGTTTGAAACATCGACTCGAAACCGTGCAGCAAGTGGAAGGACAGCAGACCGGTGGCGAGGATGTAGAAACCCGAAATGATCGGGTTGCGGAAGCTCAGGAAAATCATGCTATAAACGTCGTGCACTTCGGTGCCCTTGGCGGCCAGGGGGAAGCCGAACTCACGCACATCCTCGGTGAGGGTGAAGTGGGGAAGGTTGTCCTTGTAGTTGGCGCTATCGGCGGAACCGAGGGTGAAGTGGGCGATGTGGTAAACGATGAACGCCAGCACCACCAGGCCGGTCAGGCGCATGTAGCGCGAGGCCACCGTGGCGCGGATGTAGCCTTTAACGCCGTAATCGAGGGCGCCGCGGGCCTTTTTGTTTTCCAGCGTCAGCACCACGGCCGCCCAGATATGGACCGCAGCGGTGGCGAGCAGTCCGAGGCGGACGGCCCAGAGCACCGGTCCAAGGGACTGGAGGAAATGGGCGTAGCCATTGATCCGGTCGGGTTCCCCGAAGATCTGGAGATTGCCGACCAAATGGCCGAACACGAATCCGACTAGGATCAGGCCGGAGACGGCCATGAGGAGTTTTCGCCCGATGGACGAAGTGAAGAAGTTACCGATAAGGCTCATCGCGCAGGTGGGTCAGGTTCTGGGTGTCGAAATAATCCAAACGAAGGCTTTTAACCGACGAATGGCCGCGGCACCTTTGCCAGCACGCTCTCGGTTGTAAAGGTATCGCTCCGCCCACCTTGGGTTAGGTTCACGTGTATTAGTAAACCTACAGCAGCTCAGAAGCGGGGCCGAGCCCGCCCTTTTGTGCATCCAAACCAGTTCGGCTACTTGGCCAGCGGCTTGAGCAGCGCGAACTTCCCGCTTGCTGCCGGAGCGATGAACCGGCGCCGGAACGCCACGACCCGCGCCTCTGCCCCGAGCGCGGTGGCCACGGCTGACTCCAGCGACGGCGGCGCGATCTGGTCGGCAACATAGTGGAAGTCCCAGCGGTTTTCCGAAGTCTGCACCAAGCTGTAGTGCCAGCAGGAAAACTCCGGAGGCAGGGCCGCATCGATTTCTGAAGGAGAAACCAGCGTGCCATCGGGGCGGACATACAGCCCGCCTTCGCGTCCCAAGAGGCGATAGCCCGTCGGTGTGCGCCGCACGATGTCACCGGTGTGGTAACGCAGCAGCGGCATCGCCTCGCGGTCACGCGTGGTCACGTAAATGGAAAAAACGTCGGGCTGGTCGTTAAAGGCGGCGAGTTCGACGAAGACGTTCTCGTCGATCACGAGCGAATCATCCCGAAAGGCCTCGCCGATAAAAATATAGCCCGCTTCGGTCGAGCCATAAAGGTCGACTTGGGGCGCGGGGAACGCCGCGGCGATGCGTTGGGCGTGCTGGCGGCTGGCCTTACCGTAGGTGAGAATGACCACCCGCACACTCGGCACGCGCACGCCGCGTTTTTGCACGGCGCGGGCCAACAGTGACAGGTAAACCGGTTCGCCCTCGATCACCTCGGGTTGCACGGCCTGCAGCTCGGTGACGATGCGATCCCATTCGCTCTCGGGGAAGACAAACGGATCGCTGGTGAGGTTGAGGTAAACCGTGCCGTCAAAATACCGGTGCGGGAACGGTTGGTCCTCGTAAGGGCAGATGTTGCTGGAGCAGCCCACGGGCGCGAGTACGCACTTGCGGTAGGCCCGCTCGGCGTAAGGCGCCAGTAAGGGATGTGCCCGATAGGCGCGGGCGGTCTGGGCATTCCACCAGCCGTCTTCCATAATCACCGTCATCGGCGACTGGGTGGTGCCGCCGGTGGATTCGTACTCAAACTGCCGCGACGCCAAGCCCCGCTCGATCACCGCATAATCCTCGAAAAAGGCTTGGTGGCCGTTGGCGACGATCTCTTTTTTCGAAAGCGCGGGGATTTCCCGGTAGCACGACCACTGCAGGGGCGCCGCATGCAGCTCGAACCGCCGGGCATACAGGGGACTGCGGGCGTAAATTTTGCGAATCTCCGTCTCGAGCGAAACCGGCAGCGAACCACCGGCGGAAGCCACCAACGTGTCGGGATGATTAGCAAATAGGGGCGCGGGTTTCATGACAGGAAAGTGGCAAACCTATGAGGCACTCCGTTCCTGTCAAATGACGGAACTCGAAGAACGGCCCCGCGCTCCAATTCCCGCTCATCCTTAAGCACACCGGGTCTTCTTTGACTCCGACCAAATCGGGGAGAAAAGCAGGAGGGCGTTGAGCACCAGGGAGTGCGTGATCCGCCCGGAGTGGGCCCACGCGTAAACCTCATCGACCGGTACAACCGCCACCTCGATCTCTTCGTCGGGATCCCATTCTTGGGCGGCTGAGAGGACCACGTTTTCAACCAGCACCAAATGGCAGCGGTTGTTCATGATCGCCGGATTGGGGTTCACCGAACCCAGGAGTCGGGCCGATGTGCCAACATAACCGGTTTCTTCGGCCAATTCACGCAGTCCAGCCACGACCGGATCCTCCCCGCGCTCGATCACTCCGCCGGGAATCTCCCACGAAAATGAATCCACCCCGTAGCGAAACTGGTTCACCATCACCAGTCGGCCGCACGGGGTGAGAGCGAGCACGTTGACCCAATCGGGCGCGTCGATCACGACGAACTCGCGTTGGGTGCCTCGCACGGGATGGCGGTAGTCCACCCCGCGCAGGTCAAAAATACGGGTGGCGGCCAAAGAGCGGCTGGCGCCTTTGACCCAGCGGGCGGGCGTGGGCGGAGTGGGAGTGGGATTCATGGGCAAAAAAAACCTCCCGACTTCGAAAAGCGGGAGGTGAGTGTCATTAGAAAGGTGAGCGGCGAGCTTATTTCTTAGCCGGCAGCTTGATCTTCTGGCCGACATTCAACTTGCCGGAGTTTACTCCGGGGTTGGCGGCGGTGATGGCATCGATGCTGACGCCCTGGGCGCGAGCGATCTTGGCGAAGGTGTCGCCAGCTTTGATCACGTACTCGTTGGCACCGGCAACTGCAGCTTCCTTGGTGGCGCCAGCCTTGTCGGCCTTAGCGGCCTTAGGAGCAACCTTGGCCTCTTGAACCTTGGTGATCTCACCGCGGATATTGCCGATCTCTTGGGCAACTTGGGTGAATGCGGCCTGGGTGTCGGTGGCGAGTTTGTTGATGCTGCCCGAGGCTTTGTCAGCGGCGGCGGCGGCATTGCGGGCCTGGCCTTCGGCTTCGTCGATCTTCTGCACGAGAGGGTCGACTTTTTCGGCCATTTCCTTTTTGGCCGAGGAAATCTTGGCCAGGGCCACGCCCGACAGCACGAGGGCGAGCACGCCGACAATCACACCTGCAACGGGCAGGTAACTATTATTCTCACGAGAGATGGTATCCATTTAGATAAAGAAGGTTGAACGGTCAGGGTGTGAAGGAATGGGGAACCTAAGCAAGCCGAGATTGTCCGGAATTAATTAACATCACGATATGCTGAGAGTTTACGTTGACAGTGCCTCCATGGACTGGCCCTTATGCGTGCATCGGGGTGTAGCTTAGTCTGGTAGAGCGCCTGGTTTGGGACCAGGAGGTCGTAGGTTCGAATCCTATCGCCCCGACCATTTTCCCACAAAAAAGGCCTGCCGTGAAGGCAGGCCCGGGGAAGCAGGGTTAATGAGTTAACCCGCTCAAGCTGGTTTTACTTAAAGCTGATCGAGGGAACCCCATCCAACTTGGGTTCCGGGGCGGCGGATACAGCGAGCGATGACGGGATTGATGTACGCAGCAGGGAGGCACGTTCGGCCCATTGACCTTCGGGATCAATCGTCGAGGCCTGCTCGATAAAGCGGAGCGCTTCAGCGCTGTTTGCGCTGGTTACGGCCAGGGATGCCAAGTGGTAAGCGGCCTCCGCGCGCACCATTTTGGCGTTCGTCAAGTCAGCCGCGATTTGCTTAAGCGCCGTTTCGCCCTCGGCCGACGCTCCGGCCTGCAAAGCGCAAATGGCCGCACCGAGGCGGGCACGCTGACCAAACGCGGCGTTTTTGAGGATAGCTGCAGCGCGGGTATACAAGGCGCGGCCTTCGGTGAAGTTGTTGGCCGCATAGGCTTGATCCGCGAGCCGCAGCTCCGCCAGCCCCCCGAG
>CAMBUJ010000140.1 GCA_945871005.1 Opitutus sp. GAS368 | reverse complement strand
CCAAAAACTGGCAACCGGCGGGCTGAGGGCGGTTGCGTGGGGCGATAAATAGAATCCGTCACCATCTGGAATAAAGATGGTGACGATCAGGGTTAGAAACCCGTCCCTACGCAATCACCGCTCCGGGGACCGCGACCGGTCGCTTACGAATGAACATGCTTGTCACGGATTGTGCTCCGAGCAGCACACTCCGCGCCAAGCACGTTCATCGCTGAGCTTAAACGTTCGGCAGAAATAAGACTATTTCGGAATTAGTAATGCGAATCGCTAAAAACTGCGTTTTTTTGGGAGCTCTGAATATGCGTATTGGCATCGTGACGGCGGCGAGGACGGCGACTCAGAATCGGAAGGTTCACGCGGAAACGGATTTCGGACTTGGGCTCAACTTGGGAATAACGAATTGGGTTTTCAGTTATTCGAATTCGGAATTTGCGTATGAGTATCGAGGCTGCGTCCGGAGGCCGAAACAGAAACGGAGGGTTAACGCGGAATTCGGACTCGCAAATTTATCAGTTACAGTTTTTTAAAGTCCAAACAAACACAGGCGAATGAAAGTCTCTGGAGCCAGAACCAATCTTACGGAGCCGAACCAAGCGCTACAGCGAATGAACTGCATTGTCACGGATCGTGCTCCGAGCAGCACGCTCCGCGCCAACGCAGTTCATCGCTGAGCTTAAACGTTCGGCAGAATAAATCAAAAGCCATGCGCTTCCTCATTATCATTATCAGCATGCTAGTCAGTGGGTGCAGTATCGTAAATGTATTCGAGACGCCGGCCGACTATGAACGTAAGCACTTCGCGGCAGATCTAAAATCAGGAATCGATAGAGCGGTCCAAGACGAGAAGAAGGGCTTACGCCCTCAAGGTATGGTTGACGCGGATTCTCCTGACGCATGGACTCGATACTGGAATGATCGAATCAAGCATTTTCGTGCGGATGGAATAACCATATTAGAGCATTATCGCGGGCCGAACGGTGCTTGGTTTGTGGATTATATCATCACCGAAAGGCGTAACCACGGATTGCCAGAAATCCAGAAATGAAAACTGAGCCGAACCAGGCGCTACAGCGAATGAACGTGCTTGTCACGGATCATGCTCCGAGCAGCATGCTCCGCGCCAAGCACGTTCATCGCTGAGCTTGAACCTTAGCCACGAATTTCCGCTCGGTGCGTAAACAGGGGTGGTTGTTGCTGTTGGGTGCTTGTTGTCGGAATGAGCTTATGCACGTTTCGGCATGTAATGGAAGTCATCTGTCATGCCGGTGTCATGCGGACACGACTCAATACAACTCTTTAATACTATTTCGCAAGCGGTCTTTATATACAATTACCCGAAGGACTGGGCCGCTTCTCGGTTAACGATGCACCTTCCCAGCTTTGGTGGCTTGTCTGTTAATGAGCGAACGTCGTTAGCCAACCTCCCGCCATGGGTCAGCCGTTACCGCCTCGGCCGACCCCACGACCCACTCCGCACCCGGATTATGCTTGGCGAATCGCCGTCGTGATCGCCGCCAGGTCCTTGCCTGCCGGCATCACAAACACACATTTGCCCCCGCTGCGCCCGGCCCACACCGCGCCGACCGCCGCCTTCTCCTTGGCCTCGTCGGCGGTGACCAGGTGCGTGCCTTTGTATTCCACCGCCATAAACCGCCCGTCAGTGAGCAGGCAGACGAAGTCGGGATAAAAATTGGCCGTCGCCCGCCGTAGCCAGAACGGCCCCTTTTTACTTAAATTGCGCACCCACGCCTTAACCTCCGGCAGTCCGTCCAAAAACACCGCGCACTCGAACTCTTCGCCCGCGCTCTTCAGCTCGCCTGGACCCGTGGCGTAAAAATGCTTTTTGAACTTATGCCCGCCGTCATAAACCCAGCTCGGCTCGTACCGCGTTTTTTGGAAATCCACCACGACCTCCGGGCTTACCGTCAGCTCCGAGTCGGGTAACAGCAGTGACTGAAACGCCGCCGCGCGCTCCGCCTCGCGGTGTTGGCGGATACGTTGCGCCAGCGCTTCGGCCAGCCGGTGCCGGTCCAGCACCAGCGTGCCGATGTCGTTCAACCCCCGCGCGGCCATCAAGGCGTTGAGCGCCTTGCGCAGAAACAGCGCCGACTCGATGCCGATGATCTCGCGCCGCTCCTCCGGATCGCGGAACAGGTTGCGATCCAGCCACACGATCAGCCGGTCGGTGCTCCAGTCACTGCCGCCGCTTAACGCCAGTACCTGCTGGTGCAGCTTGCCCACAAAATCCTCCGGCTCGTCCGCCAACAGGTCGGTCTTTTCTGTGCGCACCAGGCCGCTGTTTTTTTCCACGTCCACCAGTCCGAGTTCGCCCGCCGCGCGTTGGGCTGGGTAAAGTGACTCCGACAGGCCGGCGTCACGTTCGCTCAACCTCCACGGGCGCTCCAGTAGGTGAGTCGCCTCGAACGCCTCCAATAACTCCCCTTGCCGGATCGCCAGCAGTGGCACGACAAAGGAAAGGCTTTGCTGAAACCCGTTGTCCTCGCCGCGTACCCGGCCTCCGCCGCCCCAGGCGGCCTGCGCCGTGGCGACGGTGGTCGCGGCCGCCGCTACCTGCGACTGGATCGACGGCGGCCGTACGCAGGCCAGTGCCCACGCGTGCTCCGTCTCGGTTAAAGCGGCCTGCACCGTGAGCGTGCCCGCCTTCAGGTCGAACGCCACCTTGCCGATGAGCGCCGGGGCGTGAGCGGCCACCAGCGTCGCGTCGAAATCCTCGGGATGCACCGCCACCACCACCGGTTGCACCGTGAGTGGCAAGATGCCGCTATCGCCCGCCGGTAAAATGATGCGTTCGGCTTCCGTGCCGGTGAAACCATGAAGCTCCAGCGCGCCCTTCAGCTCACCCAACACCTCGGCCAGCGTCGGGGAAACCGAAAACACATACGCCTCGTTGAGCGCCGGCTCCTGCTTAAACGATGCCTTGGGCAACCGCAGCACGCGGCCGACGATTTGCTCGATGGCCGTGGCCGAGCGCGTCTCCATCAAGCTGCACAACACATAGGCGAAGGGGCAGTCCCAGCCCTCGCGTAGCTTTTGCACCGTCAGGATGTAGCGCACCGGGCAATCGGGCGCGGCCAGGTCACGCACATCCTTCAACTCGTCCAGCTTGCCCGTGCAAATTTTGATTTCGCCTGCCGCGATGCCGTGCTCGGTTTCGAGGTGCTTGCGCAGCTCGCCGGTGTGCTCGACGTCCCGCGCCTGGACCAGCGCGATGGGGCGCAGGTATTCGCCCGTCGCCTGGGCCTCGCGGGCGGCGATGGTTTCCAACCCGCTGCGCAATGTAAGGGCATCGCTCAACAGCTTTGCCCATTCGCCCGCCGGGCGCGTGAATACCCGCAGCGGCAGTTTGATCATCGCCGCCGCCTTGAGCTCCGCCGCCGATACCCGGTGCAGCACGTTGGACGGCGCTTTTTCCCGGTCCGGCGTGGCAGTGAACTCCAAAATGCACGACGGCCGCAGCTTGCCGAGGGTGGCAAACGACAGCGGCGTGCGGACGTTGTGAGCCTCGTCCACCAGCACGATGGGGCGGCGCAGCCGGAGCACGTTTTCCAGCGATCGGGCCGGTTGGCCGTCGGCGCCCTTTTCCAGGTCCGCCACCCGGTCGGCCGGCACGTTGCGAAAATGGTCGTCGAGTTGCCCGTTGAGCGGGTCGTACACCTTGCGGCCCGTGGTGTCGTCCACCCGAAAGCCCTGGATGGTGGCAACAATTACCACCGTCGCGCCGTTGAGCGTGGCCGGGGTGACGCGCAACGCTTCCTCGATGGTCAACACCTCGACCGCGCCCACACCGGGACTGCCGACGCCGTCGCCGCGTTCCAGAGCGTGACGGTACGGATGACGCGGGTTTTTGAGTGCCGCCAAGGTCTGGTCCAAGATCGGCGTGCTAGGTACGAACCAGAGGACGACGCCATGCTCGGCATGTTGGTAATCGCGCACCGCCGTACCGATGGCGTGGGCGGCCAGCAGCGTCTTACCGCCGCCGGTGGGCACGCGCAGACACACATAAGGCAGGGTACCCGCCAAACCCGGAATCTGTACTGGAATGTAGGGAACCGGCGTGGCGGCGTTAGCGGCGACGATCTTCTCGAACGGATTGCGAGGGTCGCCGGTGCGCGCCACCTCGCGCAGGTAGTCGCGCAGCGTGCCGAGAATGCGGGTCTGGTAGCCTTTGAGCGCGAGGTTCATGCGATGGTGATTTCGTAGGGCGTCTGACGGAAAGTGATTTGTTCGGCGCGCAGGCGGTCTTCGCCCAGCAGGCAGCCGTAGGCGTAGATGACCTTGGGGCCGGAGTGTGGTGGTAGTTTGGCGAGGATGGCGCGGGTGAGCATGTTGCCGCCGTTGGCGCTGTGGTCGCCCAAAATGCCATTAAACAGCAGGTAAACGCCGGTGCCGTGACTCACGCCGATCAGCGGCGTGGTGGGCACCCGTTCGCGGGGCAACGGCTCGCCCGTTTCCGTGAAATAAACGTGGCGGGCCAGTTGGCCGAAACGCACGTCGGGGTTGATCACGCCCACGGCAGAAAACAGCGGGGCGTCGAGACGGCAGTAGCGGAACCCGCCACCGAGGCCCTCGACGACTTCTTTTTTGGCGTTGGTGTAGCCGGAGGCGACGCGGCGGACGCGCTCGGCGGTCACGTCCTTGGCGATGGCCGGCTCCATTTCAATGCCGATAAAGTGGCGCGGCGGCTGGTCGGGCTGGGCCGCGTTGAGCTTGAGCACGGCGTGGGCGGTGGTGCCGGAGCCCATGAAGGAATCGAGAATCAGGTCGCCGGGATTGCTGGCGATTTGGACGATGCGTTCGATCAGTCGAGTGGGCTTCGGGGTGTCGAATGGCGCAGCTTCTCCGAGAACTTCGTTTATCTCCTTTTTCGCCTCTTGGTTATTTCCTGCCTCACCATGAGGCAGCCAGCTCCAAGCGCTAATGCCTTCGCTCTCGGTAAGGTATGTTTTAACACGAGGTCTGCCTTTTCCATCTTTACCAAACCACATTCTACCTTCGGCAAGCAGCCGTTTGAATTCAGGTTCAACATTGCCCCAGCAACGACCCGAAGGAGGACTGTAGGTGGTTCCGCCCGGAGCTGTAATTGAATACATCTGATTTGGCCGCCAACCTTGGGCTGAAAAATCTGTCGACACCCACACGCCGCGAAGGTCGTTATCTGGATTCTTGTAGGCTTTCGCTTGTTCGTTACTAACGGGAACTTTGTTGAAAGTCGCAGATGCCAGATTTTTGGAGAACACGATGATGTGGTCGTGCGCTTGGCTAAGCCCAAGACGTGCATCCGGTGATATCCGGCGTTGCCAAGCCATGGTGGCAACAAAGTTAGAAGCTCCAAACATTTCGTCCATTATGACGCGGCAGAATGCAGCTTCGTTATCATCCAGGGTAACAAAAATGAGGCCGTCTTCGCGCAAAAACTGCCTCAGCAGTTGGAGGCGGGGATACATCATGCAGAGCCATTTGTCGTGGCGGGAAAGGTCCTCGGCCTCCTTGCCGACGGTTTCGCCGAGCCATTTCTGGATGAGCGGGCTGTTGACTGCGTCGTTGTAAACCCAGCCCTCGTTACCGGTGTTGTAAGGCGGATCGATGTAGATGCATTTGACCTGACCGGCGTAGTAAGGGAGCAGGGCCTTGAGAGCGTGAAGGTTATCGCCCTCGACGAGGAGGTTGCCGGAGCCGGGGTCGCCGCAGCCGAGTTCGGGGACGTCGCGCAGGAGACGATAAGGAACTTCGCGGTGGTGGTTAGCGACGGCGTCTTTGCCGATCCAATTGAGCGTGGGCATGGGTCAGGCAGGGGAAGCGGGCGTGTAACGAGTGCGGGCGACGATTTGCTGGGCAAGGATTTTTTGCGCCGGTTTGTCGGCGGGCCAGCCCACGACAACGGCGTGGTGGAGATTGCCGGGGACCGGGTCAGCCTTGGGTACGAGTTTCTGGCTACGGTAGTCGCGTGCCAAGTTGTCGGCACGGCCGACCAGCGGGAGCTTGCGCTGCTGCTCGACGACACGGCCGGCTACCCAAACGTCCGCGCCGGTCAAACCCAGATGCCGCGTAACCGAGGTGTCCGGATAGGGATGAGGAATGAGCGCGTCGGGTTTAACCGTGAGGTCGGCGCGTACCTGACTTTTGTGGAAAATGTAGCGAGCCAGATCTTCCTCGTCGGCGATGGTGTCGGGCGGCGGCTGATGGGTCATCCGAGGGTGACGCGCTGGATCAGATCGAGCAAAGGCTGGGGGAGTTGGCCAAGAAAAGGCTCGGTGCCGTAGGTACGGCTGGCGCCGAGAAGGGCGGCATAGTGGAGGTCGCCATCGGCGGTCACACTGACGGAAAGGGTCTGGTAGGCGGATTTGTGCCATTCCAGGGTGAGTTGGCCATCGGGCTCGGCCCCGGGCGAAGGCATGGGAAGGCCGTCAGGAAGCACTTCAAGAAAGTTGTAGGCGTTGCGATAGACCGCGTGACTCACCGGCGCGGCCCCGTGGCCGTCCCAATCGGCAACGGAACTGGACTCGTAGGTGCTGACCAAGGCGTCCATGGCCGACTGGCGTGCGTGGCCGCGAGAGAGCGGGGCTTGAAAGTGCTGGTGGCTGAGGCGGGCTTGGCTCTGCACATAAAGCGCGGCGGTGCCGTGGCCGGGCGTGACACCAGCGGCCAGAACGGCGGCGGTCATCATGGTAGAGGAGAGTTTCATCGGAAGGATTCTATGGTGGCGGGTGTTAGGCTGCCGAAGAACATCTTGTTTTTAAGCCAGCGCATTTCTTCCAAGCGAGCGCGAATTTGCACGGGATCGGCGGGCGAGGGCTCGGTGGTGAATACGTCGATGTCGAGAATGAGCTTCGGGGCGGCGGGGCCGGCGGGTGTCGGCATTTCGGGCTGCAGGGTACGTGTAATGGTCACACCATAGTCATGGCCGGGAACCATGAACGTATCTTGATGGAAAAATAGGGCTCGGGTGAGGGGGAGCTCCTGCTGGGGCAGCGACAGGGACTGGGTGAAAAAATCGCCGATGTCAAAGCGACCGGCGGGCGCGTCGAATTGGTTTACAAACCGGAGACCGATGCGCTGTACGAGGGGCAGCTGGCTTTGCTCAAGGTGGAACGTGTAGAGGCGAATGGCCTCCGACGAAAAACTCTTCCAGTTTTCATAAGGGGCGAGGCGGCTAAAGGAGAAGGAGTCGCGGTGGAAATTGGCGACCTGGGTTCCGGGTAGATTCCGGAAAACCGCGCCGTTCCAACCCAGATCAACCGATTGAGTGGGTGGCTGGCTGGGTGACAAATTCACCTTTTGTTGGATCGACCGCAGGGATTGATGAAGCGGGTAGTCGGGCAGGTGCGACTTGAGGTTTTCAACTGTCGGTTTCTCGTCCCAAGCGGAAGGAACCCGCCCGGTGATTTGGAAGACGGCTTCCGAAATGGGGGCGTGCGATAAATGTTCGAACGATTCCGCGAGATTGATGGAAAGTGGTGCCGAAGCTGGGGCCATTAGCGGAACAGCTAGTCGCGGTTTTAATAAAAAGCACGCCAAACCACCGGAAAGGCGCAGATGGCGCGGAGGGATTTGCGAATTTGGGTATGAAAAAGGGCGATAGCCAAAGGAGGCTACCGCCCTGTGGGGTGGGTGACCAAGCTGGGATGACGAAATGTGCGTGTCAGGGTTTGAACGAGTCGTTGGGTTTGCCGTCGTCGGCGAGGTCGCCGAAGTGGTTCACGGCATCTTTGAGGAGCGAGGCGGCGGCGAAGACCGTCAGGCCGATGGGGGTGCCGGAGAGGGGGCCGGCGATGGTGAGGGCGAGGCCAGCGGCTTTGCCAAGGAAGGAGAGGACGTGGAGGAGTTTGGTGGGCATACCTCCGTGGGACGGTGTCAACCGGAGGGCGGACGGATCTCGGAGGGTTACACAGAGGCCGGCAGGAGGTCGGATGAGGGCACGGAGCAAGGTACTGGAATCAGTCTTCGGGGGCGGGCTTGGCGTTGCGGTCGCGTACTTCCCGGCGGATGCGCAGGCAGAGGTAAACGAGGGTCGCGAGGCCGACCATCAGGCCGACGTAGGCGTTGAGACGTTCGAGGGTCGTAAAGGCGAAAAAGCCGACCGCGCCGTGATACGGCACGGGGTCGCGGAGAATGGAAAGGGTGGCGGGGAGCATCTGCTGAAGTAGTGGGTAGCGAGTAGCGGGTAGTGAGTAGGACGGATGCCGGTGGGCATAAAAAAGGGGCGGCGGTCGACTGGGACCGGCCGCCCGTGGTGCGCTCTTTGTCGGTGGCGATTAGCTGGCGGTGAGCTTGCGGGCGCAGACGGGGCTCGTGATGCGGATGTCTTCGCTCCAGTCCACCGCCAGGATGTCGGACCGGGCGGCGTCGTCGCGGTAGGTGCGGACCACGTCCACGCCGCCTCGGCGTAGGCGGAAGGTTTTCATGAAGCTGGGGTCGTAGAGCGTGGGGCTGGCGTTGGCGTGGAAGATCACCAACTGCTGGCCGATGATGTTCACGTTGGCTTTGACGCCGCCCAACTTGGTCGTGTCCTTGGCCAAAATACCGACGCGGATGTCGATGCTCGGATTGAGCAGCAGCGAGCTGAACTGGGCCATGCTCACGCCAATCGAGGCCGCACCGGGGAAGCGGGCGATCACCTTGGCGTTGTTGCGCAGTTTGTTCCAGAGCGGCAGGCCGATCACCAGGCGGTTGGGCATGCGGCCGGTGTCGGTCGCGAGGGCTTCGATTTGCTCGTCGAGTTTGGCGATGGGGTCGTCACTCGCCAGGGTGATGTTGGCCGCGGCCGCCAGCGAGGTCAGCGCGGC
>CAMBUJ010000139.1 GCA_945871005.1 Opitutus sp. GAS368 | reverse complement strand
GCAATTTCCTCGGCCGACACCTCTTCCTTAAACAACTCGGTCTTGGCGGCCGACGTCTCGGTTTTCTTTAACTCCGCCTCCAGTTGCGGGATCTTGCCGTGGCGCAATTCGGCCAACTTGTTCAGGTCGTAGGCGCGTTCGGCCTTTTCCAGCTCGATACGGGCGGCGTCGAGTTCTTCGCGCACCTTGCGCACGCGGTCAACCGAGGCCTTCTCCTTCTCCCAGCGCGACTTGAGCGCGACCGCTTGCGAGCGGGCGTCGATCAGTTCCTTCCGCAGTACGTCGAGGCGCTGCTTGGACGCCTCGTCTTTTTCCAGCTTTAGGGCGGCTTCCTCGATTTCCAGCTGGAGCACGCGGCGCTGGAGGGCGTCGAGTTCCTGGGGGGCCGAGTCCATCTCGGTGCGAATCATCGCGCAGGCCTCGTCGACCAGATCGATCGCCTTGTCGGGCAAAAAGCGGTCGCTGATGTAGCGGTTCGACAGGGTGACGGCGGCAACCAAGGCGTTGTCCTGAATGCGCACCCCGTGGTGGAGCTCGAAGCGCTCGCGGATACCGCGCAGAATCGAGATCGCATCCTCGATCGAGGGCGGCTCGACCAGCACCGGTTGGAAGCGGCGTTCAAGGGCGGCGTCCTTTTCGATGTGTTTGCGATATTCGTCGAGGGTGGTCGCGCCGATGCAGTGCAGTTCCCCGCGGGCGAGCATGGGCTTGAGTAGGTTGCCAGCATCCATCGCGCCCTCGCTCTTTCCGGCGCCGACGATGGTGTGCAACTCGTCGATAAACAGGATGATGCGGCCCTCGCTCTGCTTAATTTCGGTGAGCACGGCCTTGAGCCGCTCCTCGAATTCGCCGCGGTACTTGGCGCCGGCGATGAGCGCGCCCATGTCGAGCGAGAAGATGGTCTTGTCCTTGAGGCCCTCGGGCACGTCGCCGCGCACGATCCGCTGGGCCAGTCCCTCGACGATGGCGGTCTTGCCCACGCCGGGTTCGCCAATCAGCACGGGGTTGTTCTTGGTCTTGCGCGAGAGGATGCGCACGGTGCGGCGGATCTCATCGTCGCGGCCGATCACCGGGTCCATTTTGCCCTGGGTGGCCAGTTTCACCAAGTCGATGCCATACTTCTCCAAGGCCGCGTAGGTGGTCTCGGGGTTGTCGGTGGTGACCCGCTGGGAGCCGCGCAACTCCTTGAGCGCCTTGAGGGTTTTGGCCCGCTCAATGCCGAAGGATTTGAAAAACTTGGCGAGCGCGTCCGGTTTGGCCACGTCGATCAACCCGAGGAAAAGGTGTTCGACCGAGACAAAGTCGTCCTTGAGCGATTTGGCCTCCTCTTCGGCGCGGGTGAGGACTTCGTTCATCGACTGGGTCACATAGACCTTGGAGGTGTCCACGCTGCCGGAGACCTTGGGCAGGCGGTCGAGCTCGCGCTCGGCGGCGAGCTGGAGGGCGCTGATTGTCAGCCCGATTTTTTCGACCAAGGCGGGCACGATGCCGCTTTCCTGGGCGAGCAGGGCGTGGAGCAAGTGCCAGGTTTCCACCTCATTGTGACTGCGGCGACGCGCCTCGGATTGAGCGTCGGTGACCGCCTGACGGGACATCTGGGTGAGTTGATTAAAATCCATAGTGCCCCACCTATCGCACGAGTCGGGCCAATCCACCATGGGGCCCTCACCCGAGGGAGACGACCGCCGGCAGCCCAGTCACACCGGGCCAACCTGCGCCAGCCGTGGCGCACCCCTGGGCCAACCCGGCGCGCCCCATCCGACTCGTTCTCTTTCTCGTTCTCTTACTCGTTCTCGGTCAGCCCCTCGCCCGCAGGCGAGAAGCCCCCCTGCCGCACGCGCTTATTCCGCGTCGTAAATCTGCACGCGGGTCCAATACCCCTTGAAGCGGGCCAAAAAGGCCAGGTGCAGGGGATCGACTTGGTAGGCATTGTGGCCGGCCACATCGGCAAACAGCGCGGTGATCGCGAAGCTGAAACTCAGATCCACCACCGGGCGCGGCGGAATGGCGGCGGGCGCCCCCACGTGCAGTTGCTGCACCGACTTAATCGCCCGCAGGGACTCCAGCCCCTCGTTGCGAAACTCCTGTTTCTGCGCGTCGGAAAGATCCGGGCGCAGGTAAAAAATAACCGTGTGGACGAACATGATCGGGCCAAAGCAGGCGCTGGGCGGAGGCAGGGCGAGCAAAAATTGATTTACCCCGGCGCGCCCGCTCGGCAAGTTGCCCGGTCTTCCCGTGCAATCTCCCGCCAACATCCAACTCATCGGCAACGAAGTCGCCATTCTCTGGGCCGACCAAACCGAATCCTATTATCCGATGGAGGCCCTGCGGGCGGCCTCGCCGAGCGCCCAGAACATCGGCGAGCGCGACATCCTCGGAAACCAATACGGCGGCGATGGCCCCAAGCACTTTCCCGGCGTGGTCGTCACCGGCTGGGAGCGGGTCGGTAACTACGCCCTGCGCTTCGATTTCAGCGACGGTCACCGCACCGGACTCTACAGCTACGACTACCTGCAAAAACTGGCCGAACGACATTGATTGGGACCTCACCCCGCCCTGCCTGCCCTGTCCTGCTTCGCTCGTCCTACCCGCTACTCACTACTCGCTACTTTCAAAAAAAAACACCATGTCACTGCCCGCCCGCACCACCACCGCCGAGATCGAACTCGGCGCCACCCTTCAGCCCAAATTTGGCTCCGACGGCCTAATTCCCTGCATCACCCAGGATATCAGCACCGGCCAGGTGTTGATGTTCGCGTTCATGAACGCCGAATCGTTTGCCCACACCCTCACCACCAAAAAGGCCACCTATTGGAGCCGCTCCCGCAACAAGCTGTGGTGCAAGGGCGAGGAGTCGGGCAACGTCCAGTGGGTCAAAGAGCTCTACACCGACTGCGACCAGGACGTGGTCTTGATTAAAGTGGAGCAAAGCGGGGCGGCCAACGCCTCCTGCCACAACGGCTACAAGAGCTGCTTTTACCGCAAGCTCGACTGCCTCGATGCGGCGGCCGCCGGCACCAGCTTCAAGCTCACCTTCAACTCCGAGCCGCTCTTCGACCCGGCCGTGGTTTACAAAAAGAAGTAAGCCGCCCACGCCGATTGCAGCCCGTCCCAGCTCGGTCCACCCGACCACAAAAAAGGCCCGACTCCTCAGTCGGGCCTTTTTATGTCCGGCCCCAAACGGGCCTGCTCGCAACCGCTGGTTGAGACCCGCGCTTAAGCCGCACCCGGCACGATACCGCGTTCGCTCTTGGCGGCGAAGTCCAGCAGCAGCTTGAACTCCGCGCTCTCGGCGTTGGCGTGGGCGCGCAGTTTTTCCAAGGCTTGGCTGCGATTCAGGCCATCGCGATAAAGCACGCGGTAAATCTGTTTCACCCGCTCGAGCTGCTCGGCCGAGTAACCGCGCCGCTCCAGCCCGACTTTGTTAAACGCCCGCGCCACCGCCGGGGTGCCGTCGGCGATAAAGAATGGAGGCAAATCCTGCACCAACTTGGCCGTGGCCGAAAGCATCGCGTGGGCCCCGATGCGGCAGAACTGGTGGACGCCACCATAGCCGCCGATCACCACGTGGTCTTCGATGACCACATGGCCGGCCAGCATCATGCCGTTGCTGGCCACGATGTGGTTGCCCAGCACGCAGTCGTGGGCGATGTGCCCGTAGGCCAGAAAGGTGTTGTCGTTACCCACCGTGGTGAAGTCGCCGTCGTTGGTGGCGGCGTGTACGGTGAAGTATTCGCGGAACACGTTGCGCGCCCCGATGCGCACCCCCGGGTTGCCACCCTTGTACTTCATGTCCTGGGTTTTGCCGCCAATGTTGGCGTAAGGGAAAACCTCACACCCCTCCCCAAGGTGGGTGTTGCCCTCGACCGAGGCATGGTGGTGCAAGCGCGTGCCCGCTCCGAGCCGGACGCCAGCCCCGACGTAGGCGAAGGGGCCAATCTCAACCCCGGAACCGAGTTCGGCCGAGGACTCAACGAGGGCGGAAGGATGGATTTTCGACGACATGAGGGAAACGCTACAAAGGGTCGGTCTGGCTGGCGGGCGGGCGGCGGGCGCAGGGAGTGAGGAGTCGAACGGGTCGGAGTTAATCGACCTCGCTCGAATCGATGATCGCAAACATCAGCTCGGCCGAGGACACCACCGTGCCGTTAACCGTGCAGTTGCACTCGGCTTGGGCGAGCTTGGCGCCGCGCGACTTGGTGAGCTTGGCGTTGATGATGATCTGGTCGCCGGGGCGCACGGGTTTGCGGAATTTCACGCGGTCGGCGCTCATGAACAGCGAGGTCTTTCCCTCGCTGCTGCCGCGGCGCAGCATGAGGATGCCGGCGGCCTGGGCCATGGCTTCGAGTTGCAACACGCCGGGCATGACGGGGTTGCCCGGGAAGTGCCCCTGGAAGAACGGCTCATTGATGGTCACGTTCTTGATCGCCACCAGCTCGTCCTCGCCGATGAACTCAACCACCCGGTCGATCATCACAAAGGGATAGCGGTGCGGCAGGGTGTCGAGGATGCGGCGGATATCCAGCTCGGTCTCGGAGGGCAGCACCTTGGCGGGACGGGGCTTTTTCTTCGGGCCCTTGCGCTTTTCCTCGAGCTTGGCGAAGAGCAACTTGGTCAGCTCCGCGTTGATCGCGTGGCCGGGGCGGGTGGCGATGATGTGCGCCTTGAGCGGCATACCCAGCAGCACGATGTCGCCAATGATATCGAGAATCTTGTGCCGCACGAACTCGTCCTTAAAGCGCAGGCCCTCCTTGGAGAGGATCTTGTCGCCCTTAATCACCACGGCGCAGTCCAGCGAGCCGCCCTTGATTTTGCCCAGCTTGAGCAGCTCCTCGATGTCCTCGTAAACGACGAACGTGCGCGAGGCGGCCACCTGCGTGAGGTAAACATCCGGGTCGATCGTGAGGGTGAGGTGCTGGGTGTGCACGCCGCGATCATCGGCCGAGGTGCAGGTGATCTTCAGCTCGTCGCAGGGAAGTGCGATCACCGAAGAATTGCCGCGGGTAACCGAAACGGCCTCCTCCAGCTGGAAATACTCGCGGTCCTTGTCCTGCTCGACCGGCTCACCCTCAAGAATGAGGTTAACAAACGGCTTGGCCGAACCGTCCATGATCGGCGGCTCGGAGGAATCGATTTCGACGAGCACGTTGTCGATGCCGCAGCCGCTCAGCGCGCTGAGCACGTGCTCGACGAGGTGGATCTTGGTGTGCCCGTCCTGCACGGTGGTGTTGCGCACCAGATCGCCGATCAGGTCGATGCGCGGCTTGAGCTCCGGCTGGCCGCTCAGGTCCATGCGCTTGAACACGATACCATGGCCCACGGGAGCGGGCTTGAGGGTCAGGGAGACGGGGCTGCCGGTATGCAGGCCATTGCCTTGGATGGACACGGCGCGCGCGAGCGTACGTTGTTTCATATAGAGTAACCGACACCCTGCCAAAGCCGAGGCCGCCAGTGCAAGCGTCGAGTCAGGCCGGGGGCGTCCGCCCGGGCCGCCAAGGCCCGAGGGGTTTGCGCACACTTGACACCCCTGCGCAGGCGGCGTTACCACCTAACGTTTCTACAACTCAAAACCGCCCACCTCGTCATGCCCGCAGCCAACGACATCCGCAAAGGCCAAGTCATCAAGTTCAACGGTGAACCCCATCTCGTCATGGAAACCATGCACCGCACGCCCGGCAACTTGCGTGCCTTCGTGCAGGTAAAAATGCGCAACTTGCGCTATGGCAAGGCGCTCGACCAGCGCTTCGCCTCCACCGACACCATCGAGGTCTTGCCCACCGAAAAGAAGACCCTCGAGTTCAGCTACGCTGACCGCGGCACCTATGCCTTCATGGACCCGGAGTCCTTCGAGACGATCGAACTGCCCGAGACCCTGATCGGCGACTCGAAGAACTACCTCACCGCCAACGGTAAGGTCGACGTGCTCTTCGTTGATGAAAAGCCCCTCACCATCGAACTGCCCTCCTCGGTTAACCTCAAGGTCACCGAGAGCTCCGACGGCATCAAGGGCGACACCGCTTCCAACGTGCAAAAGCCCGCCACCCTCGAAACCGGCTTGGTGGTCAACGTTCCGCTCTTCATCAAGGAAGGCGAAATCATCCGCATTAGCACCGCGGACGGCACCTACATGGGCCGCGCCTAAGTCCGCCCCCGGCCTTCTGGCCAAAACCCGCGACGCCCCCGTCGCGGGTTTTTTTGTGCCCGCGCACCGGCGCCTCGCCCCGCGGCTGAACCATAGAGCTGGAACCCGGATGGTGAACGTTGCCCGCGGCCTTGACTGATCCCCGCGGCCTTGACTGATCCCCGTGGCCTTGAGCGTGAGCTCAAGGTGGTACGGGAACGAGAAACGCCCCGGACTCACGTCCGGAGCCACGGTTTGGGTAGCCTTGCGCGTCAGTTCAAGATTGCCCCGCGTTTTCCACCCCAAACCGGTTTCCCCCACGCCCGCCCCCACGCCCGCGCGCACCCACTGCCCGCATACCGCCTTTATGCGCCGGCCGGTTGCAACGAACGCAGTATCCGGACTACTATAGGCACGCCCGGCCGCGCCCACTCCTCCCCAGGGCGCCCGCCCCTTCACCCCGCCCCCGACTCCACCCGCCACTCCGGCTTGCCCCCGCTGCCGCCCGCCTCCCATGCCCCCGCCCCAAGTCGAAATCCTTTTGGTTGAAGACAGCCCCCAGGATGCCGAACTGACCATTCGCGCCCTCAAAAAACGCAACCTCGCCAACCATCTCGTCCATGTGGCCGACGGCCAGGAGGCGCTCGATTTCTTGTTTTGCACCGGGGCCTACGCCCAGCGTCCGCCCTGCGAACAACCTAAGGTCGTCATGCTCGACCTCAAACTGCCCAAAGTCAGCGGCATCGAGGTCCTCCGCAAACTGCGGGCCGACGAACGCACCAAGTTGTTACCCATCGTTATCATGACCTCCTCGCGCGAGGACAGCGACGTGATCGAAAGCTATAAACTCGGGGCCAACAGCTACGTGGTCAAACCGGTCGGCTTCGAGAATTTCGCCGAGGCAGTCTCGAATTTGGGCTTATATTGGCTGCTGCTCAACCAGCCGCCCGCCGCGCAGCCATGAACGACTCCCCCTCAGTGAGCCTGCGCATCCTCTCCCTCGAAGACTCCGACACCGACGAGGAACTGATCCTGCGCGAACTCAAACGCGGCGGGGTTAATTTCGTCTCACGCCGGGTGCAAACCCGAGACGAGTTCCTCCGCGAAACCCTCGAGTTCCAGCCCGACATCATTTTGGCCGACTACAAGCTGCCCACCTTCGACGGAGGCCAGGCCCTCGCGCTAGCCAAGCAAAGCTGCCCGGAGGTGCCCGTACTCATCATCTCGGGAGCCGTCGGCGAGGAAACCGCGGTCGAATTGCTCAAAGCCGGGGCCACCGATTTCGTCCTCAAGGACCGGATGACGCGCCTGGTCCCCGCGGTGCGCCGGGCCCTCCGCGAGGTGGCCGAGCGCCAGGCACGGCGCACCGCCGAGGAAAATCTGCGCGCGCTCAATGAAGTCCTCGAGCAACGGGTGGCCGATCGCACCCACGAGCTGCGCCGAAAAAACCTACTCATGGAGGAGGATTTGACCATGGCCAAGGAACTGCAGCTGGCCCTGCTGCCCCACCGCTTCCCGACCCTTCCGCGCGGCGTGCAACAGGCGGCCAGCGCGGTGAAGTTCGCCAGCATCTTCCATCCCGCCAGTTCGGTCAGCGGGGACTTTTTCAACGTGGTGCGCGTCTCCGAAACCGCCGTGGGGGTGTTTATCTGCGACGTGATGGGCCACGGGGTGCGCGCGGCCCTGGTCACCGCGATGATGCGCGCCCTCGAGGAGCAACTCGGCGAACTGGCGGCCGACCCCGGCGCCCTGCTCACCGCGATCAACCACAGCCTGTGCGGCATTTTGCGCCAGTCCGGCATCACCCTGTTCACCACCGCCTGCTACATCGTGGCCGACATCGGCAAATCTCGCCTCACCGTGGCCAACGCCGCCCACCCCAGCCCCTTGCTCCTGCGCCACCACTCGGCCGACATCCTCCCGCTCACCCCCGACGACACCGCCGGCCCGGCCCTCGGATTGTTTGAGGACGAGGTCTATCGCACCTCTACCTTCCCGGTGGCGGCCGAGGACCTGGTTCTGCTTTTCACTGACGGGCTCTTCGAGGTGGAAAACACCCTGGCTGAATCGTTTGGGGAAAACCGGCTACGCAAAACCTTTGCCCAACACGCCGGCCAGCCTCCGGCCCAACTGGTCCAAGACGTTTTGACGGAAATAGAACAATTCGCCGCCGGCCACGTCTTCCCCGACGACGTCTGCCTAGTCAGCATGGAAATCGCCCGCCTGCAAAGCCCCCTCGCCGGATCGGCGGAGGCGGTGGGGGTGGGCGTGGCGGATTCGGCCCTGACGCGCCCGGCGCGGGAAATCGCCTCGCCCCCCTTACAACCCTGCGGATGAACCTCGGGCCAACCCGACCCAGCCGGCAAAAGAACCCCGCCCGCGGGTGCGGGCAGGGTAACTTTGAACCTAACCAGGACGGGGCCTGTTTTTACTGAAGCAACCGCAGCGCGGTTTGCGCACTCTGATTGGCCTGCGACAACATCGAGGTGCCCGCTGAAACCATCGTATTCCACCGCGCCAGCTGGGTGGATTCTTCGGCCACGTCCACGTCGGTGATCCGACTGGTCGCCGCCTCGAGGTTGGCCTTGTTCACCGTCAGCAGTTCTGAGGCGAAGCCCAGGCGGCTTTGCTCGGCGCCGTTGGAGGCGCGCATCGTCGCCACGTTTTCGATCGCCGTTTTGATGATGTCGATTGAGGTGATCGCGCTGAGCGAGGCGGCAGCAGTGATGTTACCCACGCCCACCGTAGTGGTGGTCGAACCGAGATCACGGCTCGA
>CAMBUJ010000138.1 GCA_945871005.1 Opitutus sp. GAS368 | reverse complement strand
CGGGCCTCGTCGTAGAGGCCGGTGTTGTAGAGATTGTTCTCGAACAGACGGCCCATCAGATATTCGAGGGAGAAGTAATAAAGGCGACGGGCGTTGTGTTTGTTATGCTCACCCTGGGTGCGGATGAGGCGGGCGAGGATGTGCTCGCGCACGGCCAGCGAGGTGGCGATCCACCAGTCGCGCGGAGTGGCGGTGGTGTGATCCCGGGCCAGCGTGAAATTAAGGTTGCGGACGATCGCCTGGCTGAGGGCGGAAACCGGGGTATCGGCCCCGCGGCTCGGGAGCGTTGAGTTGGCTCCGCTCGCCGTAGCGATGGGGGCGGTTAAGGAGACTGCCGAGGCCTTGGTTTTTTTGGGAGCGGGCATGCTTAAAGGAGTGAATAGCTAACAGCAGAAAGAGAGCCAGTCGGCTTGAACCGACTTGGTGGCGCAAGTGATGGGCAAGTTTTCAGATAACTTGAACTCTAAAACCTTCGTCGACGGCATTTTCTTAACGTTGAAAGCGCCGGGCCAGATCGCCTTGGCTTAATTCGATGTGCGTTGGCGTGCCGCCGGGGCTGGTCAGCGGTGCGCGGCAGGCGAAGAGCTGGCTCACCAGCGCAAGCATGGCGGCTTCGCCCACCGCCTCGCCCAGTCGCACCGCCCGCGCGGCGGCCAGGCGGGCGAGTTGATCGCGCGCCACGTCGATTTGACTCTCCTGCAAACGGCCGTCGCGCAGAGCCCCGAGTAACTCGCGCACAAACGCCTCGGCGTCGCCCGGCTCCATCCAGGCCGGCAGCCCCTCGATGCGGAAAAAATTACGCCCGAACTCTGCCACGGCGAAACCGTGGCCGTTAAGAAACTCCAGCCGGTCCAACAGCAAAGCGCTGGCGATCGGATCGAGTTCCAGCGGCACCGGCAGCAGCAGGCGCTGACTGGGGACGGCGCCGTCGCGAAATTGGCCCTGTAAGCGCTCGAACCAGATGCGCTCGTGCGCCGCCCGGCGGTCGAGCAAAACTAACCCGGCCCGCGTTTCAAACAAAGCGTAGGTGCCGTGCGCCACACCCAAATACCGCCAGCCCCGCACCACGGTGGGCTCAGCGGCGGCGCCAGCGGAACCGAAATTGGCCACCGGCGACGCCCCGCTGGCGACGGGCGCGGCGGAAGGACGCATGGCATCGATGTTCGGCCGCAGGCTGGGGGCATTGACGCCCGCTTGCGGGCCGCTCGTTGTCCCGACCGGATGCGGCGGGATATGCAGCAACGGCCCCGGAGTGGTCAGCGCCCGCAGCGATGCCGGCAGAGCGGCGGGCGTGGTCTGCGGGGCGATGGGGGGACGCGTTGCCGCGACCGGGATGGTTGCGCTAGGCGTCGGCGAGGCGGTCACTTGCACGGACGAGTCGGCCCAGTCGCGCAATTGCGCGAGCACCGCACGAATAATAAAGCCGCGTACCGCCGTCTCCGACCGGAAGCGCACCTCGCGTTTCGACGGGTGTACGTTCACGTCGACGGCCGCCGGATCGATCTCAAAAAAAACAAACGCAAGCGGGTAACGCCCCTTGGGCATCGACTCGTGGTAACTCTCGATCAGCGCATAGTTGACTGCCTTCGTGTCCACCGGGCGCTGATTAATGAAGGTGATCATCTCGTGGCGGGTGGAGCGTCCAGTCCCTGGGCGCCCGATCAGGCCGCTGAGGCGCATGCCGTTTTCGGCTACATCAATCGGCATGAGCTCGCCGGCCAGTTGCCGCCCGAAAATCTCCGCCACGCGCCCCAGCAGGTCGGCGCACTCCGGCGAGCGAAAGATAACCCGGCCGTCCTCGATCAGGGTGAAAGCCACCTTAGGAAAGGCCAACGCGTAGAGCCGCACCCCGGTGATGATATGCGCCGCCTCAGTGGCGTCGGTCTTGAGAAACTTGCGCCGGGCGGGCACCGAGTTGAACAACTGGGCCACTTCAATGCGCGTGCCCACGGGGCGCCCGCAGTCGTGCACATGGACGAACTTGCCGCCATTGACCAAAATTTCCGAGCCGACGTCGGCGTTGGCCTCGCGCGTCTGTAAGGTGAAGCGGGATACGCTGGCAATTGAAGGCAAGGCCTCGCCGCGAAACCCGAAGCTCGCCAGGCGGTTCAGGTCGTCGGCCTCGTTAATCTTGCTGGTGGCATGGCGCTCGAGGGCAAGCAGGGCGTCGTCGCGCGACATTCCGTGGCCGTTGTCCTCGATGCGCATGAGCGAGCGCCCACCGTGGCGAAACTCAACTTCGATCCGGGTGGCGCCGGCGTCGATGGCATTCTCGACGAGCTCTTTGACCACCGCCGCCGGACGCTCAATCACCTCGCCCGCGGCGATCTGATTGGCGACCCGGTCGGAAAGAATACGGACTTTGGCCATGGCGGGTTTGGGAGGAGGCCGGTGTCCTGTTTCAGTCTCAGCCCAAGCGTTTCTGCCAACGCGCAAACTGCTTTTTGATTTGCGCAGGGCCGGGCATGCCGGTGCCGCGACGCTTGTCCATGGCGCGCTTTAAATCGAATACCACAGCCCAATCATCACCGTAACCGGGGTGGATTTTTTTCACCTCGGCGGTGGGGAGCTTGTCCAGCGGGAGTTTCAGCGTTTCGGCGAGTTTCACGACCGAGCCAACCGCATGGTGGGCCTCGCGGAAGGGCACACCGCGATCGACGAGGTAGTCCGCCAGATCGGTGGCGAGCAGCGCCGGATCGGCTACCGCCTCGGCGCAGCGCGCCCGGAAAACGGTCAGGCCGGCGATGGTGCCAGCGAGCACGTCGGCGCACAGGGCGGTCTGGTCGAAGCTGTCGAACACCGGCGGTTTGTCCTCCTGAAGGTCGCGGTTGTAGGTGAGCGGCAGCCCCTTCGCGAGGGTGAGCAACGTGTGGAGGTTACCCTGGAGCCGGGCTGATTTGCCGCGCAACAGCTCACAGGAATCCGGATTCTTTTTCTGCGGCATGAGCGAGGAGCCGGTGCAAAAGGTGTCCGGCAGGTCGATGAACTTAAACTCCACGCTCGACCAGATGATCAGGTCCTCGGCGATGCGCGACATGTGCACGCCGAAAAGCGCGCAGGCGTTGGCAAATTCGATGAACAGGTCGCGGTCGGCGACCGTGTCCATGGAGTTTTGGGTGACCCGGGGGCGGCCCTTGGCATCGACGAAGCCGAGCTGGGTGGCGGTGAACTCGCGGTCGATCGGCAAGGTGGTGCCGGCGATGGCGCCCGAGCCCAGCGGGCACCAGTTGGCGTGATCGGCCACGACGAGGAGTCGCTCGCGGTCGCGCTCGAGCATTTCCAAATAAGCGAAAAGGTGGTGGGCCAAAAATACCGGCTGGGCGCGCTGCAAATGGGTGTAGCCGGGGATGAGCACCTCGCCGTCACGCTGGGCCACCGCAAGGATGGCGCGCTGGGCGCCGAGGATTTTGTCGGCGAGCACGGCGCAGACGTGTTTAAACCAGAGGCGCATGTCGGTGGCGACCTGGTCATTGCGACTGCGCGCGGTGTGGAGCTTGGCGGCGGCCGGCACATTTTGGGTCAGCGCCTGCTCGATGTTCATGTGCACATCTTCGAGCTGGGTGCTCCAGGTGAATTTACCCGCGGTGATTTGCGCCAGGATGGCATCGAGGCCGCGATGGATCGCGTCGCGCTCTTTGGCGGTGATCAGGCCGACGTGGGCGAGCATGGCCGAATGGGCCTTGCTGCCGGCGATGTCGAACGGCGCCAGCCGGTGGTCAAACGAGACCGACTCGCTGAACTTGAGCATCAATTCGGCGGGGCCGGCGGTGAAACGCCCGCCCCAAGTTGCTTGGGATTTCTTCGCCATAAATGAAACGCGAAGCACACGCACCCGCCTTTCGCGGCGCAATGCGAAATACTGTCCGCCCCGGCCCTAGTTTTCAGTGCCGACCGAAAGCACGTACTAAAAAGCCCCGAATGGGCGCAAACCTGCCCGGTTTCACCAGAGCGAAATCAGCGCCAGCCGCAGCCAGAGGTCGAATCAAGCGGACCAGTTAAAAACGATCGGTTTGTCGACCAGCGGATGCAGGCTTTGGTGAACTGGGCAGGCGTGGGCAGCCCGTTCCAAGGCGGCGGCGAGGGGTTCGCTGCGCGGCAGCGGCAGCCAGAGGGTGGTCGCCAGCCTCACGATCCGGCGCGGGGCGTCGGTCGACATCTCTTTGGTCACCTCGTAGCGCAACCCCTGAAGCTCGACGCCCTGTTTACGCGCAACCATAGCCATGGTCGTGGCGATGCAGGTGACCAACGCCGTGGCCACCAAATCGGTAGGGGAAAACGCGGCTCCGCGGCCCTGATTATCCTTAGGGGCATCGGTCACCACCGTGTTGCCGGAAGGGCCATGGGTGGCCACGCAATGGAAGTCGCCTTGGTATTCGCCGCTGATTGTTACCATGGCCCGAGAACTCGTTTTTTTCTCCGTCTGGCAATCGTCAACTTTTTCAGTGGTTGCGCCGGGCAATCCGGGCTGAATCCACTACAACAGGGCGCCGCAATAGAAGTTGACCACGCCGGGATCGGGCTGAGCGTTAGCCCAAACTTCGTGTCTCTCTATCATGATCACTTCCTACGACCTTCTCGTCATCGGTAGCGGCTCGGCCGGTTTCAACGCCGCGCGCGTCGCCGTCTCGCTCGGCAAACGCGTCGCCATCGTCGATAGCGCCCCGCAACTCGGCGGACTGTGCATCCTCAAGGGCTGTATGCCCTCGAAAACCCTGCTCTACTCGACCGAGATTCTCCATCTCGCCCAGAAGGGAAAAAACTTCGGCCTGCGCATCCCGACGGCCACCGTCGACATGAAGGCTCTCCACGCCCGGAAAAAAAAGATCATCGGGGAGTTCGCCGCTTACCGCGCCGAGGCGCTCGAATCGGGCAAGTACGACGTTTACCGCAGCCATGCGCGCTTCCTCGATCCCCACTCCATCGCGCTCGCCGACGGCCGTACTCTCACGGCGGAAAAGTTTCTCATCGCAACGGGTTCCAAAGTCAGCGTCCCCGCGGCCGTGCCCGGTTTGGCGAGCACGCCGTTCTGGACCAGCGACGAGGTACTCGACCTCGATTTTGTCCCCGAGAGCGTGATCGTGCTGGGCGGCGGCATCGTCGCCTGTGAACTCGCCCAATTTCTTCGCCGTATCGGGTCCAAGGTTACCCTGATCCAGCGGAGCAAAACCATCCTCAAGGACTACTCGCCCTCCGCCAGTGAAGTGGTGCAGCAGGCCTTCCGTGACGAAGGCATCGCAGTACACACCGACACCAAAATCGAAAAAATCACCGGTGATACCGACGGCGTGGCGGTTAAATTCACCTGTGGAGGCAAAACGCTCACCCGCCGGGCCCGGCATCTTTTTAACGCGCTTGGTCGCGAACCCAACACCGGTGCCCTCAACCTTGAGGCCGCCGGGGTTAAACTCACCGCGGCCGGGCGCGTGCAGATCAACCGCTGGCAGCAAACCACCGCCAAGCACATCTATGCCGGTGGCGATGTCTGCGGACCTGTCGACCTGGTCCACCTCGCGGTGGCGCAGGGTGAACTGGCCGCCCGCCACGCGTTTGGCGTCAAGGGGCTCAAGCCGGTCGATCCCGCGCTCCTGCTCAGCGTGGTCTTCACCGATCCAACGCTCGCCAGTATCGGCCTATCGGAGCGCGAACTCACCGAGCGCGGAGAAAAGTTCCTCGTCGCGACTTATCCGTTTAACGACCACGGCAAGTCCATCCTGATGGAGGCCAACTACGGGTTCGTCAAAGTCATCGCCGAACCCAAGCGAGGCCGCATTCTCGGCGCCGAAATCGTCGGTCCGCACGCCGGAGAGTTGATCCACGTTTTTAGTGGTCCGATGGCGATGAAAGCCACGGTCTTCGACTTGTTGCGCGCCCCGTGGTACCACCCGACGCTGGCCGAAATCCTCACGTATCCACTCGAGGAAATCGCCGAGCAGATTGAACGGTAAACCGAGGCCTGAGCTCCCCCCACTCCCCCGACGAACGAGAACGAGCCCCGCAAATCACCGTCCAGACCAACGTAAGCCAGGTCCGGCCTCCGCCTCGTTCTCGTTCCGCTACGACTGCCGGTCCGCCGCGGCGGCCACCGCCCACAAAAAAAAGCCGCCCCATTGCGGGAGCGGCTTTTTCAAAAGCGGGACGCGGCTAAGCGTTACTTGATTTCCTTGTGGAGGGTGTGGCGCTTGAGGAAGGGGTTGTACTTCTTCTTTTCGATACGCTCGGTGACAGTCTTCTTATTACGCTTGGTGAGGTAACGGGAAGGGGGTTTACCCTCTTTACGAGCTTCGGTGCATTCCAGGGTGACGGTTTCTTGGGCCATGATGTTTAAAAGTTAAAGGGTCAGAGCAAAGGCCCGTGATTATCCCATGCAACCTCAAAATCACCCTTATCGGCCTCCACGGAAAAATAACCGGCCAATCTCCCCCCGGGCTCGCCCTCCGCCCAACCCCTCATCGCCCGCGCTGCGCCGCCTCCGCCAATTCCACCGTGCGCTCGTATTGATCCCGGAATTTTTGGGCCAACTCTTTAGCCAACAGCAGCTCCTCCACTTTATTGGGCGATCGCAACGCGCTGCGGATCCGCCCCTGCGTCGCCGCGTAATCCACCGCCGTCAGCTCCTGAAAAACCGCCAGCGCCTCCGCCGGCATCCCCGCCGCAATCAACGACCGCCAGGCGCGTTTCAACTCCGGCTGGGTGTCCAAACACATCACGCGAATAATAAAAGCCATTTCCCGAAACAGCCGTCCGGTCCGTTCGGGCCGATAAATCAGCCGGTCCTGGGGGCCATACGGATCTTCGTGCGGGTCGCTGCGCACCGCCGCAATCCCGGGCAGGGTATAAAAATCGCGCCGCACCGGCAGTCGCCGGAGCGCGAAATAGGCTGGTCCGTCCGGCGTGCCCGGTTGCAGGTTCCAGATTTTTTGCCCCTCCATCGAAAGCGAAAACTCGATGAATGCCTCCGCCACCGCGCGGTGAGGAGCCCCACGCAGCAACCCGACTGGATCAACCGAGGCCACCGCCCCGCCCACCGGCGAAACATAAGTCACACGGTCGTCGGCCCCACGCCGGCGCACCGCCTCCTGCTGTTGGCGGCCGAAAAAATCGATGCCCATGCCCACCGCGCAATCCCCCGCCGCCACGTCGATCGGCACTTTCTGCGCGGAATCCGTGAAGTAGCGCGCGTTGGCCCCGATCTGCTGAATCAGCTTTAAGCCCTCACGCCAGCCATCCGCCACCGCTGCGAGCTCGGCCGAGCGCCTCGTCGCTTCGTCCACCGCGCCCAACACCGCCAAGCGCTCGGCGACCACGCGCTGCATCTGCTGCTGAATGACGTTTTCAAACGCCTTGGCCATTGAGCCGCTCTTGGTCGGATCGGCCAGCGCCACTTCGCCAAAAAAGCGTGGATCCGCCAAGTCGGCCCAGCCCTGGGGCAGACGAGTCACCCCGAGGCGGCGCAGCGCGTCGCGGTTGGCGATGATCCCGAAGGAGCTCAACACGGTGCCGACCCACCGCCCCTCGCGGTCCCAAAACGCTTCCCCGGCGAAAACTGGCGGAATGACCGCCTCGGTGAACCACTCGGGGTGGTTTTTGAAAACTGCACTGGCCACCAAGTTTCCCGCCTGAGCCTGGCGGATAAAATCGTAACTGCCGCCGCCAAAAAACAAGTCGATGCCACACCCCACGTTTGACGCGAGGAACGCCTCCCGGGCCTCCTTGGCGGAGGCCGGCGCGTCGGCGGGCAACGCACCGTTGGCGAAGGCGTGGAGCACCGTGTTAGTCCAGGGCCGGCCGAGCGTGTTGACCCAATGGTTTTGGAACGCCGCGGTGTATTCGCCTTCCAAATAGCGGGCGATCTCGCTGGTGCCACCGATCAGCCGCCAATCGAGCGTGACCGTGCGGCCGGTGCGGGCCTGATACCAGCGGGCAAAGGCCAAGCCAAACTCTTGGCGAATCGCCTCGTTGTGCGGGGTGATAATAACCAGGGCGTCCTCGGCCTGGCCGGGCGCCGGGGTTTGCGGCCGCAGCGCGAACGGCAGCACCAACGTGGCCAGTAGGAGGAAGACGATGATCGCCTGCTTGAACATGCTCAGTCGCCCAGCACCACCACGTCATCCGGCTCGGCGCTCGCCCACAACTCGCCATCGGCGGCTCCATCAACAAACCGGGGATTCAGCTCGTAGACTTTCAACACCGCGCCGGCGGCGACGAACTCGTACTGCGCCACCTCGCCGAGGTACACCGCCGCGCCGATCCGGCCCCGCACCGCATTGACCGCGCGCCCGGTGCGGCCCAGCGACCAGCACTCGGGCCGGATTGACAGCGTCACCGCCGTACCGGCTTGCGGATTGAAACCGGTCGTACCGACGACGCCGAGGAAGCGTCCGAGCGGAGTGTCCACCGCGAGGTACTTTCCCTCCAGGCCCAGCACCCGACCATCAATAAAATCGGTCTCGCCGATGAAATGGGCCACGGCTTTGCAGGCTGGGCGGCGGTAAACCTCGCGGGGCGCGCCCACCTGCAGGATTTTGCCCCCGTCGAGGATCGCCATGCGATCGGCGATCGAGAGCGCCTCCTTTTGATCGTGGGTTACGTAGACGGTGGTGAGCTCATACTGCTTACACACGCGGCGGATTTCCGCGCGCATTTCCAGCCGCAGTTTCGCATCGAGATTGGAAAGCGGCTCGTCGAGCAGCAGGCAGCGCGGGCGCACGACCGGGGCGCGGGCCAGGGCCACGCGTTGTTGTTGTCCGCCGGAGAGCTGGTTGGGTTTACGCTCGGCGTAAGCCTCCATCCGCACCGACGCCAGCGCCTCGGCCACCCGGCGTTTGATCTCGGGTTTGGGCACCTTGCGCTCCTCCAGACCGAAACCGACGTTCTCGGCCAGGGTCATGTGCGGCCAGAGCGCG
>CAMBUJ010000137.1 GCA_945871005.1 Opitutus sp. GAS368 | reverse complement strand
TCCTCTCGCCGCGCTTTCGGCGTAATCCGCCGTCCCTTTGAATCCCGCTTAGTTTCGTCCACCACCAAATCCGCTGTGATCATTTTCATCCAGCCACTTTACCTCACCTAGCCCTCCAGCGGTAGTGGGTCTCCGGCCAGACGCTTACGGATCAACAATGGGGATTACTCCAAAAACTGGCCGAATGCGGCGGGCATTTTGACTGGATCGACGCCAAAAAACACGACGCTGCCAAAAAGACCAAGGGCCGCCTCAGTCAGGCTCTCCGCCGTGCCTTCGGCATCAAAACCGAGCCGATCGAGTGGCGGCGAGAGGACAAGGCTTGGGTGACGGAGTTTAATATTTCGCAGAAATAACCACCACGAATAGTAGCCCCGCCTATTGAACTATACCGAGCTTACTTTCTCATTGTTCGCTCACTCAGCCAAGCCATGCCTTTTTCAAACGTATCCGCCGGTGCCCAGGCGTGGCCCCCAGTAAATTGGATTTCATGGAAACGGCCCGGCACAGTCACCGCCTTCATCTTGCCGACCTCATTATTGTTTTTGTCGGTATCACCCATCAACATCACGGTATAAAGACCGGTATTTTGCTTTAATTTGGAAACCAAGTAGTTGCCTTTATCATCGAAGGCTGTACCCGCCCCCTGCAGAATGAGTCCGCAAAAACCAGGGCGGGCTTGCACGAATACAGAACTGCCGCGCGCACCGCCTGAGAAACCGGTGGCGAACTTCTGGCCCTCTTTGATCCGCACGCGTTTAATTACATCATCATGGGCGGCGAGAAAATTTCCAACGATCGGGCCCCAGGGCCCATTTTTGGCCTCCACAAGCATGACCACCACGAATCCTTTTGATTTCAAATAATCGGCCATTTTTCCCATACCCGCCTTACCGCCTGGCGACATGATGAACATACACGGCCATTGTTTGGTGGTGCTGGCCAAATATCCTTTGGGCAGCCAAAGCTTATAGTTAAAAGCCCCCTTGGCCTTTTCTGCATCCTGCGCCGATTCCAAAACCGGAATATCGGTGCGTAAAGGTACTTTTGCGTACTCGCAGGAAATCAACGTCTCATTCTCTTCAACGAGCGGTTGACTCATGGGCGTGGTTTCGGCCCGACTGAGTGAGCATAAACATAAGGCGTAGAATACGATTGTAAAGAAAGGCGCTTTAATCATAAGAAAAGAAACCGAATATAAAAATAAATACCATTAAGCAGAGCGGAATCACTACCGGTTATTTAACCTGAGCCAAAGTCGACTTAATAGAGACAAGCGGCGTGCCAAAGAGACAACGAATATCCGGCTGGTCGGCTTTAACCAAGGAACGTCCTAGGTAGGTGCCAACAAGCTGGCCTTTCGCATTAAAAATAGGCCCTCCACTGGCTCCGGTGTATTTCACTACCCCGGGAATTTTCTCATATTCAGCTTGTTCATTATCTGCGAGTAATACCCTGAGTGGATAAGTGGCGGCACTACGCCCAGGGACGCGTGCCGCAAGGTACGCGATTTCGCCTTTGGCTGGAGGTTCTGCTGCTAGCGCAACCGTATACGCAGCCAAGGACGGAGTGGGCTTCATCCTAAAAACCATCAGATCCGATTTAGTCAGGTCGGCTGCTTGTGCTACGGGGATAAACGCTTCGGGGTAAAATCGAGTTTGTTTATTGGCCTCGCTCACAATCGAAATTATCTTAACCAAGGCCGCGCGCTGCTTGTCCGTCATGTCGGAAAAAATGTGATGCGCGGTCACATAGTAGATAGCGTTTCCGGATTTCACTAAACACCCGGTTCCACTCCGTGATGTTTCGTTTCCCTGTTTTATTTCCAAGGTAAACGCATACCGAGTGAAATCGGGTACCGCAAAGGCCGCCAGCGGAACGCAAAACAATAGGATTATCAGGCGAATTTTCATGAACTATAAAGTTCATAAGGCATGGACCCCGAACAGGCCAAGGCCTTATTTCAGGTTTCTTACGCTTAGATATTGATTATTTAGCCATGTAGCGGACCGATCTCCTCGGCATTACCCCTAAAAAATCACAAAAAACGGCCAGTCCCTTTTGGTATATATACCGAACGGGGTCAGGCCTCCAGTATTCGGAGAAATAATTAGGTCAGGTGTGTTTTGGCTGTTCTATTCGAATACTGAAGGCCTGCCCCGCTTGGGCTTATTCCATATTGTCAAGAGTCAATAGGCTTGGTCCTTTGGCTTGGCTTCAGAAACAACCTATATAGACTCGCATAATACTGGGAATTTCCTGAAACGTACTGCCGCCACACCCCTTTCTTGATTTCAATATTCAAAACTGTACGATTGCTTCCAACCATTAGCGACAAACCTGAACAAGTGAACAAAAACTTAGGCGCGTAGGAAACAAATCCACCCGACTCCCACTTCCCGCGCATCTCCCGCAAGACGTCCTTTAATATTTTTTCTGCATCCGCGCGATCCACACCTTCCGGTAAACCCACTGGACGCCCCTCCTCGTAATACTCTACAATGACCCCCCCCAGATCGGCAGTAGACAAAAATTTATCATAATTTTCATTAAATGAAGATGAATCACAAGAGGCAAATAACATGCACGCAATGACGGCCAGCGGGAATCGAATTTTCATTTCAAATTAAAGCCTACTTTTTGTCCTTCTTTTTTTTCGCTGCTTCCTTCTCCCTCTGTTTCTCAACCATCTCCTTCATTCGATCATATAGATCAGAAGAATAATCCCTGCAATTATTACTTAATGCATTATAATCCGCAGTATTCCCCAACTCCTTCTGCATTTCATTTTTAATTTGTGTATCTTCCGCTGGCGTCGTCCTGAATTCCTCTTGAGTTTTCGTAGCTGGATCTTGGCTGTCGGGGTAGACAACGCCATTGCCTTTTTTCCCTGGTGCCGGCTTGTCGCCGTAGGATTCACCCATTCCATTTTGCTCTTTTCCATCTTGCAGACCGAACGATTGCCCTGTTTTTCCAGTGGGCGAAGATGGATCGGTTACGCTGGTCCGCTGATGATACCCCCCAGCGCTGGCAGTATTTTCACGGGTTAGATTCAATCCGAATGAATCCACATAATGAATTACCATATTCTCAACGTAAGCATACAGGTTCAACCCACCCCGTTCAGCAATCGGATCCCTGCTTGGCCACCGCCCCAGGCTCGGCAGATAGAAGCGATTGCGGTGATCATTCAGTCTCAATTCACTGATCCAATCCCGTCCCGTATATAAAAACCGCGTGGCAGGCTCCACAACGGGCGCTCCGGCCGTATTAAACGCACTGACTTCACCATAAGCGGTATAACTATAACGCTCGACCGCTGCACCACTCGCGTCGGTTAATAAATACGTGCTTCCCAATGCATCTTCGTGGAAATACGTGGGCGTCGGCTGCACCGTCTTTTGCTGAACAATCAGCTCATCCAAACGCGGGCCATGCACATAACGGGCGACTTGTACTGGAGTGCCTGCACTCACTTGATACTCGGCTAATAAGCTCCAGTTGTCCCAGATGAAGAACGTGGTTTGGCCGTCCACCGTACGACTAACTTGGCGGTTGCGGGCGTCGTACACGAAGCTCGCCTGGTGGTAGCCAGACAAACCTAACAGACCCACGCTGGCTGAGGTCAGTCGGCTTTGACCATCATAAGTAAACGCACGATCACCCAGGCTCAGCGTGTTGCCGTTGGCGTCGTAGGCGGGCGGAGCAGACTGGAAGTCTGTTCTACTAACCTGAGTGTACTGATTAAGCGCATTGGTCGCGTAGGTGGTCGTTGAGCTTGAAGCTGGGAGCCCGGAGCTAAGAGCTTCGGAGCGGAGGCGGTTGCCCATCGGGTCGTAAGCAAAAGTTTCGCTGCCGGATGCACCGTAGTTACTAAGCGTCACTTGGTCGATGGCGTCGTAACCGTAGGTTTCGGCGCGCGCCTGCGTGGCCGAACCGGTGATCGCCTTGGACGTGCGGCGTCCGGCCAGATCGTAGTTATAGGCAAAGCGGGCCATCTCGGCTTGGAGTGGGTTCATGTGTACAAGCGTCAACAACTGGTTGGCCACGTCGTAGCTGTAGGTCGCGGTCGTGCCGTTTTCCAGCACCTTCTGCGTGCGGCGACCGGCGAGATCGTAAGCAAAGGTCGCCAGCGGTGGCGGGCCGTCGGCCAACAACGCGGATAATTGTCCGCGGGCCGTGTAGTTGTAGGTCACCACGCTTGCGTCAGGGTACGTGAGCTGACTACGGCGGCCATCGAGGTCGTAAGCGTAGCTAACGGTAAAGCTCGTAGGTGCCAGCGCGACAGGCGCAGTCGTTTCATTGAGCAGCTGCCCAACTGAATCGTAGGCGTAAGTATGTGTGGCAATGCCGCTAGTGGTGAGACTTACTAGGCGCCCGACTACATCGTAGGCGCGGGTACTGTCGGGTGTCGCATCGCTCCAGTCGGTGGAGACGAGGCGGTCGCGCTGGTCGTAACCGTAACTGGCGGTGACTCCAGCCGGTGTGTTCAGGCTAAGGCGGCGCCCGAGTTGGTCGTAGGCGTAGGTTTCGGTGCTGCCGTCGGCGTAGGTTTTACGAGTGAGGCGACCAGCTAGGTCGTAGCTCCAGGTGGTGCGGTTGCCTTTGGGATCGGTGAGCACAATGACCCGCCCGGCCGCGTCGTAGGCGTGGGCGGTGGCTTGGCCGAGCGCGTCCGTGGTCAGGACAACGCGGTCGGCGGAATCGTAAGCGTAGTTCGTGATGGCTCCGTCGGCGCGGCGCTGGCTGGTAAGGCGACCGGCCAGGTCGTAGGCTGAGGTGCTGGCACGGTTGAGCGCATCGGTTTGGGTGAGCACCCGGTCGCGCAAATCGTAAGTCTGGCGGGTAACTTGGCCGAGCGGGTTGGTGATAGTTATCGGCCGATACACCGCGTCGTACGCAGTCCGGGTGGTGGCAGCCTCTGGGGTGCCAGGAGCGACGGTGCGGGTGAGCTCGTTCCAAGCTAGGTCGTAGGTGAAACTCTGGGTAACGCCGCTGGGAGAGACGACCGCCAGAGGGGCTTTCACAGATTCATCAAGCGGATACTCGACTGCCCAGGTGCGCGCCAGCTCATCGGTGGTGGCGATCACCCGCTTGAATTGATCGTGAGTCACCAAGGTGACGTTGCCCAGTTCATCGGTGGTGCTAGTGAGGTTTCCGTAGCGATCGTAGGAGCGAGCCGTGGTGGTGCCATCTGGATAGGTGACACCGGTGAGCTGTCCGCGCAGGTTGTAGGCGAAGGCGGTTACCCGGCCGAGGGCGTCGGTCTGCGTCGCAATGCGGTCCATGGCGTCGTAGGTGTAGCGCGTGACCGCCCCGATAGCATCGGTGCGGGAAACGAGTAGGCCACGTGCATCGTAGCTTGAGGTCTCCGTGGTCCCATCACGGCGGGTGGCGGTCACGGGCTGGTTAAAGTCGTTGTAGCTCCAGAATTCGCTCGTGCCGTCAGGGTAGGCAATGGACGTGATGCGGTGCAGCGAGTCGCGAGTGGTGACCGTTTGGCGACCAAGGGCGTCGGTTTGAACCAATGGAAGCCCAAAATCATCGTAGGTCTGGCTTTGGGTGGTGCCGTCGGGATAGGTAGTTTTTAGGACGCGGCCTTGGGCGTCTACGAGATAACCGTGGATGCGGCCGAGCGCGTCGGTGCTTTTAACGATAAACCCATTAGCGTCGTAGGTGTAGGTGGTTTTGCGGCCGAGGCGGTCGATTTCGGTGGTGATGAGACCGTTGGTCATCTGCTGTCGCTCCATCGCGCCGTTGGCGTAGGTGGCGGTGGGTTGGTGGAGGTCAGTATTATTGTAAATGCCGACTTGGAGGAGCACACCGCCGGTCTCGATGTTAACTTGTTTATCGACCATGCCTAGGACGGCGGAGCGAGAAGCTTGGTAAACCGTGCGGCCCCGGGGCTGGCGCAGTTCGTAGCGGGGTAGGTCAAACTCGACCATTAGGGGGCGCTGGGAGGGGTAGTTTTGGGAGTAGGCGTAGGTAGCCTGGGTGCCATCGCTATAATCTACTGAGGAAAGAACTGGGGTTCGATAGGGCAGCGTGGCGTCAGTGAAGTCTGTGTAGTTGTAACGCACGGTGCGACCGTCGTTGGCGGTGACCGAGGCGAGGCAAGTGACCGTGCTGGGTTTTTCGTTGGCGGCCTGAAGCCGAAGGGCGGTGGTGCCCCAAGCGGTGGGCTTGGCGGTCGCTTCATAACCGGGCTGTAGAAGGACGCGCACCCGGCCGATTTTTTTTGCGGTGCCGAAGTCGTAGCCGACATAGGCTCCCGACTGAGCGGCGGAAACGAAAGTCGTGGTCGGGTCGCCGTCGATTGCTTGAGCAGCGAACGCGGCAGCTTCGGAACTCAGCACGGTGCCGGTGAGGCGAACACCGGTACCGGCTTCATAAAACTCGATTTCGGCAAAGCGGGCGTAAGCGAGATCGGCCGATAAAACCCGCGCGTAGCGAAAAGCCGTGGTGCTGGTGACCGGCAGTTCAAGCCAAGCACCGGCGGCAGGTTTGCTGGCAACGGTCGCCAGGGTACTAAAATCAACGGCGTTAACCGACCGAGTCACATAGGCGAAGGTAAGCGTGCGGCCCGCCGGTTCAGTCACACGGAAAAGCTGCTTGGCGGCGTTATAGGTCAGCGAGGTGCGCAAGCCATAGGGATCCACCAGCGAGGTAAGCGTGTAGGTGGAGGGTTTTCCGGCAACGACTGTTGCAGTGAAAACACAGCGGCTGCCATCCGCCTGAACGAGCGCAAGGCCGTCAGCGGTCGACTGCAACACATCGGTGGCCGAACTGGTGGTACGCCAGACGACCGGATCGATTTGGGTGAAGGTATATTGGGCGCCGTTGGGATACGCGACGATCACCCGCGCCCGGCCGGTCGAGTCAGCCGTGGTTGCGGCGAGTTCCCACTGGAAATTATGCCGGAAGTAGTGACCTTGACCGAAAACGGATGCACCCGAGACGGCCCGACTGTTGCTCCAGCGGGTTAGGTTAAAGGGTTTTGACCCGACTGCCCCCCACACATCGAGATCGACGACTTCCTGATATTCATTGCCGGTGTAGATGATCACCGGGTCACCTTTTTGCGGATTGGGCGTTGGCCCCTGTGGAGGTGTGTTGGGCGTCGAAGTGGTTTTCTGGCCAGGCCCGCTGCTTCCGCCAGGATTGTTGTTCCCGCAGGCCTGAGCCCAAGCCAAATGGGGTAAAGTGCACAGCAAGAGCGCTGCAGTCAGGTTACGAAGTGTTTTCATTGGTTTTATAAAGACGGAGTTGCGGTTTGCAGAACGGGCTCGGGGCCTACCCAAAAATCGAATTGCTGCTGTTCGGCGGCGCGGCGCAGCGTGACGCGAAATACGCCTTCGTTTTGTGTCGTGGTGAAGCGGAAGTTGACCTGCCGATTTTCATCCAACTTTTCGGTTTGCACAGGGATGGAACTGTTTACCTGGCCACCATCCTCTGCGGAGATAACCAAAACCTCGCCCGGTTCGCCATCAGGATAAGAGAGCGAAATGGAAACCGTTTGTTCTTTTCCGAGAAGTACGCGGGGAAACAAGCCAAGGGCGTTGGGGGTGAGCTCGACGGTTTTATTATTCGCCAACTTGACGACGGCGGTGATCTCGGGTCGGGCGCTGGCTGCGGTTGCCTCAGTCAACCTGCTGCCAGCTACGACAGCCGCTTTCGATGCCTCAGAAGGAGGTAAGGCGGCCGCCACTACTGCTATCTGAGATTGTCCGGCAGTCGCGACCTTGGCCGTGGAGGTTTCAGCAGCTGAATCGGCATTGTGGCCGTAGAAATAGACGGCCCCGACACTCAATCCCACGAGCACGAGGCCAGCCCCAGTAAGACGCCAGATCTTGCGGTTGTTGGCGGCCGAAGGAGGCGCGACAGAGGGCCTCTGATTAAAATTCGTCATGCAAAACTTTTGGAATTAACCCGCCTTCAATCAATTATATAAACATGAAGTCAAACTATAAACCGCCTGACACCAGTTCCCTCCAGTGAAAAAACTTAGAAATGCACAATTTACACGCCCCGCATTTCGAGGGGAATTGACCACGATAAACCTCACTTTCCATTCCTAGCCCCCGCCCAACCCCCAGCGGGACATGTCGTGACAAATCGATTTGTCCCAGCGACTTTTTTCAAGAAAAGCTAGATCCATCAATTACCACCCGAATCCGCTCCTTGTGAGTCGCTTCGGGTTTTTTGCGCCCGTCTGTCGAGGGCAGTTTTCAGCGGGACAAAAGGACAAGTCCCCAAAGGAGGGTGCCACGCACCGCCATGCACCTCCACCCGACCGCCCCCCCCCTCGCGCCGTCTCACGCGCCAATTGACACGGGCCCCTGCCGTAACCCCGGCCCCATGTCACCCGATACCCGAATCGACGCACTCACCGTCCAGGTCGCATGGCTGACCGAGCAACTGCAGGCCCAGCTCCGCCCGGTCGTCCCGACCAAGATGGTCATGACCGTGCCCGAACTGGCCACCCGCTGGGGCCGGGGCGCCGAAACCATCCGGCGCATGATCCGGAAAAAAGAGCTGCGCACGGTGCGCGGCCACCGGCCCTACGAAATCGCCCTCGCTGAGGTTTTCCGGTTCGAGGCCGGCGCAGCCGGTCGACCACCCCTTTCCGTTTCCCGGCCGGGCCCCCGGTCCGAGGGACGGCTCACCAACGAACCCACCCAAACGAACCCATGATCCCTGAAACCCAAACATTCCGCCGCGCCACGCGCCGCCAGACCAAGCTCAAGCTCGGCATGACCGGCCCTTCCGGCAGCGGCAAAACCACCTCGGCCCTCCGCCTCGGGCGCGGTCTGGTCGGCCCCCAAGGCAAGATCGCCGTCATCGACACCGAAAACGGCAGCGCGTCGCTCTATTCGGACCGCTACGATTTCGACGTTTTAGAAATCTCCCCGCCCTTCGAACACCCCAAATTCATCGACGCGATCCACGCCGCCGCCTC
>CAMBUJ010000136.1 GCA_945871005.1 Opitutus sp. GAS368 | reverse complement strand
AAGACGCTGAAACGCTATGGGTTTACCCTGCCGTGGGAAACGGCGACGACATAGGTCGTCCTCCGACTCAACCGCCGGATGCGGAAAACCGCACGTCCGGTGGTGTGGAAGGCTCACGGGGCGCAATCCCCGTGAGCCCATCCGATCTTTTTAAGGCCTTTGGGGAACTCTCTACTGTTCGCTATTCCGGCTGAGTTGCGGGGCTCCGTATTAGCGTCCCTTAGCGCCCATTAGCGGTTAAAAAACTCCGCGGATCGGCGGTCTTGGCGCCCCTCAGCTCTCCTCCAGCTCCACCCCTTGGGCGTGGAGGAAGGGGATCAATTCGGCCACGCCGAAATCGGCCAGAATCTTCCCGTGCCAGTCCAGCGTGGGCGCCTTGGACTGGCCGGACTTCTTCACCAGGGCGGCCAGTGCGGCGCTGTTGGTGCTAACATTTTGCTCCCGATAAGGGATGCCGTGGGTGGCCAAGAAATCGATGACCTCGGTACACCAAGGGCAGCCGGTTTTCACGTAAAGAATGGGAAGTGCTTCGGAGTTCATACGCTCAAGGGACGGAGAACCGCCAAAACTGCAACGCCTCGTCGCGCGAATCGCCCGCCTTCGCGCCTGGTCACGCGTTCACCCGCCCTGATGCACGCGGGCGTTGGCCAGTCGTTCCTTCATGAGTTCGGCAAACGCCTGCTTTTCAGGCCGGGTTTGTGGGTGCATCCGCGCAACCACCTCGGGCATCGCCAACCGCAGCGGCGAGGTCGCCAAAAAATCCGCAGCCATCACCGTCTGCCCGCGCGTGCACAACCCGGCATAGACGTGCAACTCGAGCTGCAGGCTGAGCGCCGCGTGCTCCGCGTGCAGACCCAACGCCGCCAGCACAAACAGGAGCGCCTCGGCGGTGGAAAACTGCCGTTCACCCTGCTGAGTGCGCAGCCAGTAGCGGCTTTTGCCGGTCATCGGCAGGCTCACCCGCCGGCCCCAGCCCTCAACGTCTTTTTTCATGTCGGCGGCCTCGCCCCAACTGCCGTCGAGCAGCATCACCTGCAACTGGTCTGGGGCGACATCGGTAGGCATCGGTTCGCCTAGCGGGTGTAATACCCACAGCTGTTTGCCCGGGCGCACGACCTGCTCAAGCGCCGGGGCCGCGTCGTGACGCCAGACGTGGGTGCGCGCCCCCCCAACCACCCGCTGAACCAGATGCCCGGTGCTGCTCGGGCGGAAATACTCGCGGCTGTGCATGAGCACATCGACGGCCACCGGACAGTCCAAAGCGCGCAGCCCCTCGCACACGCACCAGCGCGGGATCTGCTGGCAGCGCGTGCAGCGCAAGGTGGGATGAAGGACAACACTACGGGACATTTCCGTGGGTTATCCGCCCCATGCCTCCCGATGACAAACTTTGTTATAAACCCCGGCCGCCAATCCTGGAATTGGCCTCGCACCTGCTCAATCCCTGCCACCACCACCCACACGTCCCCGTCCTTGTATGGTTCATCCCGACACCGAACTGCGCTACGTCAACGACTCGATCGGCTGGGGGGTCTTCGCCTCCCGCGCTCTGCCCAAGGGCACGATCGTCTGGGCACTCGACCCACTCGACCAGAGGTTCACCGCAGCGCAAATCGCCACCTTGCCGGCCCACGCCCAAGCCGCCCTGGAGAAATATTCCTACATCGACGCGCGCGGCCGCCACATCCTCTGCTGGGATCACGGGCGTTTCTTTAACCACTCCTGCGCCGCCAACTGCCTGAGCCTGGGCTACGATTTCGAGCTGGCGGTGCGCGATATCGCCGCTGGCGAAGAACTCACCGACGACTACGGCACGCTCAACCCGCTGGCCCCGTTTCCCTGCCTGTGCGGGGCCGCCAGCTGCCGCGGGGTGGTCCAGCCCGACGATTTTGCCCGCCTGGGCGACCGCTGGAACCGCCGCGCGCGGGACGCGTTTTTCCTGATTCCGACCGTGGCCCAACCGCTCTGGAACGTGCTAAGTGAGCGCGCCGACATCGAGGCCGCGCTGGCCGACCCGAACCGCGTGCGGCCCATCCACGGGCATTATCACGCGCCCAGACCAGCGTCGGTGTTGGTCCCGCGGTAGGTGCGGTCCGCCGGATTTCGCCGACCCGCAGGCTTCGCGCACAAACCGCCTCGACGCAGGCACCTCGGGGCGGCCATCGTGGCGCACTCCCCCCGTGCAACTTCCCTCGCTCCTTCGCTGCCACGTCCTTCGCTTCGTCGCCTGCGTTGTGTCCCTCGCCGCGGCGCACCCCGCGCGATCGGCGCTAGCCGACACCCCGTCGCCAATCCGCGAGCCTTCCGGCTCCGCCGCCGCACTCGCCCCCGACCCAGCCGCCCCCCCGCTCGTCGCCTTTACGCCTCCGCCCGCCCGCACCTACCCGCGATCGGTTGAAACCTGGCTCGAAGCCCAAATCGCCCTGGCTCGCCAAGGTTTTTCCAGTGGCTCGATCGACGGTGTTCCCGGTGACCAGTCCGCCAGCGCCCTGCGCGCTTTCCAGCAATGCCGGGGCCTGGCCGAGACCGGCCAACTCAACGACGAGTCCCGCGCCGCTCTGGAGCTCGATCGCCCGCCGCTCACCCTGTTCGCCCTCACCGAGGCCGACCTCGCCAGCCTCCAGCCCCTGGCCAAAACCTGGTTGGGGAAATCCCAGCAGACGGCCCTCGCCCATGAAACCGCGCTCGAATTGGTCGCCGAGCGCACCCACTCCAGCCCGCGTTTTATCCAAAGCCTCAACCCCTCGGTGGACTGGGCGGCCCTCACGGCCGGCACCCCGCTGAGTGTGCCCGACGTGACCCGTGAGCCGCTTTTAACCCAAGCCGCGCGGATCGAAATTCGGCTGGCTGAGCGCCTGTTGCAGGCTAGGGATGCTGCGGGAAAACTCCTCGCCCACTTCCCGGTGAGCATCGCCCGCGACGTGGAAAAACGTCCGGTGGGGGAACTGCATGTCACCCTCGTGATCGCCGACCCCGATTACACGTTTAACCCGGCGACCTTTCCTGAGTCCGCCGAAGCGCAGGAGTTGGGCCGTAGGCTGATGATCCCTCCTGGCCCCAACAACCCGGTCGGCGTGGCCTGGATCGGGTTGGACCGCACCGGCTATGGTCTGCACGGCACCCCCACGCCCGAGCAAGTCGGGCGCACTGAGTCGCACGGCTGTTTCCGCCTAGCCAACTGGGACGCACATCGCCTGCTCGAACTGGCATGGGTCGGCCTGCCGGTCACCGTGGTGCCGTAACCCGCTCGCAGCACCGCTTCACCCCATGACTTCCGCAGCTCCGTTCCCCCTTCCGCCCGCCTGGGAAAAACTTTTCGACCACGGTTACACCCGCGAGCAATTCGCTGAACTCACCGCCGCCGTCGACGCCGCTTACGCTCAGGGCGAGGTTTTCCCTGCGCGTGAAAACCTGTTCCGCGCCCTCGAGCTGGTCCGCCCCGTCGATGTGAAAATCGTTATCCTCGGCCAGGATCCCTATCCCACCCCGGGCAACGCCCACGGCCTATCCTTTTCGGTGCCGCCGACCGTGCGGTTACCCGCTTCGCTCAAAGCCATCTACCAGTCGCTCGCCCGCAGTTTCCCCGGCTGGATTCCGCCCGCCTCCGGCCACCTCGAAGCGTGGGCGCATCAGGGCGTGTTGTTGCTCAACCTGATTCTCTCGGTGCGCGCGGGCGAGCCCATGAGCCACGCCAAACTCGGCTGGCAGGCCTTCACCCAGGCCGTTCTGCGCCTGGTGCAAGCGGAGGCGCCGTTTGTGGTGTTTATGCTCTGGGGTGGCAAAGCCGAGGCTTCCGCCCGCCCGCACATCAACACGGCCCGCCACATGATTTTAGCCGACCAACACCCCTCTCCGCTCGCGCAAAACCGACTCCCGCCCGACAAAAAATTCGCCGCCAACGACCACTTCGCCGAGGCCAACCGCCTGCTCATCGCCCACGGCCGCCCCCCGGTGGACTGGACCCTTTGAGCGTAGCCGCCGCCATCCCGGAGTGCTGCATTAACCGCCTAGCCCCGCTGTTCCTCTGACGATGAGCCAATCCCGTCCTCGCGCGCCCCACCGGAAAACCCTCTTCGCGGTCGCCGGCGGGCTGCTGGCGTTGCTCGCGCTCTTCCGTCTTTCTCACCGCGATCACCCATCCTCCTCCGAACCGGTTCGCCCCGATAGGCAGGAGCGCAGCGTTGGCCGAGATCTCCCCGAGGCCCCGAGTACCCGCACCACCGCCGACCTCGACCACGCGAGCAACGCAGAGGCCCTCGCGGTGAAACTGACCGAACATCTCCAGCGTCCGAGCGTGCGCGCCCACGAGGCCGTTCTTCTGTTCAAAGACGCCGAGGGTTACCGCCAGTTCGTTGTCCGCGCAGCCCAGGCCGGAGTTATCGTGGTCGGCCGGATCGACGCGCTCCACGCGCTACGGGTGCGGGTGCGCGCCTACGACCGCTTTGCCTCCGACCTGGTCGCCCGTGCCGGAGATTTCGGCGGGGTGAGTGCCAACCCATTTGTCGACATGCCCCCGGCGCCAGCCACGGGTGAACGCGCTCCCGGCCGGCCCGTTGCCGTGGGACAGAGTCTCCTCGCCACGCTCGGTGTCCCCGCCACCACGGATACCGCCAACTGGGGCCGCGGGGTGACCGTTGCGCTCCTCGACGGTGGCGCCGCCCCCGATCCCACTTTTGGGGCGCGGCTGCGTTACCTTGATATCGGGCTGGGTTACGCCGGCACCGGAGCGTCCGGCCAGCACGGCACCGCCGTCGCCTCGGTTATCGGTGGCGCCACGGCCGACGCACCCGGCGTCGCCCCGGCCGCCTCCCTGCTCAGCATCCGCGTAATCGATACCGATGACCACGGTGACGTCTTTACCGTTTGCCAAGGCATCGTCGCCGCCGTCGAGGCAGGCGCCCAGATCATCAACCTCAGCCTCGGCGGACGCACCACTTCCGAGGTACTGAGCCGGGCCGTCACCTTCTCCACCAGTCGCGGAGTGGTGCTGGTGGCCGCGGCCGGCAATGACGGCGCCGAGCGCCTCGTTTGGCCCGCCGCCGATCCCCGTGTCATCTCGGTTGGCGCCACGGATGCCAACGGCCGTCAAACAGCGTTTTCTAATTCCGGGGGGCAGCTCCGCCTGACCGCTCCCGGAGTTGGCTTGGCGGCGGCCGGCCTCAGCCCAACACGCACGTTTTTCAGCGGCACGTCGGCGAGCGCGCCGGTCATCGCCGGGGCCCTCGCCGTGGTCCTCTCGCAGACCCCCGGCCACACCGCCGCGCAGGCTGCAGAAATTCTGCAAACCCACGCCGACGACGGCGGGGCGGCGGGGGCGGATGCTCACTACGGCCACGGCACGCTCAACCTCGGCTGGGTGCTGGCCCGCAACGACCCGATGCGCACCGACACGGCGATTTCCAGCCACAGCTACAACCCCGAAACCCGCGCGATCGAAGTGGTGGTGCAAAACCGCAGCGCTCGCCCCGTTCTTGGGCAAACCCTGACGGTCGAGTTCAACGGGCAAGTTTCCACCGTGACGCTGCCAGTGATCGCTCCAGGCGCGAGTGCCACCGTGCCGTTGCCCATCGAAGCGGGCTTGGCAGCGGCGCCCATTGAGCTTCGCACCCGATTGGAGCCGGTGGAGGGTGTCAGCGATGCGGTCCCAGACAACAACACTCGGGCCAGTCTCTTTGATCTGCGCCGGTAGGCAGGCGCCCGGCTGGATTCAGCCGCTCGAAACGACTCCGTCGCCCCGCTACGCCTCGGAACCCGCCACGCCTCCGAGACGTAGCGAGAGCGTGGAGCGGTTTCGATTCCGATCTCCCCGGATCGAAACGACTTCGTCGCCCCGCTACGCCTCGGAACCTGGCAAGCTTCCGGGACGTAGCGGGATCGCGGAGCGATTTTGATTCCGATTTCCTCGGATCGAAACGACTTCGTCGCCCCGCTACGCCTCGGAACCCGGCACGCCTCCGGGACGCAGCGAGAGCGCGGAGCGATTTTGATTCCGATTTCCTCGGATCGAAACGACTCCGTCGCCCCGCTACGCCTCGGAACCCCCACGCCTCCGGGACGTAGCGAGAGCGCGGAGCGATTTTGATTCCGATTTCCCCGGATCGAAACGACTCCGTCGCCCCGCTACGCCTCGGAACCCGCTACGCCTCGGAACCCGCCACGCCTCGGAACCCGCCACGCCTCCGGGACGTAGCGAGAGCGCGGAGCGATTTTGATTCCGCTCTCCTCGGCTCGAAACGACTTCGTCGCCCCGCTACGCCTTGGAACCCACCACGCCTCCGGGACGTAGCGGGATCGCGGAGCGATTTTGACGCGCCGTGTCGGTTATTTAACGACCACGCCGAGGCGGTCGCCCATGCGCGCGTAAGTTTCGATCTGCTGCGCGCTTTGCTTCACCAGATCGTCGTCGAGGCGAATGCATCCCTTCGCAAAAACCGTGATCACGCACGACCCGCCGAAAGTGAAAAAGCCCTTCTCCGCGCCCTTTGCCACCGGCTGACCCGGCACGAACACATTTTTGATCGTGCCCACGCAGGTCGCCCCGACTTCGAACATCGCCACCCGGCCGAACGGCGTGCCGTCGACCAGGGTCAGCGAGCGCTTGTTCTGCACGAGGTAGCCGACGTTTTTACGCAGCGCGATCGGGCTCACCGAAAACAGGTCGCCGTTGATCATCCGGGGCGCGCCCGGCTTGCCCGCCACCGGAAAATGGAACCGGTGATAGTCCACCGGGCACAACCGCGAGATTACCATGGACCCGCCGGCAAACTCCTTGGCCAGCTCCGCATCGCCAAACAATTCGGCGAAGCTGAACTTCATTCCCTTCACATAAAACCCCTCCGCCGCATCCACGTCGGGGAAGGCCAGATGGCGGCCGTCGGCGGCGAACACAGCCACCTCGTCGCCCGGCGCGATCGGACGGGCCGCGGGTTTCAAACCACGGTAGAAAAACTCGTTAAAAGTTTTAAACGAGAGCGGGGAGTCGGCGAACTCGTCGACGTTGAGATCGTAATTGGCGATGAACGGCAGCACGCGCTGGGCGCTGATCGGGCGGTCCATCCGCCAGCCATACCAGTGGGAAAACACCGCGCGTTTGATCAACGCCCAGGTTGAAAACCGGCCGAGGGCGGTCTCGTAGGTCCAGCGCAGCCACGGCTCGCCATAAACCAGCTCGGTCTCGGTTGTCTGCGTGTAACGGTTATAAAAACGGATCGGCTCGGCGCTCATGGTATTGGGAAACGCCCACCTTCACTGGGGCGGGCCGGTGGGGCAAAGCAGAAAACGACCGGCGCAGGACTGCTGTGTAGCGCAGACTTCCAGTCTGCTTCCGTGGGCTAACCCAACGCCCGCCCAAAGCAGACTGGAAGTCTGTGTTATTTCCCAATGATCCCCGCGCTCACGCCCGGGGCCACGCATGGGGATCAACTTCCGCCTGTTCACAACGGCCGGTCCAAGTTGGACGCCTCCCGTGGCCTTGAGCGTGAGCTCGGGGAGGCCACGCCGCCCCCCAGTCGATCCCCCCCTGAGCAGCTCACGTTCGAGGCCACGGGGGCGCCGAGCTACACCGATGCGGGGCGCCCCGCGGCGGCGCAGGTTGGCTATTTACGCGGGGGCGGCGGGCGCTCAATCTGGCCGCCAATCGTTCCTATGAAATTAATCCGTATTTTGACCGTTGGGTTGTGCTGGTTGCTCGCCGCCGGGGTGGGGCATGCGGAGGAGCCGCCCGTGCCGGCGGGGGCGACCGCGGCGCTCAAGGTTTTGGTCGAGCGCCAGCGCGAGCTCCTCGCCGAGGTGGCCAAAAAATCCACCCACGCCGAGGTCGAGGACCTGCGCGCCCAGTTCCAAGAACTGATGTTCAACTACGACGACTACCTGAAGAAATACCCGGAAGTGGCCGCCGGTTATGTCAGTTACGCGATGCTGCTCAGCCAGCCGGTGGTCGATCAGCGCAAGCTGGCGGCGGCGATGCTGCTCAAGGCGAACGCCCTCGATCCCAATCTGCCCCTGGTTAAAAACCAGCTGGGCAATTACTTGGCTGAGGAGGGGCGGCCCCTCGATGCGCTCAACTATTACCTCGCGGCGGTGCAACTGGCTCCGACCGAGGCGCTTTATCATTACCAGATCGGCGTGCTGCTCACCGAGGGGCGCGCGGAGTTTTTAAAGAGCGGGGCCTGGACCCGCGCCACCCTCGACCAGGGCATGCAGGACGGCTTTGAGCAGGCCACCGCGCTCGCCCCCGGCAACGTCGCCTACGCCTACCGCTACGGGGAGTCTTTTTACGATTTGGAGCGGCCGGAATGGTCGGCGGCCCTGGTGTTTTGGCGCGCCCTCGAGGCCAAGGTGACCTCGCCACTGGAAAAGGAAACCATCCGCCTGCACCAGGCCAATGTGCTCGTCCAGCAGCAGAAATTCGCCGAGGCGCTCGCCGTGCTCGAAGCCGTCCAGGAGCCGGTTCTCCAGGCCCAGAAGCAAAAGCTGGTTGCGCAGCTCCCCGTGAACTCGGCAAAGTGACCGGCAATGGACATCGGCCTGACTCCTGAGCACCTCCGCAACGGACTGCTTTCTTACATTTTTATCGCCGCCTCGCTGTGTTTGCGGGCTTACGCGCAGGCGTGGTTGGCCGATCGCCTCGGTGACCATACCCCGGCAGCCGAGGGCCGCCTGACCCTTAACCCGCTTCCGCACATGGATTTATGGGGCACGGTGGTGCTGCCCCTGATGTGCATTTTTTTCCTTAACCCGCATTTGAACGGGCTTTGGTTTTTTCTGGCCTGGGCCAAGCCGGTCACGGTTAACCCAGGTGCGTTTGCCGAGCCGCGCAAGCACTACCTCTACTGTTTGCTCGCCCAGACCGCGATCAGCCTGCTGATCATGCTGGCGGTGGCGCTGGTGGGCGGGGGGATCTATCGCATGGATCCGAACACGGTGTCGCTGATCATGGGCGTGATCTCGATCAACGCCTGCTTGGTGGTACTCGATTTGTTGCCGCTGCCGCCCTTGCCCGGCGCACTTATTTTGGTGAATCGGGGCTGGATGTCGGAACAGACCTACCTGTC
>CAMBUJ010000135.1 GCA_945871005.1 Opitutus sp. GAS368 | reverse complement strand
GACAGCCAAGGCGACATGGCCGACCTGCATTCCGCCGATGTGCGCGCAGGCCGCCTGCCGGTCGACAGCCAACTGTTTAACCTGCAGACCAAGTTCCTTACCACTAACGTCAAAGGCACCGACCGCGAGATGTACCTGCCGATCAACATGGACATCGACCAACTGCCCTTTATCCGCCCGGCCGGGGTGCCGACCAGTGTGCTCAACCACCCGCCCTTTGTGCGTATGGAAAGCCGCAGCTTGCCGCCGCTGTCCAAGCGCACCGCCAGCTACACCATTCCAGCCTCGGCCATCAAAAACCCCGGCCGCTACCGCTTGGCCATCCGGATGCGCAGTCGCGCTGAGCCGATCTACTTCATGAACTTCATCGAGGCGACCCCCGAGATGAACCAATCCATGAACGAATGGATGATCGACCTCCACCCCTCGGCCGCCGAATTCACGGTTAACCCTGCCCGCTGATCCCATGAAAACCACTCACACGATCCTCAAACAGGTTATTGGCACGGGCTTCGCGCTGGCCACCCTCACCGCCTCCGGGGCCAGTGACGGCGCCCACGCGATGGATGCACGGGCTCAGTCGGTTCCCTACGACGCCAAGGCCTTCCCCTTCGGCCCTGACCCGACCTATACCCACAGCTACGACTTCCAACGCCAACTCGATATCTATGGTGCCAAGCGCGCCGTTAAGGCCGCTCGCCCACTGCTCGAATTGGGCCGCGAGCTCTACGGCCCCGGCCAGTTCGAACCGGGCATCAACCTGTTCGGTGAAAAGAACCTGGTTTTCCCCCAGCTGCTGCTCTACGGCGACTTGCGCACCGTGGCCGGCTACAACAACACGGGCGGCAAAGATAAGGAAATCATCGCGAGCAAGCTCACCCTTGACCTCGATCTGAAGATCACCGCGACCGAACGCATCCATGCGACCTTCACCCCGCTGGATCGCCGCGGCGATGTTTCCCGCGTTTCCCAGCTCGACGGGCAAAGCGACAACAAGGCGATCTTCGACCTCGAGCCCGACGCGCTTTTCATCGAGGGCGACTTGGCCCGCATCGGCTCCGGTGTGACCAACAAGGACAGTTCCTACGACATTCCCTTCACCGCCGGCCTGATCCCGCTGCTGTTCCAAAACGGCGTTTGGATGCAGGACGCGATCACCGGTTTCGCCTTTACGATTCCGGCGCGCAACAGTCCCGTCCTCCAGATCAGCAACATGGACGTGACCTTTTTCGCTGGTTTTGACCGGGTCACCACCGCGGCGATGCCCCAAAACGACAACTCGGGTGTCTTTGGCGCGACCACCTTCATTGAGGCCATGCAGGGCTACTGGGAGGCGGGCTACGGTTACGTCGAGGGCCATGACAGCAAAAGCAACCTGAGTTACCACAACGCCTCGATCGCCTTCACCCGCCGCTACTGGGACCGCATTTCCAACAGCGTGCGCGTGATCGCCAATTTCGGCCAGGACCCCGGCCCAGGCCAAACCCAGACCGCCGACGGCTATTTGTTCTTGGTGGAAAACAGCCTGATCTCCTCCAAGCCGCTCACGTTAGTGCCGTACTTCAACGCGTGGGCCGGTTTTGACCGCCCGCAGTCACTGGCGCGTGCTGCCGGCGCAGGCGGGGTTTTGCTCAACACCGGCATCAACTTTGAAACCGACGGCATCACCGGTTTCCCCACGATGGACGACACTGGCCACAACACCTATGGCGGCGCCCTCGGCATCGAGTACCTCTTCGACCTGACCCAGCAGGTGGTCTTCGAGTTTGCTGCCCTCAACAGCTTCGATCAGCCCGGCACCGCCGCGGACAAGGAGCCCGAATACGGTTTCGGTGCCCGCTACCAGCGCAACCTGTCCAACGCGTGGATCTTTCGCACCGATACCATCCATGTGCTCCGCGACAGCAAAACCGACGTCACCGGCATCCGTTTTGAACTGCGCCGCAAGTTCTAATCCATCCCCTTCCTCCTGAGCCCCGCTCGTTCTTCATGACATCCTATCTTCTTTTATCACTCGGACTGGTGCTGGTTGCACTGGTCGTGGCGACCGTGGGCACCTTGTTGCTGGCCCAACTGCGTGCGCTGATCGCCCAAAAGCAGGCGCAGTCGATTTCCCTGCAAAAACTCAAAACCGAACTACTCACCGCGGAAAAAGCCCAGAAAAAGGCCGAGACCTCCGGCAATGTCTGGAACGGGGTGCGCAAGTTCAGCGTGATCAAAAAGGTCCCGGAAACCAACGACGCGACCTCGTTTTATTTGGCGCCCCACGACAAAAAGCCGCTGCCCCCCTTCAAGCCCGGCCAGTACCTCACCTTCGAACTGGATATCCCCAACCAGAAAAAGAAGACGATCCGTTGCTACAGCTTGAGCGATGCGATTCTGCCCGACTATTACCGGGTCACGATCAAACGCTGCCCGCCCTCCAAGCCCGAGCATCCCGCCGGCCTGGCCTCGAATTTCTTCCACGATTCGATCCACGAGGGCTCGATTCTCGACGTGAAGGCCCCCGGCGGGCACTTCTTCCTCGATACCAACAAGCAGTCACCAGTGGTCCTGATCTCGGGCGGCGTGGGTATCACCCCCTGCTTGAGCATGATGAACGAGATTATCCAAAGCGGCTCGCGGCGGGAAATCTGGTGGTTTTACGGGGTGCGCCATGGTGCCGAGCACATCATGAAGGAGCACGTCGCGGCGATGGCCGCCAAGTACAGCAACATTTACCTGCACGTCTGTTACTCCAACCCCACCGCCGACGACAAATTGGGCCAGGATTACCAGCACCAGGGCCGGGTGGGCGTCGATCTGTTCAAAGAGCTCTTACCGTCGAGCAACTTCGATTACTACATGTGCGGGCCCGGCCCGATGATGGAATCGGTAGTCAAGGGGTTGGCCGATTGGGGCGTGCCGGACGACCGGGTTCATTACGAGGCATTCGGCCCGGCCAGCGTGAAGAAGGCGGCCCCGGTGGCTGCCGTCGCCGCTGAGGCCGGCGCCAAGCAGCCAATGATCACCTTTGCCAAATCGGGTAAAACCGTCGCTTGGAATCCGACTGCGGAGAACTTACTGGCCTTTGCTGATTCGCAGGGCGTGGCGATTGCCTCGGGTTGCTGCGCCGGTCAGTGCGGCACCTGTGTGACCGCGATTCGCAGTGGCGATGTCACCTATGCCCAAGCGCCCGGAAGCAAGCCCGAGCCCGGCTCCTGCCTGGCCTGCGTTGCCGCTCCCAAGGGCGATGTCACCCTCGACGCTTAAGCCACTCCAACTCGACCAAAGAAAAACCGCCCGGAAGCGTAAGCTCCCGGGCGGCGTTGTTTACTGGTTTTAGCTGAAATCCCGTGAGGACTTCAGGGGCGAAGGCGTCCCGTGGCTGAGCAACCCGTTAAGGCGTGCAGCCTGGGCCGACGTCGCGGCTTCATTGTGTTTCCGCATCATTCGCGGTGCCGACTGGCTGGCTCCCACCGGGGCTTTTTTGAAAAACCCCGAAGGCGCAAACCCACCGAGCACGTTGAGCGGAAACCGGTCATTGGTCATGTTCATGGTCAGATGGAGGCACCCACGCTTACCGTCGGTCCCTCCCGGCTGACCATGCCCATTGATAAAAGAACTCCCGCACCCCAACGCCTCCGCGCCCCCAGGTCAATCCTTGGTTGCTGCGGTCACTTACTAAACTTGCGCAAGGCCTTGTTGATCAATGGCAGGTCGCAGCGATTAACATCATGGAGCGGGCCGAGCCAGTCCAGCCATTCGCGTCCCAGTTCGGTGGTGGGATCTTGAATGCAGGCCAACATGTCCTGGTACGCCTCGACCCCGCCGCAGTCCTCGGGAGGGCCGGCGCGTTCCCCTGCCAGGCAGCGTGGATAGACCTCGCCTTTGACCACCGGCAGCACCGCTTCCACGCGGACCTCCACCCGCCAGCCCTCGCCAAAGTGGTAGTCGTAGCCCATCGCCCCGCGCTTGGCCAATTCCGCATCGAGCAGGGTAACGTCGCGGTCGTCGTCGATGGGCGGCAGGCCGTCGGGCTTGGCCGGATTGCCAAGGCGGAGTTCGCCCACGGTGAAGGTGTGCGTCTGATAATCGAACCAGTCGAAGGCCACCTGAATCGAGTCGTGCAATCGCGCCAGCCACATGGCTTCGCGCACCACCAACCGGCGCCAGATGCGCGGCGTGCAGCCGACCACGCTCAGGCCGAGCACCAGCGCCTGCGCCGGAGGCTTTTTCGTCCGGGAACCCCGGCCTTCATGCAAGGAAATCATGGCCAAGAGCAAAGCCCGCCCAGCCGCCCTAGCGACACAAAAGCCCCGGCCCCTGAACGCACAAAAGCCGCCTCGGGGGAGACGGCTGTTGTGACCTGACGCTGGCAAACCCGCTAACTACAAAAACTGCTACAAGGAGACAGACGCAGTCGGTTTCGAAACGCTCAAAAATAATTCGCGAAAGTTCAGTGGAGTCTTTTGTCAGTCGCCCCGGCGCCCCGCACACCGCCCCAAGCCCAGGCGCCGGCCCACCCACCACCAGCGCGAGGTGCAGCGTGGCGCCGGGCGTGAGCCCGGGGAGTTTCTGCTGCCCCGAGGTCCCCATACGCGCGTTGCAAATGAGTTCTCGGCCCAGAACCAGGGGATACGGGGATGCGCACCCACCTGCGTGCGGGGCCGGTCCACAGCCTTGCACTGGGGCGGATTTGCGGACTTACTCAGTGGCATGAAGACGCGCCCCTGTTTGGTGGTGTTCCTCGTGTTTTTTTCCATAGGTCTGGCCGAGGCGGCTCCGGAGCGATCCGACAAACTCCGCAAGGCCGCCGAACGCGGCGACGCAAATGCGCAGTGCAACCTCGGCATCGCCTACTACGTGGGCGCGGGCAGCGTGGCCAAGGACACGAACGAGGCGGTGAAATGGTTCCGCAAGGCCGCCGAACAGGTCCACACCGAAGCCCAGTTTAACCTTGGCATCGCCTACTGGTCGGGGGAAGGCGTGCGCAAAGATCAAGTCGAGGCGGTCAACTGGTACCGCAAGGCCGCCGAACAAGGTCTAGCCAAGGCCCAGTACAACCTCGGCATTGCCTATTGGCTGGGCGCGGGCGTGCAGAAGGACCTCGTCGAAGCCCTGGCCTGGCTGAACCTTGCCAGCGCCTCCGGCTGCGAGCCGGCGCGGGGCTGGCGCGACACCCTTGAAAAGGAGCTCAACCGAAACCAGTCCGCCGAGGCCACCCAACGGGCGCGCGAACTCATGGCCCTGATTCAAAAGGCCGCCCGCGCCAACCAAGCGGCGCGCGTGACGGAGTAACCTCCGGTCGGCGCCCGCCCCACCCGGACGGCCCGAGACGCTACGCCTTAGCCGTTGCCCGCGCTCAAATCGACTTCGCCGGCCAGCGCTTTTTCCACCCAGCGCTTGATGCGCAGCAGGCCTTCGCGGCGCTGGGGATCGGCGGGCTTCATGGTGACGAGCAGGTTGATCACCGTGGCGGCGTAATCGTGGGCGTTGGCGGTGGTGAGAGTTTTTAACTCGAAGGGATTGATCTCGCCGCGGCGAATCATCTGCCGGGCCTCGCGCTCGAGTTCCATGTTGCTGCCGCCAAACCCGCCGGGGCCTTCGCCCTTGCCCTGGGGACGCCCGCCACCGCCGCCGCCACCCTCGGCCCCGTCGCTCGAACGCGCCTCCTCCTTGCCACGCGGCTCGTGCTCCATTTGCGCGGGATACTCCTTGCCGTCGCGCCCGGTGACCTTCTCGGGGCGGACGATTTTGCCCGCCTTGGTCAGTTCTGAGCGGCGCATGCGCACCAACTCGGGCGAGACCTTGCAAATATCGGCGATCACGGTGTTGGCCCGGTCGGTCCATTCCTCCAGGGCGATTTCCACGGCGTTACGCTTGTCGGCGTTGTTGCGATAAACCCCGTTGGTCGCGTTGGCCCCCAGCGCGTGTTTGAGCGCGTCGCTGCGCCCGCCGGGCTGGATCTCGGCGAGAATCGAGGGCAACTGAATGCGTTTGGCCGCCAGGTAGCGGTGAAAGCCGTCCGCCAGCCAGTAGGTGGCCCCGTCGTAGTAAACCGAGATGGGCGGGAAGACCGCGCCATTGGCCATTTCCTCGGCGTAGCTTTCGATGGCGTCGTCGTTGGTTTTCACCCGCGCCTGGGTACCGCCGTAAACATCAATCAAATCGAGGGAGAGGGTCTGGGTCTGCATGGGGAAAAGCGGCCAGTTGTGGAAACCCCGCGCCGCCCGCGCAAGGCCTAATCCCCCGCCGGCGCCCGCCCGAAAAATTTCCTGCACAAGGTGTCGCTTTTTTTCAAAAAAAGCAGGTCACTCCAGCCCGCTGGGTTGGTGGAGTCGCCCCAAGCTGTCGGTTCGCGCCGACGCCAGGACGCTAAGCCCACCACACGCGATGGTAAAGTCCCCTTAGAATGACACCCCTTGGTACCCACAAGATGTCGTTTTTTCAGCCCAAAAGGGCGTTTTGCCGTCCAAAATGACACCCACAAGATGTCGCTGTTTTCAAAATGACATTATGTCGTGTCGCATTTTTCAGCCCACCCCCTTTTCCGAAAAGAATGAAAAGTACGACATCTTGTGGGTACCAAGCCATCCTTACCCCAGCCGATCGATGCTAGGCGTTATTTAATTAATTATTAATTAACTGCTTAGGTAAATTCAAACACCGACGCGATTCAACAGCTCTGATCCAGAAATCCCCAGAGCCCGAGCAAGTCGCAGCGTCGTTTCGAGTGATGCGTTTTTCTCTCCTCGCTCGATTTCACCTACGAAATTCAGTGCCAAGTCGGCTTTTTCTGCGAGAGCCGACTGACTAAAACCTGCCTCGATCCGAAGCTGTCGAACCGTGCGTCCGAGTTGCTTGGGCAATAAACTTAAATCACTGGGCATTCACCCCATCTTACCGATAAACACCCCCAGTAAAAACCATCTATAGATGGTTTTCATCTTGTGATTTTAGCGCTTTTTATGCTTAATTTTCGCACATGAAAAACCAGAAGCCGCCGTTTTTTGAAGAAAGCTTGGACTGGATAAAAGCGCACCCAAGGGCGACTACACATGAGCTACCTGAACGGTTTATTACGTCTTGGGCACTCGAACGAATGGGGGCACCTCCATCAAAATACCTGCTGCAAATTTTTACATGCGGGCTGCTTGCTCACAGTGTTGTTTCGAACCAGCTCAATGCTAGCGGGGAGATGGAGATTACGCAGCATGAGTTGATGGAGAAATTTAATAAATGGCAGCTTAAGATAGCGATGGCAGAGCTCCACCTGAAATCCGATCTCCGCCTGAAGCCATTGGTTCTATTTGATTTTCCCGCAAATGAGTGCGCTGAAAGTTTGGCTCCCCGAGCATGGGTATAATGGCACAAAGAAAGGCTCGTCGCAAAATGCCACAGACTATCCGGCACTTTCTGCATGCCCTAAGTGCTTCACCACAGAACGAAGCGGTAATCGACGGTCGTGCCGAACGTGCACTCCTTCGCTGGTGCTGAATTCCCCTGCCCTTTATCGGAGTTAGGCCTTCAAGGACCGCGTCTCCATGATACGACAAAACGTCATGGACTCGCGCAGGCTTGTGCTCCTCCGTTCCGATTAATGGTTTCCATAAAACCATTAATCATTGCAATAAAGTGCCTTGTGTAGTTATAACAACTTATAGCCACTTATACTCGATTTCGGGTATAACTAGCTAGAAATGGGCATAACTGGCTAGAAGTGATGCAGTCCACTTGGATCCGCCCCTTACCCTCCGAGCCAAAACAGGGGCGACATTACGATCCCTGCAAAAACACGGCAAGCTAACGCCTGAGGCCTCAAAAAAGGCGCAAATCCCGTGCTATACTGTATTGAGGCGAGCGGAGTGCTGCTCCCTCCCCAAAAATCCTTTAACCTGAAATGCAGCCACATGATACCCACGGAAATGCTTGAACAACAATCACCTGAAGTGCGGGCCGAAATGGAGTCGATCTTGCGCGCCGCAGGAGGCGTGGCTGCGGGCGATGCCGTACTATTAACTGCCGGCAGGCGAGCGGCGGAGATGAAATCGACCCTGCGTGAATATCTGGCCTATTCGTCGATCGACGGTCGTGCCGAACGTGAACCCCTCCGCCTAAAGTTACAGGTGCTGCTCGACCAATAAGTAACACCTCCATGAAAATCCTTCACGTCGCGGATTTCCACTTTCGCCTGGATTGGTTCGATTGGCTTACCTCACAAGCAGCTAATTATGATGCCATTGCCCTGGCGGGTGACCTTCTCAATCAGTTCGACAAAAACCCTGCCCAGGTCGAGCGGTGGAGCGCCCTGTTGGAGGCGTTCCCGTGCTCGCCCAAACGCCCCCTATTGGTGTGTTCGGGCAACCACGATGTTTTGCCCGATCTTCGCACGGGGACACAGACTCGCAGTGGCGCCTGGCTACGGGAACTGCGGCGCCCAGGGCTAATTGTGGACGAAGAAGTTTGGACAGGACCGCTGGTAATCGGGGTGGTGCCATGGTGCGGCCGAGCGGCGGTACCATGGACTTGGCCACAGTCCGCAGAAATCGTGGTGGTCCACGCCCCGCCCTCTGGCACCCCATTGGCTGTTGCACCGAACTCTCTGCGTGACGACGGCGACCCCGAAGTCAGCGATGCGATCTGGGCGCACAAGCCACGACTGGTGCTCTGTGGCCATGTGCATGAACCCAAGAAGTGGCATGCACATATCGGCGATAGTCTCTGCCTCAACCCGGGTTGCGACCTGACCGCTACGATTCCTCAGTACATCATTATTGATACCCAAACCGGCCGAGCTGAATGGCATTGCCCGGACGAAAACCGAACCAAATCCGCGTACTTCAAACCGATGAACCACAAGTATTAAAGCTTAGACATGGGACGTCGAAACGACTGCCAAGCCACCCAATTTCAACTTAAAATCACCCAGCGAAGGTGGGACAAGACATTTGAACTTGGTCCCTCAATCGCCCGCTAAGTCCCTCAACATGCATACCTACTTCATCATCTCGCTTTGCGTCGCAATCTTCGGGCTTCTCGGGGCGGTCATAAATATGGGCATCGCCGTTAAACGCGGGCCTGGAGACAACCACATGATC
>CAMBUJ010000134.1 GCA_945871005.1 Opitutus sp. GAS368 | reverse complement strand
CACGCCGCTGCGCCGAAACAGGCGACCATTCTCCTTAGCGGCACAATTTGCCGCCGCTTTAACCCCGACCGCGATTTTTTGTAAAAAAGTTTATCGGGCCGGATATTTTAAATTATTACTCATTGTTGTTCAGTGTCTTGTGGGCGTAGCGCTGCGCTTGGCAGCGGGCTTGCTAACTGAGTATCCCCCGCAATGGCCGACGACGATAAAGACTCCAAGACCGAAGAAGCCTCAGGCAAGCGCCTGACCGAGGCGCATGACAAGGGGCAGTTTGCGCGCTCGGCGGAGTTGGGCGTGGTCTGTTCGCTGGCGGCGGCGTTTTTCGCGCTGACAATCGGCGCCGGCGGCGGGGCCCGCGAGGTGGCCGAATACACCAGCCACGTCTTGGCCCACCTGAGCATCGACCCGCTCCAGCCCGGCCAGGTACCGCTGCCGCTGGTGGCCGCGGGCAAAGTGGTGGCTATCGTTCTGGCCCCGATTCTCGTCGCCACCGTGGTGGCCTCGTTGCTCGCCGGCGGTTTGCAGAGCGGTTTCCAGCTCACCCCCGAGGCGCTCGGCTTCAAACTGGAAAAACTGAACCCCATTCCCGGCTTCCAACGTCTCGTCTCCCAACAGGTGGTCGTCCACGGGGTGGTCGATTTCATCAAAATGGCCGCCATCGGTGGTTGTCTCTGGCTGGCGCTCAAACAGCTGCTGGCCGACCCGCTCTTCACCACCCCGATGGAAGCCGCTTACCTCGGGCAGTTTATGCTCGGCAGTATGCGCTCGCTGCTGTCCCGGCTGATGCTCGCCCTCGGCCTGATCGCCATCATCAGCTACTCCTACGAGAAGTACAAAACCAGCAAAGACCTCATGATGACCAAGGAGGAGGTCAAGGAGGAGGCCAAGCAGGCCGAGGGTAACGCGTTGGTCAAGGGCGCGATCCGCCGCATGGCCCGCCGCCTCGCCCAGCGTCAGATGCTCGCCGCCGTCGCCACCGCCGACGTGGTGGTGACCAACCCGACTCACTACGCCGTTGCCCTCAAGTATGAGCGCGGCATTGACGCCGCCCCGATGGTGCTGGCCAAGGGCGAAAACGCCCTCGCCCGGCGCATCAAGGCGCTGGCCGCCGAACACGAGGTGCCGATGGTGGAAAACCGCCCGGTTGCCCGCATGCTTTACGCCACCGCCACCGTCGGCGAGGCCATCCCCTCCGAGCTTTACCAGGCGGTCGCCGGCATCCTCGCCTTCGTTTACCGCACCCACCGCTACTACTTCTATCGTCTGCCGAGCCGCCGCGCCGCCGCGCAACAGGGAGGTAACACATGAGCGCCGCCCCCGCCACCGCTCTCGCCCCCGCCATGCCGGCGCTCTCCCCGCTGTTCCAGCGCCGCGCCGACCTGGTTTTTACCGTCACGCTGTTCGCCACCGTTTTGCTGCTGATCATGCCGGTGCCGACCCTGGTGCTCGACCTGCTCCTGGCCATCAGCATCGGCTTTTCGCTCCTGATGATGATGATCGTCATCTACGTGAAGGAGCCCCCGGAGTTCTCCGGTTTCCCCACCATCCTGCTGGCCTTCACCCTTTTCCGCCTGGCCCTCAACATTTGTACCACCCGCCTCATTCTCACCAAGGGCGAGGCTGGCGGGGTCATCGAGTCGTTCGGCCACTTCGTCATTCAGGGCAACTATGTGGTCGGCTTCGTGGTCTTTATCATCTTGGTGTTGATCAACTTCGTGGTGATCACCAAGGGCGCCGGCCGTATCGCCGAAGTCAGCGCCCGGTTCACCCTCGATGCCTTGCCCGGTAAACAGATGGCGATCGACGCCGAGCTCAACGCCGGCGTGATCGACGAGGTCGCCGCCACCGCCCGCCGCCTCAAGGTGCAAAAAGAGGCCGACTTCTACGGTGCGATGGACGGCGCCTCCAAGTTCGTGCGCGGCGAGGCCGTCGCCGGCATCATGATCACCTTGGTTAACGTGTTGGGCGGCTTCGCCATCGGCGTGCTGCAAATGGACATGACAATGGCCGAGGCGCTGCAAAAGTTCACCCTGCTCTCGATCGGTGACGGCCTGGTTTCGCAGATCCCCGCCCTGGTGGTCTCGGTGGCGGCCGGTTTGCTCGTCACCCGCGCCGCCGGTAACACCAACTTGGGTGTGCAAATCGGTGGCCAGTTGGTGGCTTATCCCCGCGCCCTGCGTGTGGTCGGGGTGATGTTGGGCGGTTTCGGCCTGATGCCCGGCATGCCGATTCTGCCCTTCGCCTTGCTCGGCGGCATCGCCTACTACGTCGGCCACCAATGCGGCAAAGGTAAAGCCGACGAGTTTGCCGCCGCTCCCGTCGCCGCGCTGCCCGCCGCCACCGGCAAAGCCGGTGAAGCCGCCGCCGCCGGCGCCAAGTCGGGCAGTACTACTCCCGGTAACCCCAACATCCCCGAGGAGTTGCGCAAGGTTATCGACCAGGATGTGTTCGCGATTGAGGTCGGTTACGGGCTGTTGCCCCTAGCCGATGCCAACCGTGGCGGCGACCTGATCGCCCGCATCACCGGGGTGCGTAAGAGCCTGGCCCGCGAGCGCGGCGTGATCGTGCCGCCGATCTCGGTGCGCGACAATTTGGAGCTGGAGTCCAACGATTACCGTTTCCTGCTGCGCGGCAAAGCGGTTGGCCGCGGGGTGGTTTACGCCTCCCGCTGGATGGCGATGAACGTGACCGGCAGCCGGGTGGCCCTGCGTGGCACCCCCTGCCGCGAGCCGGTCTTCGGGCTGGAGGCGGTCTGGATCGAGGAAAGCGAGCGCAAGGTCGCCGAGCTCAACGGCTACACCGTGGTCGACGCCGCCTCGGTGGTGATTACCCACCTCTCCGAGGTCCTCAAAACCTCCGCCCACCACCTGATCGGCCGCCAAGAGGTGCAGACCTTGGTCGATCACGTCAAAGTCACCCATCCCGCCCTGGTCGCCGAGCTGCTGCCCGACCTGGTCGGCCTGGGCATCATCCAGCGCGTGATGCAAAACCTGTTGCGCGAAGGCGTTCCGGTACTCGGCCTGCCGACGATTTTGGAAGGCATCGCCGATTTCGCCGGCACCACCAAAAACCCCGACGACCTCAGCGAGTTGGTCCGTCGCCGTCTGGGCATGTATTTTGTGGGCGATTATGAGAGCCGCCCCAACGTGATCCGTGCGCTCACCCTCGACCCGCGCTTGGAGCAGGCGCTGGCCTCCCGGGTGCACCGCACCCCCGGCGAGGTCGGTCTGGCCCTCGATCCCATCCTCGGCCGCCACCTGCTCGAGCAACTCTCCAAGGGCGCGGCCGCCCTCACCGAGAGCGGCGCCCCGTCGGTGGTCGTGGTCGGCGCCGAACTGCGCCTGCCCCTGCGCCGCTTCTTGGAACCCTCCTTCCCCCGCCTCTCGGTGCTCGCCTACCAGGAATTGCCCGCCGCCACCGAGGTGGAAAACGCCGGCATCATCCCCGCTCCCGCCAATCTCCCCCTGCCGGCCCACGCCCGCGTCGCCGCCTAAGTCGCCCCCATGCCCGCCTCCACCTTCACTCCCGCTGCCTCCGCCGCCCCCGGCACCTACCGTTTCGAGGTGGGCTCGACCGCCGAGGCCGTCTCGGTGATTCAAACCCAGCTCGGGCCTGAGGCCCGCGTGCTTTCGGTGCAGACCAGCCCGCGCCGCGGTTTTGGCCGGTTTTTTGGTTCGCCCCGCTTCACCGTGGTGGCCGAGCTGCCCGCCCCGGCCCTGCCCGAGCCCACCCCGGTGGCCGCGCGCGCCGAGTCGCCCTTGGGCGATAACCGCCTCGGGCTGGTCGCCGGCACCCGGCTGCCGGTGGTGTTGCGCCGGGCTGGTTTCCCCGAACGCCTGATTTGCCGCCTGGAAACGTCCCCCGGCTGGGCCCGCGCCCTGTCCTGCCCGCTGCACGTGGCGCTGGTGGACTTGTCCCGCGACCTGCGCGCGGCGGCCCGCCCCCTGCGGCCCCTGCCCGAGCGCGTCGCCTTCCTTGGCGCCTCCGGGGTGGGGCGCACCACCGCGTTGTGCAAGTGGCTTTCACGCGAGGTGTTTATGCGCGGCCGGATGGGCCGGGTCTGGCGGGTCGAGTTCGGCCGCCCCAATCCCGCGCCCACCTTGGATGTGTTTTGCGAGGCGCTGGGCGTGCCGGTGGAGCATTATTCCCCGGGTATGGAGGAAAGCCCCGCCGAGGCCGCCGAGTTCCATTTGGCCGATCTGCCCTGCTTGCCCGCCGCCGGCACCCGCGAAGCCCGCGAACTGACCCAGTTCCTGGATAGGGAAAATTTTGCCGGGCGCGTGTTGGTGTTAAACGCCGCCTACGATGCCGAGGCTTTGCGCGAGGCCTACGCCCGAGGTCGCGACTTCGGCGCCACCCACCTGGTGTGCACCCATTTGGATGAAACCCCGCGCTGGGGCCGGTTGTGGGAGTTCCTCATCGAGGGCGAACTCTCCCCGCTGTTCCTCAGCACCGGTCCCGGTTTGACCGGTGAACTCGAACTCGACGTGCTCGACCGGGTGCTGGCCCGCAGCCTGCCCCTGGTGGGCGAGGAGGCCTACGCATGAAGTACGCCTTTCTCTTCTCCGGAGTGAGCGGTTTCCTGCTGGTGGCCGTCGTCGGCTATCTGGCTGATCGCCAGTTCGATCTGGTGCTGCGCGACGCCGCGCTGGCCTGCCTGGGCTCGGCTTTGGTCGGGCGCTGGTTCTGGAGCGTGTTGGACCGCGCCTTTGCCTCGACTCTCGAGGTGCGCCGAGCCGCCGCCGAAGCCGCCCACGCCGCCGAGGAAGCCACCAAGGAAGCGGCCAAGAGCGCCATCACCAAAACCACATCTGCCCTTTCGACTGCTGCCACCAAACCGACCCCGACTCGTCCCTCGTCTGCTTCCGCGACCGCCACAGGCCCGGCCGCTGCCCACCGCTAGTTCGTTCCCTTAACCCGTTACCGCCATGAAATCCGCCACCCAGTCTGCGCCCTCCGCCTCCACCGCCAAGGTTTCCCCCGCCTCGACCGAGACCCTGATTGCCCCTGCTGTTGCCGCCCCGAGTGTAGGTTCCTCGGCCTGGCGCGCCTACCAATCCGCCGGTGGCACGGTGGACGAAAAGGAGCTGCTCGAGCGTTACCTGCCGCTGGTGCGCAATGTGGTCGACCGGCTCAAGCTGACCCTGCCGGCCCATGTCGATGCCGACGACCTCTACAGCGTGGGCGTCACCGGGCTGATCGCCGCGGTGCGCCGGTTCAACCCCGAGCAGCAGGCCACCTTCGCTGCCTACGCCACCACCCGGGTGCGCGGCGCGGTGCTCGACGAACTGCGCCGGCTTGACTGGTTCCCCCGCCGCGCCCGCGCCAAGGCCCGCAAGATCAAGACCGCCATCGCCGAACTCGAGCAACGCCTCGGCCGCGCCCCCGACGAGGAAGAGATTCGCACCCTGCTCGGCCTCAGCCTCAAGGAATACAACCACTGGATGGTTGAGGTCCGCCCGATCAGCTTCGTGGCGATCGACGACAATGGCGAAACCGACGAGGGCGGTGGCACCAGCCGCCACGAGATGATCGCCGACGAACAGGCCGTGCCGGTGCAATTATCGATGGAAAACGAGGAGATGGGCCAGCTCGTCGCGCAAAAACTCCAGGAGTTGCCCGATATCCAACGCCGGGTCCTCGCGATGTATTACACCGAAAACATGCGCCTGGGCGAAATCGCCGCGGTTTTCGAACTCACCGAGTCGCGCATCTGCCAGATCCACGCCCGCGCCCTGCTCGGTTTGCGCTCCCAGCTCGAAGCCGCCCGCAACCGCTGAGTTCCGCCCATCTCCGATCCCTCCCCACCGCTGCGGTGGGGGCTTAACCCCTCGTTTCCCATGTTTGTCCTCATCGGTTTAGCCATCGTTTTTGCCTCCACCATCGTCGGGTTTATGATGGCGGGCGGTAACCCCATCGTACTGATCCACGCCTCGGAGTTTGTGGTCATCTTGGGCATCGCCTTGGGCGTGCTGGTCATTTCCACCCCGATCGGGGTGATCAAGGGCATGGTCGGCGGGCTCAAGGTTGCTTTGGCCGCCAAGACCGAGACCAAAGCCAGTTACACCGAGCTGATGAAAATGCTCTACGAGATTTTTATGGTGGGCCGACGCAACGGCTTGGTCGCCCTTGAAGAACACGTGGTTAACCCCAGCAGCAGTGCGATTTTCGCCAAATACCCCGCCTTCACCCATGACCACCACCGCATGGATTTTTTTATCAACGGGATCAAGCCGGTGATCGACGGAAAAATTAAGCCCGACCAACTCGAGGCGCTCCTCATGGACGAGCTCAAGACCAAGGCGGAGGAGGCCCACCACATCGTGCACGCCTACCAGATGGTCGGTGACGCGCTCCCGGCGATCGGCATCGTCGCGGCGGTGTTGGGCATCATCAACACCATGGCCTCGATTGCCGACGGTCCTGAGGCGGTGGGCGCGAAGGTGTCGGCCGCGCTCACCGGAACGATGTTGGGCATTTTCGTCTCCTACGGCATGGTCGTGCCGCTGGCCAACCGCATTCATTCCCTCGACGAAGCCGACTCCTCCTACCTGCGCTGCATCGTCATCGCCGTGTCCGGTTTCGCCAAGGGCCTGGCGCCGATCACCGCCGTGGAAATCGCCCGTCGCACCATCCCCCACGAAAGCCAGCCGGGTGCCGACGAATTAGAGACGATCCTCAAGGCGATCAAGTAGCCGCATGGCCGCTCGTCCTTTTCCCGTTCTGCTCAATTAACCTTTAATCACTTAATAACATGGCAGGAGGCGGAGCATGGAAAGTGGCGTTTGCGGACTTCATGACGGCGATGATGGCCTTCTTCCTGGTCATGTGGCTGACCTCCCAGGACAAGGAGATCCTCATCGCCACCTCGCAGTATTTCCAGAGCCCGTTCAAGTCGCCGTTGGCGGCCAAGGCGGGGTTGCTCAATTTCGACTCCAAAAGTGTGACCAAAAGCGGTGGCGAGGGGAAAAAGAAGGATTCCGCTTCGGGTGCGTCGACCTCCTCGGCCACGGCAATGGACCTGCAGTTTCTCAACTCCGTGGCCAAGGAGATGTATAAAATGCTCAACATGGACGACGCCTTGGCCGACAAGCCGCTCGACGTCCAGGTGACCAGTGACGGTCTGAAAGTGACCCTGTACGACCGCGGCAAGCAGCCCTTTTTTGAGGCGGGCACGGCCAAGTTCACCAAGTGGGGGGATTTTGTCATGCAGAGCCTGGCGTGGACGGTGGAGCGCAACAAATTTAACATCGTGATCGAGGGGCATACCCGGACCGGTTTGGTCCTACCGAACCCAGATTATGGGGCGTGGGAATTGTCGGCCGACCGGGCCAATGCGGCTCGTCGCGCTCTGGTCAAATATGCGGTCGACCCGACCCAGATTGAGCGGGTGACCGGTTACGCCAACACCCGACCGGTGCCGTTGACCCCGCCCGATTCCGAGACCAACCAGCGCGTGAGCATGAGTTTACGGGTGGGTAAGAAACACGGGGAGAAGTCCAATTTCGCGTCCCAGCCGCTACCTACAGCCAATGCCGCGGCCCCGCCCGCCTCCGGCCACAGCCCCACCGCCCAGCCTAAGCCCCAGCATTAGCTAGGAGCTGAGAGCTTGGAGCTACGAGCTACGATCCACCCACCCCCATCACTACGTCCCTAACCCAGCTCCCAGCTCTTAGCTCTAAGCGCCCAGCTCTTAGCTCTTAGCTCTAAGCTCTTAGCTCTAAGCTCTAAGCTCTTAGCTCTTAGCTCTAAGCTCTTAGCTCTAAGCTCTTAGCTCTAAGCTCTTAGCTCTTAGCTCTTAGCTCTAAGCTCTTAGCTCTTAGCTCTAAGCTCTTAGCTCACAGCTCTAAGCGCCCAGCTCATCCCCCTATTTTTATGAAATCTTTTCTTTCTGATCGTACCCGCGTGGAGTCTCCTGGCGTCGCGGTGGGGGGAAGCTCCGGTTTTGCCACCGCCGGGGTGCAGCCCCATGCCAAGGGGCATGGCCAGTCCGGAGAACATTCCACCCATGTGCCCCAGATCGAATGTGTGCGCCAGGGCGACCGCATCACCCGCTTGGTGGTGGTGTGCGCCTGCGGCGAACGTATCGAAATCGACTGCCTCTACGCCCAGGGGCAGTAGCGAAGCGAGCGAGCGCGCCGCGGCGCGCTCGCTCGCTTCGCGATCTCAAATTTGAAATCTGAAATCTGAGACCGGAAATGGCTGCGGCGTGCGCGCTCGCTCGCTTCGCGATCTCAAATTTGAGATCTGAAATCTGAGACCGGAAATGGCGGGAATCTTGAGCTGAAATCTCTATTTAAGATCACAGATTTGAAATCTGAGATTTCAAATTCCCTGATCCCTCGCACACACTTCGTTTTCCGCTTCCGCTCTCAAATCTCAGATTTGAGATCTTCGCGCAGCGCCGAACGCCGTTTCGTGCTCCGCTCTCAAATTTCAATTTTCAATTTTATGTCCGCTCGTTTGTCGCGTCGCCGCTACCCGATTTTCACGGCGCTGGTGGCGCACGTCCTCGCCCTCCTGCTGGTGGCCCTCCTCGTGGTGGGCCTCGGCCAAGGGGTGGGCTTGCGCCCCCCGCTGTGGGCCGCGGTGGTGCTGCAGGCCGGTCTGGCCTCGCTGCTGGGCCGCCGCTTCGGCCTGACCGGCGGCTGGCTGCTGTTTCAGGCCGGCTTCCTGCCGGTTGCCCTTGGGCTGCACCTGCTCGCGCTGCCCGCCTGGCTTTACCTCGTCGCCTTCTTTTTTGTTTTACTGCTCAACTGGAACAGCTTCCGTCACGGCGTTCCGCTCTACTTGACCAGTACCTCGGCCACCCGGCGTCTGGCGGAGTTGCTCCACGGTCGCCCCGCTGAGTTTAACTTCATCGACTTGGGTTGTGGCCTCGCCGGATCGCTCTGCCAGTTAGCGCACGCCTTCCCCCGCGCCCAGTTCACCGGGGTGGAAACCGCCCCGCTCACCTTTGTCTTCGCCTGGCTGCGCTGTCTGCCCCGGCGCAATTGCCGCATCCGTTATCGCAGCCTTTGGACGACCCCGCTGGCCGCCTACGATGTGGTCTATTGTTTTCTTTCCCCCCTGCCGATGCCCGCGTTGTGGCAAAAAGCCCAGGCCGAGCTC
>CAMBUJ010000133.1 GCA_945871005.1 Opitutus sp. GAS368 | reverse complement strand
TTTGCCCGACCAGGTCATCCTCCACCTTGGTCACTTCCCACGGTTCCGGCAGCAACAGCAACCGCCGGTAATGTTCATGCACGCTTATGCTCATCTTTACTTCTTAGCTGCTTTTTAGGCCCTCACCCACAGCAAAACGGGAAGAACCTAAAAATTGCCGGCGGCCGCCATCGCCTTGCTATAACGTAAATTATTTAGGGGGGCGTGCAGGGTCACACCGTAGGGATTATAAAGAATCAACTGCGGATAATAATTTAAACTCAGCGTCCAGCCGCCCGTGGTCGATACAGACCCGACACTGACATCCCAGCGCAAGCCCAGAACCACCGGGGCCAGGGTGCCAAAGCTCAAGATTTTATTGTAGTCGGCAGTCCCGCTTATTCCCAATGTGGTGTCCCACCAGGCATGACCGCGCGGGGCGATTGCATAAGGCCGGCCCGAGGCTCCGGGGTTGCCAATGCCGCCGGGCACATAACCGGTGGAAGATACTCTAGCATTGGTGACACGCGGAGCGCTGCCCATATCGACGGCAGGAAACGTCGATTTATAGAGGTTATAGTAAGTAAACAGATTGACCCAACGCAGACCGTCGAGGCCTTGGGTGGTGGGTGGAGGCGCGGTGGCCGCCGAGGGGATAAGCGGAACGGTGTCGGTGGGGGCAAGGTAGACGCGGGCCGTGCCATCGGGGTTGAGCTTGCCGTAGTTCGTTGCCGTGCTCGCACCGGAGTCCTCAAAAGCCGCTGTCAGGTCCTTTTTGAGCCCCCCCTTGCGGGCGTCGGCCAGCACCCCGAAGCTATAGGTGGTGATGTCGGCTATGTATTTGTTGGTAATGAACCCGTTCGGGGCCGTGGCCGGCAAAAACGCGAGCTGCTGGGGGACCAAAACCCGGTCGATATTCGGGGCGCCCCGAAAGTCGGTTGCGAGGGTGTCGGGAAGAATTTTGTGGGCCGCTAGCGCTTGGGGCGCGGAAAAATGCAGCAAGTTCGTGGGCAAATCGGTCACCGGATCCAGGTTGGCCGTTCCGCTGTAAGTTTTTTGGGCGGTGGGATCGCCGATATTCACCTTGGCCTTCACGCCTTCGTCGGACACCCAATACCCGTACTGCCCAATGGTTTGAGGGCTGCCGAAGCCGGTCGGGGTGGCGGTGAGCGGCACGAGCGGGACGGTTACGGTGATGTTTTGGCTGGGGCCGACCTTGGTGGCCAAATCCACCGAGTTAGTCGCCGTGCCGACATAGGTCGTGGGATCGACGGGTGTGGCAGGGGTGGGATTGGACACCAGCCAGGTGGCCGTGGCCACTTTTTGCGCCACTGAAGGGGTGGTTGATCCGAGGCTGGTCTGACGCTGCGGGACGCCGCTGTTGGCAATGTCCAAACTGGCACTTCCGGTCTTCCACACCCCGGTCCAGAGCGGTTGCTCCAGCGAGCCACTGACTTTACGTAAGGTGGTCGAACCGCTATCCAAAATATCCGCCCGGGCGGTGACCCGCTGGTCGGGACCGGCTGCAGCCTGCAATTGGCCGATGGCAATGTTCAGGGCGGTGAGGGCGTTGTGGCGGGCGGATTCGGCCTGCTGTTGGTTAAAGGCGATCTGGGTCTCCACCCGGGTAAGCGAGGCCATGCTGACCATCAACAAAACCAAAAATGCCATCAGTAGGATGGTGATGATCAGGGCAAAGCCTTGGCGGCGTTGGTTAGCCAGGGAGGGGGGGCGGGCAGGGGCTGGGGGCAGCGGCCGAGGGGTGCGGTCAGTCATGAAGCAAGAGGGGAGGGGCGGTGGATGCGGCGGGCCAGCGGGCGGAGGGCGCTAAGCGGCTACAGGGTATTAATCGGGGCGTTTAGGGGTAAACTTGATTTAGTTTTTCGAATTTCTTCCGCTTGCCAAGCTGAATTTCGCACGAGTGTGGAAAACTGCGGAAATTAATTGGCTTAGGTTGTGCGGGGAGGCGGTGCTGTTGGCGTTGTCGGATTCGCGGGTTTCCATCCACTTGAGCTGTCGAAGGGCCGGCAATTTAAATGTTAAACCTACTGGTTTAATCGGTTTGGTGGATTGAGTGCCGGCTTTGGTTTGTTTTCGGGTCTTTCGTGTGGGGGTGCGTGTTGGTTGGGCAGGATTGCCGCTGGAAAGGCATTCAAGGGCAATGAGTAGTGTTTAAATTGTCCTTTAGTGCAGAAAATAGTTGAATTTAGTGGAATTAATTGTATGTTCATGTGCTTTTAATTGCCATTACGGCGTAATTAAGTGCAAAAAAGTCCACAATCTAGTCCTCCTTTTATGGAAACCACCTCCCCCAGCTGCTCCGTTGCCAAGCCCTCGCGTACCACCCCCGCCGCCGTCCTCTTCGCCGCCCTAGTCGCCGCCGGGCTGGTCTCCACCGCCCATGCCGCGACCAATATCTGGGTTGGCGATACCGATAGTAATTTCCTCAATGCGCAGAATTGGACTGCTAACGCGTTCCCTACCGCTGCCACCGATACCCTCCAGTTTAACAGCGTGGGCACTCAGGGGAGCGCGACCATCACCGGCGTTACGGTCTCTCTGACCGGAACCGGCACATCACCCGGCACAAATCAAAACCAGATTCTCTTCACCGGCGCGGCACCGGCGCTGACTCTGTCCGGCGGTACGATCACCACGCAAAGTGGCACCTTTAACAACGCCATCGTATTGAGCTCGGGCTCCACGGTGACCCAGACGATCGCCAGCGACCTTGTGATTGGCAACGGATCGACCTCCAACACCTCAGTGGTGAACGCCAACACGAGCGCTTCGAGCAGCCTGCTTAAGTTTACCGGTAATATCAGTGCGGGCATCGGCGGCACTGCCGGCGTGGCCACCATGAGTTTCGGCAACACCAGCACCCATAACGGTAATTACGAAGTGACCGGCAATCTTTCGGCCGGCGGCGCCACCGCGATTAACATTACCAAGCGTGGCACCGGCACACTGACGCTCTCCGGCACCAATTCACTCGGGGCGGCCGGCCTCGCCCAAAACGAGGCGGGCAGCCGGATCATTATCGCCGGCGGCACCACCACCCTGACCAACGCCATCGACACGACCAACGCTTTCGGCGGCAACAATTTGAATGCCACCCTCGCAGTCAGCGGCGGCACCCTCACCGCGACCGGCGCACGCGGCCTGACCTCCAATCTATTGATTGACGGTGGCACACTAAACGTCGGCACCGTCGGTACCGGTGGGCGCCTGAGCCTGCAAACCGGTCGCACCTTCACCCTTTCGTCCGGTCAGGTTAACGTCAACGGCACCACCGGTGCTTTCGGTGTGCGCTTTGGCGGCGACAGCGGCACGGGCGCTACCGGTTCCGCTTTTGCCGGAACTCAAGCGGGAGGCACCTTTACCGTCAATGGCGCGGGCGGAGCGGACACCACCTTCCAGCTTGGCAGCACAACGGCCTCCATCACCACCGGCTACACGCTTTCCGGCGGCACGCTCGACATCAAAGGCAGCGACAGCACCAACGCTCATTTGACCATCGGCGCCGACGCCGGCGGCACCAGCACCACGACCTTCACCTTATCCGGAACCGGTAAATTACTGGTCCGTTCAGGCACAGCAGGCTTGGGCATCAGCGGAAAAACCGCTTTGGCGAAACAGGTTTTCGACTTTACCGGCGGCACCTTGGTCGCCGGCGAGATCACCACCGCCAACCTCCGCGCGACTGGCGATGTAAGCAACGGCACCTTTACTAACCAAGGCGGCACGCTCGCCGCAGGCGACGTCGGTTTCACCGGCAAAACTACCATCACCGGCAACTTCACCCAGACCTCGGGCACGTTCGCCATCGACCTCGGAGGGGTCACTGCATCCACGTCGTTCCAGGATGCCGCCAGCACCGGCAAATTCGACCAAGTTGCCGTGACGGGTAATGCTTCGCTGGGAGGCAATCTGTCGGTTTCTTTCGTCGACGGCTACCTGCCTATCCTAAACAACGCGTTCAAAATCCTCGATCTTACCGGTACCGGTTCCATTTCGAGCACCTTCGCAAATGCCGAGACGACCTACAAAGTCACAACCGGTGGTAATGACTACGTGTTCAATGTTAACTACGCGGGAGGCACTGGCAACGATGTCACCCTCACCCTAGCCACGATCACCGCCTCCTCAGTCCCCGAGCCCTCGACCTATGCGGCCCTCGCCGGCCTCGGGATCCTTGGCTTCGCCGTCTACCGTCGCCGTCGCGTCTGAGCGCTGGGAGCTCCAAGCTCACCGCTCCATCCCCGCCGCGTCCTATAAAAGGCGCGGCTTTTTTTCGTGATATTTCGTGGTTTTCGTGGGCAAAACTCCGCCGGTGGGGGTGGATTTTAGGGGAACGGGCCTTGTTATCCCATTAAATCTGCTTGGTTTGCGTTTTTGCGGAATTAGCCGCAATTCCTGCTTGGTTTCGTGCCGCGGGCCCGCACGCTCGGGCCAATTCCTTATGTCAACTCCTCGACCCAAACGGGTAAATCTCGCCGACATTGCCGCCCATCTTGGCCTCGCCGCCTCGACCGTTTCGCGCGCGCTGCGCGGGGTCGAAGGCATCCATCCGGAGACCCGCGCGCAAATCGCCGCCGCCGCCCAGCAGATGGGTTACGTCGCCTCCGGAGGCTCGTCCCTCGCCGATGAGTCGGCTGCCGAGGCGGCCCCGCGCAACGTCCTGGTCCTTTCTCAGCGTTCGTCACCGCTGAGTTATCAGGCGTATATGGCGGGGATGAGTGAGCCCGCCGCGGCCTTAAACGTTTCGATTCAATTTCATTTTGTCGCCGTGGACCAGTGCGCCAGCGTGCTCGACGACCGGGTCGCCCCCGCTTCGCTGCGTTCCGGGCTGATTGACGGGGTGGTCCTCTTGTCGCGCTGGCCGGCGGGGGTCGCCGCGGCGATGAGCGCCAAGTGCCCCACCGTTTCCCTCGCCCATGATTACCCTGGAACCAACATCGATTTAATCAGCAGTGACGATCGCCGGGGCGTGGCCGATCTGGTCGACCACCTCTACGCGAGCGGCCACCGCCGGATCGGTTTTTTCGGGCTGTGCCCCGAGGTGACCTGGTCGTGCTCGCGCTACGGCGCTTATCTGGAAGCGCTTACCCGGCATGGCTTGGAAATCGATCCGCGCCTCGCGGTCCGCATCGACCTGGAAGCCGCGCTCTCCGGCGGCGAGTTCCACGACGAAACCGCCTTCTCCCGGGTTAAAACCCTCCTGGGCGAGGGTGTGGACGCCTGGGTGTGTCCCAGCGCCGCGACCGGCCAATCCCTTTGCCGCTACCTGCTGGCCAGCGGGGTGCGCCTGCCTGCGGATATGTCGCTGGTGAGTTACCATGGCAACTCCAGCCCGAGTTCCCCGGAGCTGCCGGCGCTGACCACCACGGTGGTTTCGGACGAGGATCTGGGTGCGGTCACCCTGCGCCGGTTGATCAACCGATTGGAAAATCCCAGCGAGCCCCGCCAGACGATTTTGTTGCCCTCGCACCTGGTGATCGGAGCGACCTCGCGTGTTCCCTCGCCCGCGGGGATGTGAGGCGGTAGTGACATTCAAGGTGTCGGATCCGGGTTAACCACTTATGAGCACTAATGATCACTCATGGCGGAACGGGTCTCGGAACTCCGTGTGTTTTCCCCTTCGCGAGCCTTTGGATCGTCTTCGCGGTTAAACAGGATTGGTGGATTGCGTACTTCGGTTTTAACTTAGCGTCTTTGCGTTAAAACCCGGTGTTAGGCTTGGTGTCGCCCCGCCCAGCGCTCGGGGCTACACTCGCCGCAACTTGAACTCCAACTCGCTAACTCAGCGGCGGGTCAGCAGGACGGTCGGGGCCTGGTAGTCCTTGAGCGTGGCGTAGGCGGTGCCGACTTTCAGCCGGACTTCAAAGCGCAGCGGCAGGCGGTTGTGGTCGGTGGAGACCCACACGCGCACTTCACCGCCTTTGCGGAACATGCCTTTGGGGGTTCCCACCATGCGGGGAATAAGCAGGAGGGCGCGGCGCGGGCCGTTGGCGGTCGAAATGGTTTCCTCGCGTTCGGCGGTGATTTTCAGCGGGTAAAATTGGTTATCAAACATCACCAACGCATCGTGGGATTGGCCCAGTTCCAAGTCCCACGAGCGACTTTGGATCAGCGCGGTGATCAGATCCATCGGCTCACCGGCGGGCAGCGGCAGGGTGGAGGAGCGCTTGGGCTCGAGGTGATCGACGTAGCCGATTTCGCGCTTGGCGTAATCGAGGGTCATCGACGCCTGGGTGTTTTTGTTTTTCGAGGTGGAGGAGGCGGCGGCGCTCAGCAGGCGACCGCTGCGCGCGTCGAAGCGGGTTTGCGCGGTGCCGTCGAAGCGCAGGAGTTTGCGGATGAACCCGCTGGTGCGCGTTATGGTGTTAATCAGCAGTTGCGCCTGGCCGTTGACCACCTCGGTTTTGGCGACGATTTTGATCTCACCGGCGTGCCCCATCGGACCCCAGCCGACGTTGTAGCTGAGGGCTTCACCGGGTTTGAGTAACGCGACGGTTTCCTCGGCGCGGACCGAGGTCGCGAGAAGCAGGCTTACGATTAAAAGCAGTCGGGGTAGCATCGTGCGGAGGGGGAAGAAGCTCGGCTAAGCTCGGGGAAACTTCCGGTTTCGTCGATAAAATTTAGGGGGAGGCAGGTGGGGCGGTTGAATCGTTCTCGTTCTCTTACTCCTTCTCGTGCTCGTCGGGCGACGGGTGGACGCAGGCGGAGCTGGCTGGGAGAACGAGTAAGGCCAACGGCTGGATGCTTTAAGACTTTACGATCTCGGATCAAAATCGCTCCACGCTCCCGCTACGCCTCGGAGCGCTCCGTACGTAGCAACGGGACGACGGAGTCGTTTCGATTCCGGAACGTAAGCGCGCAGCGTCGTCGAAAGCGCTCCGCGCTCCCGCTACGTTCCGGAAGCGCCCCGCGTTCCTCCTTGCACGCGCGGGCGGACGCTTCGTTATTGGTCCCCCATGGCCCGCCTCCCTCTCGAAGACAATTTTACCGACGTCATTGCTAAAGCCCAAACCGGGTTGCGGATCACCGATGAACAACTGGCCACCCGCGCCGAAATCAGCATGGAGGATTTACTCGCGGTTAAATCCGGCCACCTCCTTGACGCGGTCATCCGCCGCATCGCCCGCCACTTGAAGCTGGGCACCAACGCGCTGGAGGCGCTCGCCCATAAGCGCTTTTACCCGACCGCCCCGATTTTTTCCCGCGGCCTGACCCTCTACAATACCCCGCACGGCGAGCAGACGGTGAACAACTACCTGATCTGGGACGCGCGTTCGCGCTTCGCCGCGGTGTTTGACACCGGCACCAACGCCGAGGCGCTCATCGATACGATCCACGCCGAGCACCTGGATGTGCGGCATATTTTTATCACCCACACCCACGAGGACCACATTGCCGCTTTGCCGGCGTTGGCGGCGGCCTGCCCGCGGGCGGAGGTCTGGTCGAGCGAGCTGGAACCGGTCAACCACCCCGGCGCCAAAACGTTTAAGGAGAACGCCCATTTCCACGTCGGCGACGAGCTGGCGATCAAGACGATCTTCACCACCGGACACTCGCCCGGGCTGACGACCTTTTTTGTGACCGGTTTGAGCTGGCCGGTGGCGATCGTGGGCGACGCGCTGTTCTCTTCTTCGATTGGCGGCAGCGCCGAGCATTACGCCGAGCAGCTGCGTAACGATAACGACAAAATCTTCACCCTGCCGCGCAACACGGTGATCGCCCCGGGGCATGGCCCGATGACCACCCTGGCGCTGGAGAAGCTGCATAATCCGTTTTTCGCCCGGCAATAGGCGGCGGACGACGGAAGGCGGAGGGCGGAAGGCGGAAGGCGGACCCGACGACGCCTCAGGTTTCGTCCGCGCCCGGGCTGCCGGGGAGGGCCCCGCGCAGGTGCTTGAACGCCGCCAGCGCCTCCGCCCGCGCGGTGGCGTGATCGACGATCGGGCCCGGGTAGTTGCCCTCAACTTGCGCGTGGGCCCGTACCGAAGCCGGGGCCGTCCAGGGAGCGTGCAAAAACTTGTCGGGTAGCCGCGCCACTTCCGGAACCCAGCGCCGCACGTAGGCGCCGTCGCCGTCGAAGCGCTCGCCTTGGGTCACGGGCGCGAAAATCCTAAAATAAGGCGCGGCGTCAGCTCCGCAGCCTGCGCTCCACTGCCAGCCGAGGGTGTTACTCGCCAGGTCGGCGTCGACGAGCGTGTCCCAGAACCAGTGCGCCCCGTGCTGCCAGGGCAGGCGGAGGTGTTTAACCAAAAACGAGGCCACGATCATGCGCACGCGGTTGTGCATCCAGCCGGTGTGCCAGAGCTCGCGCATCCCCGCGTCGACAATCGGGTAACCGGTCTGGCCGCGCTGCCAGGCGCGCAGTTTTGCCCCGTCGGGATCGGCGGCCCAGGGGAAGCGGTTAAAATCCTCGCGCAGCGGCTGGTCGGGTGTGTGCGGGTAGTAAAACAGCAGGTGGTGGGCGAACTCGCGCCAGCCGATTTCGCTAAGAAAAACCTGGGCGCCGCGGCTGGGCGGAAACACGCCGCTGTCTTTGCCGAGCGCCTGGACCGCCGCCCAGACTTGGCGCGGGCCGATTTCGCCCCAATGCAGGTGCGGGGCGAGCCGCGAGGTCCCGGGGCGAGCGGGTAGGTTGCGCTCGTCTTCGTAGGCGACCATGGGGGCGGCGACGAAGGCGCGCAGGTGCGCTTGCCCGCCGGCCTCGCCGGGCGTCCAGGTTTTGGGGAAGGCGGCGTCCCACGGAATCGTTGGGAGGAGCGCGAGGTCGGCGAGGGCGAGCGAGGTCGGCCAGGCGTCGGCGGCGGGGCGGGGGAAGGGCCCGGCGGGCAACGCGGTGGGCGGGGCGACGGGCAGGGTCAGGCAGTGGCGCCAATAGGGGGTGAACACCTGGTAGGGGTTGCCCTGTTTGTTGGTGACGGTGTGCGGCTCGAAGAGGAGCGCGGCGTTAAAGCTTTTGGCCTCGACGCCGCGGGCGAGCAGGTCGGCCTTGAGGGTTTTATCGCGCGCGATCACGGCGGGCTCGTAGCGGCGGTTCCAGTACACGGCGTCGGCGCCGGTGGTGGTGCGCAGTTTTTCCAGGATCGCGCCGCTGTCGCCGCGGGCCAGCAGCAGGCG
>CAMBUJ010000132.1 GCA_945871005.1 Opitutus sp. GAS368 | reverse complement strand
ATGGCCTCGGCCAGCGGGTCTTCGAGGAAGTGCTCGACGGCCCGGCGCAACGGCCGCGCCCCGTATTTTTCATCGTAGCCCTTGTCGATCAGCAGCAGCTTGGCGTCTTCGGCAAATTCAAGCTCGATCTTACGCTCCACCAATCGCTTGGCGAACTTAACAACCTCCAGATCGACGATCTTCACCAGATCGATCTTCTCCAGCGGACGGAAGAACACGATGTCGGAGATACGGTTAAGGAACTCCGGTTTGAAGATACGCTTGGCCTCATCGAGCACCTTTTCGCGCATCTTCTCGTTATCACTGAAGCTGGTGGCTGCGGCGGCAAAACCCATCGAGGTCTGACGCATCAGCAACTGCGCACCGACATTCGAGGTCATGATGATGATGGTGTTGCGGAAATCCACGACGCGTCCCAACGAGTCGGTCAGGCGGCCGTCCTCCAGAATCTGCAAGAGGATCTGCAGCACGTCAGGATGGGCCTTCTCGATTTCATCGAACAGGATCACGGCGTAGGGCTTACGGCGCACCGCCTCGGTGAGCTGGCCGCCCTCATCGTAGCCGACGTAGCCGGGAGGCGAGCCGACCATGCGGGAGACAGCGAATTTCTCCATGTACTCGCTCATGTCGATTTGGATGAGCGCGTCCTGATTACCGAACATCTGCACGGCGAGTTGTTTGGCCGTCTCGGTCTTGCCCACGCCGGTGGGGCCCACAAAGAGGAATGAGCCGATAGGACGGCGCGGGTCTTTGAGGTCGGCCCGCGAGCGGCGCAAGGCACGGGCGATGGCGCTGGCGGCCAGCTCTTGGCCGATGACGGCACGAGAGATTTCTTTTTCCAAACCGAGCAGCTTCTCGCTCTCCTTTTTCTCCATTCGCGAAAGCGGAATGCCAGTCCAATCGGCCACCACTTGGAGCATCAGATCTTCATCGATGGTAATGCGGTGTTCCTCCCGGGCCTTTTTCCACGCCTCGGTGGCCTGCTCTTGTTTGAGCCGCAGCTGCTTCTCGGTATCGCGGTACTTGGCCGCCTCCTCAAAATGCTGCTTGGTAATAGCCTCTTCCTTCTGCGCGCAGACCTGCTCGATTTCCTTGGAAAGATCCTCGATGTCGGTCGGACGACTGAGCGAGGAGATGCGGGCGCGGGAACCGGCCTCGTCCATCACATCGATCGCCTTGTCGGGCAGGAATCGCCCGGTGATGTAGCGGTCGGAGAGCTTGACGGCGACTTCGAGGGCCTTGTCGGTGAAGATCGCCTTGTGGTGATCCTCATACTTGGAGCGGATACCCTTCAGAATGGTGATGGTGTCCTCGACGGAAGGCGGCTCGACCTTGACGGACTGGAAGCGGCGATCGAGGGCGGAGTCCTTTTCGATGTACTTGCGGTACTCGGTGAGGGTGGTCGCACCGATGCACTGGAGTTCGCCGCGGCTGAGGGCGGGCTTGAAGATATTGGAGGCATCCATGGCGCCTTCGGCCGCACCAGCACCGACGATGGTGTGCATTTCGTCGATGAAGATAATGACGTTCTTGGCGCGTTTGATTTCGTCCATGACCGCTTTGATGCGCTCCTCGAATTGGCCGCGGTATTTGGTACCGGCAACCATCAGGGCGAGGTCGAGGGTGATGACCTTTTTATCCAAAAGGATTTCGGGGACGATGCCGCTGGCGATCTCCTGGGCCAAGCCTTCGGCGATGGCGGTTTTGCCGACGCCGGCCTCGCCGATGAGCACGGGGTTGTTTTTGGTGCGGCGGCAGAGGATTTGAATGACGCGACGAATCTCGTTTTTACGGCCGACCACCGGGTCGAGCTCGCCCTTGCGCGCCAGCTCGGTGAGGTCGCGCCCAAACGCCTTGAGGGCGGGAGTTTTGACCTCTTTTTTGCCCGCTTCGTCGCCAGCCGCGCCACGCTGGGGCGCACCCGCAGAAGCCTCTTCGGCACCACCGCCGCCGGCCTCGCTTTCGTTACCCGAGAACTGCGGGTCGAGTTCGCGCAGGATCTCGTTGCGCGTGCGCTCAATGTCCACCTCAAGCGACTTGAGGACGCGGGCGGCCACCCCTTCACCCTCGCGCAACAGACCAAGCAGGATGTGCTCGGTGCCGACGTAGGAGTGATTAAGGGCCTTGGCTTCCTTGCCGGCGAGGGCGAGGACCTTTTTCACCCGCGGGGTGTAAGGAATGCTGCCCTGAGTCTTGGTTTCCTGGCCGGTGCCCACTTGTTTCTCCACGGCGTTACGCACCGTTTCCAAGTCGAGCCCCATCTTTTGGAGTACGCTCACGGCCACCCCTTGGCCGAGCTTGATCAGGCCGAGCAGCAAATGCTCGGTGCCCACGTAATTGTGGTGGAAGCGGTCTGCTTCCTTGCGCGCCAAGGCGAGGACCTGTTGAGCGCGCGGGGTAAAGTTATTCATCGGTTCCATAGGGCGTAGGGAGTTATGGGTTAATTCTGTCCGTTGATCGTGAAATTGGGCTTGGCGAACTGGGCGAACTCTAGGCGGAGGCGTTCGGCGCGGAGGATATCCCGCTGATTCGACTCCAAGTCATGTTGGGCACTGCGCTGAATGTGGCCCGGCTGGGATTCTATAAAGAGTCGGTCGATGATGGCGCGGCCGTCCTCGGGAAACACCCCGAGATCGATCCCGAGGCGCAACAACGAAAGCAGGTTCATCGCCTCGGTCGAGGTGAGCTGGTGGCAGTTCTGCAGGATCCCGTAGGCCCGGCCGATTTTGTCGAACAGCTTGGTTGCGTCGCTCTCCACCAGCTTGGCGCGGGCGTTGAGCTCATGCTCGATGATCGACTCCAGCACGCTGCCCAGGCGCTTGATGATCGCCTCCTCGGACTCACCCAGCGTGGTCTGATTCGAAATCTGGAAAATGCTCCCGCTGGCATCGGAGCCTTCACCGAAAAGCCCGCGCACCACCATGCCGAGCTGGTTCACCGCGCGGACGATTTTCTCCATCTGCCCGGCGATGACCAGGGCCGGCAAGTGCATCATCGCGGAGGCGCGCATACCGGTGCCCAGATTGGTCGGGCAAGCGGTCAGGTAGCCCAGGCGCGGGGAGAAGGCGTAGTCGAGGCGGGCCTCCAATTCGGTGTCGAGCGCGTTGATGAAATTCCAGGCTTTTTTGAGCTGGAAGCCGGAGCGCAGCACCTGAATGCGCAGGTGATCCTCCTCGTTGATCATCACCGAGACGGTCTGGTCCTTGTTGATCACCACACCGGAGCCGGCGGGCGAGCCGCTGAGTTCGCGCGAAATGAGGTGGCGCTCAACCAGCATCTGTTTTTCCAGCTCGGTGAGTGCGGAGACCGCGGCGTGCGCCCCGCGCTTCATCGGGGCACTGGCCAGAAGGGCCTCCTGGCAGGCGGCGAGGACTTCGGCGCGCTGGGCCTCACGGGCCCAACCGGGGAAGGGCTTGCCAGCAAGGTTGCGCGCCAACCGAATCCGCGTCATCAGGACGACGGCGGATTTGCTGCTCGCCGTATCGGTGAGCTCGGAGGGGGTAGCCAAAAGGGAGGCGATGGTCATCGAATTAAAGGGCGCTCTTCGGGTGTTCGAAGGCCTGCTTGAGTTGGTTGATCTCGTCGCGGAAACGCGCCGCATCCTCGTAGAGTTCCGATTTAACCGCTTTGTCCAGATTGGTCTCCAACTCGGCGATGCGCTCGTGGAGCGATTTACGCTCCAGGGCGCGCTCGGGGATTTTGCCGGCATGCGCGGTGCCCTTGTGCATGTTGTCGAGCATGGGCTCGACCAGAGTCGAAAAAGTCGCGTAACACTGCGGGCAGCCAAAGCGGCCGTGCTTCTTGAAGTCGTTCTGGGTAAACCCGCACTGCTCGCAGCGCACACCGGCAGTCGGCGCCTCCGGGTTGAGCGAGGCCTTCAGCAGCAGATCGGCCAGCGAGAACCCGCTGGGGTCGGTCACCCCTTTGGATTGGGCGCAGGCTTCGCACAGGTCCACCTTATGCACCTTATTGTTCACGATTTGCGTGAGGTGCACGGTGGCCGGATTAGGGCAAAGATCACATTTAAGCGGGCTGGCCATGAGAATAGATTATCACTTCTAGGAAGAACTTCGACTCGATGACGTAGAATTTAAGTCAAATGAGGAGGATTTAAGCTAAATTGGTAAAATTTTAATCCTTGCACCTTTACAGGCCAAGTCCGGTTCCCCGCATTTAGCAAGCCGCCGGCGGTGAAAAAACCACCCGAAATCACCGCGCCGCCCTCCCCCTCCGCGCCTTGCGACCGGCCAATTCGTTGCCTGGGCGGCTGGCGGAAACCAACGGGAGTCGAGGCCTGCCGCGACGCCACCCCAACTCGCCCCCCCCCCAGGGTGACCGCCACCAGCCAGGGAGGACGTTACGTAGGCGCGACTGGGACGTCCACCCCGCAACTCAAAGCCGGGTACCTTCAACCAGCACGCGGCGACGGAACGCTTCGAGCACGCGCAGGGTGATCAGGCCCGGCTTGGCCGTGCCGATCTCGCGGCCGTCCAACTTGACCACCGGAATGACCTCGGCGGCGGTGCCGGTGAGGAAACACTCGTCGGCATTCCAGACGTCGTACCGGGTCATGTCGGCCTCCTGCAGCGGAATCCCCAACTCGGCGGCGATGTCCACGATAGCCGAACGGGTGATGCCCTTAAGCGCACCTTGGGAGGCGGACGGGGTGAAGATCGTGCCCTTGTGAACGATGAAGATGTTATCCCCGGTGCACTCGGCCACGTAGCCTTGATCATTGAGCATGATCGCCTCCAAGGCGCCCGCTTGGCGCGCCTCAATCTTAGCGAGGATGTTGTTAAGGTAGTTGAGCGACTTCACTGCCGGCGGCAGGGCTGCGGAGCTGATGCGCCGGGTCGCCACGGTCACAATCGACAGCCCGGAGGTGTAGTGTTCGGCGGGATAAAGCGCGATCTTACTGGCGATAATAAAGATCGACGGCACGGGGCACAGCCACGGGGACAGACCGAGGTCACCCACGCCGCGGGTCACCACTAAACGGATGTAGCCATCGGTTAACCCGTTCTGGCGGCAGGTCTCAAGGGTGGCGTCGGAAATTTCCTTCCGTGACCAGGGCATTTTAAGCAGCAAGGCCTTGGCCGAATACTCCAAGCGCTCCAGGTGCTCCTCAAGACGGAACACGTTCCCACCATAGAGGCGAATGCCTTCAAAAATGCCGTCACCATAGAGAAGGCCGTGATCGAACACGGAGACCTTGGCTTCAGACTCATCCACGAATTTCCCATCGAGGTAAATTTTCATTGGCGAACAGCGTAAAAAGCCTCGCCCGATTTTGTCCAGCCTCGGGGGGAATTTCTTCTTGAGTCCCTGTAACTCACCGCGCAACTCTTTGTCATACCCAGCTCATTATCCCCTTCTGATTAATTCCCCATGCTAAAAACTACCCGCCGGTCCCACGCAGGCTTCACCCTGATCGAACTTTTAACCGTTATCGCCATCATCGGCATTCTCGCCGGCATTGTGATTCCCGCCACCGGCACCGTTTTAAAGAACGCCAAACGTGCCGCCGACTCGGCCAACCTCCGCCAAATTGGCCAGTCCTCACTGATTTACGCCACCACCAACAAAGACCAACTCCCATCCAAAGAGCTCGGCTCTGGCACGAGTCTTGGTTCAAATGCAGTCAGCGGCACGCCGGCGACCGTAAAACTAGTTGCTGCTGCCTTGGCCGTTTCCGGTGGTCTGGAATCCGGCAAAATGTGGGTCTCCAAAGCCGATGACACCACCTCCAAGGAGAATGAGAACGCCAACGTCGGTAATGTCCTGAACGTCGCCAAAACCGCGCTCAATGACGACTTTAACGCGAGCAACACCGCGTTTGGCTATGTTGCCGGCCTGAACACCAATTATTCGCCGAATACCCCCATCGCCTACACCCGCGGTATCGCGTCTTCCTCCGATGGTAAATGGAGTGAAACCAACGGCACTTATAAAGCCGATGGCGGCCACATTGTATTCATCGGTGGCAACGTTGCCTTCTACAAAAACCTCGGCTCTTCCGGCTCAGGCGAGCTAATTAACTCCGACGGTAGCCAGACCAACGTCATCAAAAACACGGTCAGCTCCAGAAAGAGCTCGGTTCGCTTCCTTGAAGAGGACTCATCCGGCTTGAACGGAACTTCCGCCAGCCCTTCCGGCAGCTGATTCTTGTTTTCGCCGCTGCGCCAGCCCAAGCCCGACCCTTTCGTGGTCGGGCTTTTTTTGTCCTGAGCCCGCCGGCGCCTAGTTGAGCCCCCCACCGTTAATCGCAAAACGTAAACGGTGCTTGCCGAGCACACGCGTCACAATCACTCAATATCTACCACTATTTTCGCATGAGCACCGCGCCCGCCGCCAACCCCACCTACATCATCGGTCATAAAAACCCCGATGCGGATTCCATTTGCGCGGCGATTGCCTACGCCGCTTTCAAGGAGGCCAAGGGCGAGAACGGGTACCTGCCGGCCCGCTGCGGCAACTCCAACGCCCGCATCGACACCATCCTGACCCGCTTCCACCAGCCTTTGCCGGTCTACCTGAGCGATGTTACCCCCCGAGTGCGCGACTTGATGGTGCGCGACGTGGTCTCGGTGTGCCAAACCGCCACCTGCGCCGAGGCTCTTGAGCTGATCGACCAGCACGACATCCGCACCCTGCCCGTGGTCGCTGAGGATAACCGCGTGATCGGCTCGGTCTCCGTGTTCCAGCTAGGCAGTTTCTTTGTGCCGCAGATCCGCGAGCCGCGTGAAATGCGCAAGGTCTTCACCACCCTCGCCCACATCTCCCGCGCCCTCAAGGCCCAGACCGTCCACGTCGACCGCCCTGATTTCGCCGAGGAGCTCTTCGTGCGGGTTGGCGCCATGGACGTAAAGTCCTTCGGAACCATTTCCGCCGGTGAAGGCATCCCGTTCAACAAAACCATTATCATCGTGGGCGATCGCCGCGACATCCAGCAGCGCTCCATCGTCCTCGGCGTTCGCGTACTTGTCGTTACGGGCAACCTGCCAGTGGATGACGACATTGTCCAAGCCGCCAAAACCGCCGGCGTCTCACTCATGGTGAGTCCCTATGACTCCGCCACCACCGCCTGGATTATCCGCAGCGCCACCACGCTGGAACGGCTCGTCGACCGTAAATTCGCCTCGCTAAGCGCAGATCTGCGCGTCGGCGAACTGCGCAAGAAACTATCCACCTCGACCAATCCCTCCTACATGGTGGTCGACGACGAAGGTAAACTGCAGGGTATCCTCACCCGCACCGACGTGCTCAAGCCGGTCAAGACCCGTCTTGTTCTCGTCGACCACAATGAGATGACCCAAGCGGTAACCGGCGCCGACCAAGTCACCATCGTCGAAATCATCGATCACCACCGCCTCGGCTCGCTCAACACCCAGCACCCCATCCTGTTCATCAACGAGCCAGTCGGTTCAACCTGCACCATCATCGCCGACCTGTTCCGTCGCGAGGGTCTGGTGCCCTCCGCGGACATCGCCGGCATCATGATGAGCGGAATCATCTCCGACACCCTCCACCTCAATAGCCCCACGACCACCGAGAAAGACGGGCTCATTCTGAACTGGCTTTCGAAGATTGCCTCCGTCAACTCCCGCGAACTCGCCAGCGAAATCTTCAGCTCCGGCTCGGTGATCTTGGCCAATCCCCCCGAAAAGGTCATCCGCTCGGACTTCAAAATCTACGAGGAAGAAGGCACGCGCTTTGCCGTTTCCCAGATCGAGGAACTCGGATTTGCCAATTTCTGGAAACATTCGCGCGCGCTGGCCAACGCCCTAGAAGCTCTGCGCACCGAGGAAGCCCTGCTATTCGCCTGCGTACTGATCACCGACATCAACACCCAGAACTCCCTGCTGTTGGTCAAAGGCGAACCGGATTTCATCAGTCGCATCAGTTATCCGTCGGTGCAAAAGGACGAGATTTTCGACACCCCGGGGATCGTCAGCCGGAAAAAGCAGCTCATTCCCTACCTCGGGAGTATCCTCAAGGAAATGCAGACCGACGGCGTCATGCCGGCGATCAAAAGCGCCTAACGGAAAGCTCCAGCAGCCAAGGAGGCACGCCGCCGCCCCTTGGCCGGGGACGCCCACTGCTACACCCAGCGGGGCCGGCCAAGCCCCGTTTGTAGAGTTGGCCGTCCTCATCCAAGAATCAGGGAAATCGGGTCAAAATTTACCACCGCCGATATTGCTTCGGCTGCGCCAGCCGATTGTCCTGTCCATTCCTGATGTCGGCCCCCTCGAATCCTCCGTCAAACCCCACCTTCGCTGAAGCGTTCGCCGCGGATCAATCGCTACTCGTCCGCTGGCAGGAGGAACTCGCCGCTCGTCGCGAGGATCGCACCACGCTCCAGGCTCGCCACCGCGACCGGCTTGAGGACGCACTCGACCACCTCGAATCGCTGCGTAAAAACGCCCGTGTTCGGCAGACGGAAATCTCCGCTATCGGCCAACCGTCCGAAGCCACCACCGTGGCGCCCTCCAACTCCAACGCCCCGGAACCGGGAGCAGCGGCAATCGCAAACGCCATCAACCCCGGCAACGCGCCCGCCGAACCTTTTGCCCCTGCCGACCTCGCCGCCTACCGCCTGCCCTCCCTCGACCTGCTCCGTTGCGCTTCCGCTGCAGAACACGAGCTAGTGCCCGCCGAGGAAGTCGCCACCAACCGGCACATTCTCCAAACCACCCTCGATAGCTTCGCCGTGGACGCCTTTGTCTACGACTCGATCGTCGGTCCGCGCGTCACTCAATTCCGCGTCAAACCGGGCTTTGGGGTTCGCGTTGAAGCCATCGCCAGCCTCGAGAAAAACCTCGCCCTCGCCCTTTCGGCCAATGCCGTACGCATTCAGGCCCCGATCCCTGGCGAGAGTTTTGTTGGTATCGAAACACCCAATCGTCACGCCGTCCCCCTAGCCCTGCGCAGCGCTTTCGAGTCCGCCGCCTGGCGCGACTCCACCGCCGACCTCCCCATCGTCCTCGGCGTGGATATCACCGGTGGCCAGGTGATCTGCGACCTGGCCAAGGCGCCCCATGCCCTCATCGCCGGCGCCACCGGCTCGGGCAAATCCGTCTGCATCAGCAATATTATCCTATCCCTACTCTATCGGTTCCGGCCGGACGAATTGGAGCTGGTGCTTATCGATCCCAAGATCGTCGAGTTCGCCATTTATCGTGATCTGCCGCACCTGATTCATCCGGTGGTCACCGACCCCAAACAAGCCTGCCAAGCGCTCAAGTGGCTGGTCCG
>CAMBUJ010000131.1 GCA_945871005.1 Opitutus sp. GAS368 | reverse complement strand
TCGCAGGAACAGCCGAGCTCGCGCAGCTGTTTGAGGATGTGGTCGCCCTTCTCGTCGCGCCAGGTCCAGACGCGTTTTAAAAACTCCTCGCGGCCGAGATCGCGGCGGCCCTTGCCCTCGGTTTTTTTGAGGTGCTTTTCCACCATGGTCTGGGTGGCGATGCCGGCGTGGTCGGTGCCGGGAATCCAGCAGGCGGCCTTGCCCTCGAGGCGGGCGCGGCGGATGAGCGCGTCCTGGAGGGTGTTGTTGAGCACGTGGCCCATGTGCAGGATGCCGGTGACATTGGGCGGCGGGATAACAATGGAGTAAGTCTCCTGGCCGGGGGCGGCATGGCCGGCGAAGCACTTGGCTTCCTGCCAGGCGGCATACCATTTGGCTTCAACGTCGCGGGCTTCGTAGCTCTTGGTGATCTCGGGCATGGTCGTAAAAAATTAAGGCCGCGAGCCAACCCGCCGCCGCGAGCGCTGGCAAGCGTGGGGATTGGCGAGTGCCGACTACGTTGGCGCAACCGGGCGCGCCGGGAGCGTTGCCCGCCACCGCCGCAAGCCATCGGGGCGCCAGCCTACACGAGGTAATGGCCGAGTCCCAGCAGCGCGCTCACGAGAATCACCGCAATCAGGTCGGCTCTGAAACGCTGCAGGGCCACAAACCCCGCCAGGCCGACGCACACGGCGAACCAGTCGATTACTCCGGACTGCGGCCGAATCACGTGCCAGCCAAACCAGACGGCCAGGTTCAGCACCACCCCGACGACCGCCGCCGTGATTGCCGCCAGCGCGGCGCTAACGCGCACATTTCCCCGCAGTTGCTCGATGTGGGGGGCCCCGAGGAAAATCCACAGGAAGCAGGGCACAAAGGTGACCCACGTGGTAAGTAAGGCCCCGAGGGTGGCCGCGCCCAGCGGGCTCAGTGCGCCCGGGTGCGTCCAGCCGCCCATGAAGCCGACGAATTGCAGGACCATGATGAGCGGGCCAGGCGTGGTCTCCGCGAAAGCCAGACCGTCGAGCATCTGGGGAGCGCTCAACCAGGCGTAATGCTCGACGGCCTGCTGGGCGACGTAGGGCAAAACCGCATAGGCGCCCCCAAAGGTGACCATCGCGGCCTTGCTGAAAAACACGCCCTGGTTAAACAGGAAACCGTCCCAACCTTGCCAGAGTCCAGCAACGACCACGGGAGTCCACCAGAGCAGCAGACACACCCCGAGCACGCGCGCCGCGTGCCGCCAGGAAGGCCGATGAGGCTGCGGCAACTCGGCCGCCTCACCGACGACGGCGCCTGCTTCCCCCTGAACGGGACCGGGGGCGCCGCTGCTGGAAAATTTATCGGGCCAAAGTTTGCCGCCGACCCAACCGACGAGGGCCGCCACCGCGATGAGCAGCGGGAATGGCGCGTTCAGAAAATAGAGCGCGAGGAACGCCCCACCTGCAATCGCCCACAGGACCTCGTTTTTCAGGGCTTTCTTGCCGAGGCGAATCACCGCCGCGGCGACAATCGCCAAAACCGCCGGCTTGAGTCCGGCGAAAATCGCACCGACCCAGGGGATCGTGCCGTAAACGACGTAGAGGGCGGAAAGGCCCCAAAGAATAAAAATCGAAGGCAGGACAAACAAGACGCCGGCCACGATCCCGCCCCACGTCCGGTGCAAAAGCCAGCCGACATAGATAGCGAGTTGTTGCGCCTCTGGTCCGGGAAGCAGCATGCAATAATTGAGCGCGTGGAGGAAGCGCGCCTCGCTGATCCAGCGGCGCTTTTCCACCAGTTCGGTGTGCATGATGGCGATCTGGCCGGTGGGACCGCCAAAGCTGATGAACCCGAGCTTCAGCCAGAAGCGAAACGCTTCGGCAAAGCTGGGCTGGCGGGGCGGAGAAACCGGGTTGGCAGACATGGGATTAAGCGTGCGGGAGTTGGCTCAATGCCGGGGCGGCTGGCCGATGGCGAGCGTCGGGTTTAGGCGGGGCGCGCTGCGCGGGCCGCGTCCGGAACGTAGCGGGAGCGCGGCGCGCTTTCGTAGCACGGCGCGCTTCTGTTCCGGAAGCGAAACGACTCAGTTGTCCAGCTACGAACGCCCTACTCCATTGGCCATCACCACAAAATGACACAAAACCGAGCGCCCCGATCCGTCACTTTAACCGCGAGGGCTCGCGAAATTGCGCAAAGAACAACGCCATGACTTGTCGCTCAAGTGGGTTTATCCACTTCGCGGTCCGTTGGATCGTCTTAGCGGTATAAAAACCGGCGTCTTGATTGAGTTTTACCGTTCCCCACTGGAACGGTCGAAGAACCCAAAAGACGCAGGGAGCGCAGAGAAAACAGCGGGTTTGTGCTTTGCGCCCCGTTGCATTCTTTTGCGGCTAAACTACTTGGTTCGATCCGACCGGTTTAATCTTACTGCCCACTCGTCTGCTCCCTCCTCTGGCGGCGATGCCCCCATCACCGCGCCACCACCACCACGCTGCCGGCGAAACCGGTTTGGGCGCGCCCTTCGGCTTGGATCAACACGGTGAGCTCGCGCCTGCCGGGCTTGGCCGGCAACTCCAGCGCGAAGGCGCCGGGCGCGGCCGTGGATTTCTCCGCCACCTTCTTTCCGTCGAGCCAGAACTCGGCCCGGCCGTGGAGTTCGCCAAACAGCACCCGCCCGCCTTGTCCGGCGATCCCCGCCCAGGGCGTGAAATTCGCCCGGTATAGCGCCCAGTGACCGACCGGCACGGTTTGCAGGCTGCCCACGCTCACTGCCATCCACGAATTCATGTCGGCTTCCGACATCACCACGTTGGCGTCGGGCTGGGCAACTTGCGCCGGCGCCACCCGCCACTTGTCGAGGGCGAAGCGCGGCTCCGCAGCCGGCAGCACCGGAATCGCCCGCACCGCCCGCACCGCGATCACCACCTCGGCGGCCTGCAATCCGGGGGCTTCGGCCCGCACCCGCAGTTCACCCGCGCCGATCGCCGACTGGACAATTAACTGGGCCAGCCCGTGGAAAACCCGCCGCCACGGTCCCTTTTCCGGATCGTGGCAATTGTGGTCACCGTTGCCGTGACCGATGTTTTGCCCGGGTCCGCTCAGGGTAAAGGTCACCGGCGCGTCGGCGCCCGGCACCACCCTGCCCTGCGCATCGACCACGCTGACGGTGATCGGCATGGCGTCGGCACCATCACCGGCCAGCCAGTCGCGGTCGGGCGTGAGCGTGATGGCAACGGCCACCCCGGTGGTGGACACGCTGGTGCGGGAGACTTCCCGACCGTCGGCGGCGTAGGCCACCGCCTCCAGTTGGCCGGCGGCGTAGGGGACTTGCCACTCGATGTAATCGTAGGCCGGGCGCTCCTTGCGGCCGAGGGTTGCACCGTTGAGCAACAGTTCCGCGCTCGCGGCGTTGGTCATCACGATCACGCGGATTTCTTGGCCCTCGCGGCCGGCCCAGTTCCAGTGCGGCGCGATGGCCAGCACCGGCTGATCTTTGATCCAATCGGCCTGGTGCATGTAGTAGGCGGTTTTGGCAAAACCACAGGTGTCCATGATGCCAAACACCGACGAGACCGAGGGCCATTCGAGGCGCTGGGGCTCGCCGCGGTAATCGAAGCCGGTCCAGACAAAGCCGCCGGCGAGGAAGGGGCGCTCGGCGATGAGTTGCCAGGCTTTGCGGTGGGTCCGCCCCCAGTCGGCGCACTCGTCGTCGTAACTGGTAATCACGTTGCGGGCGGTGTCGTTGGCGAACTCGCCGCGGGTCATGAACGCCGAGGTGTCTTCGGCGCTGGTGATGGGCAGGTGCGGGTACTTTTGATGAAAGCTGTCGTAGACGTGGTCGTTGTAATTAAAGCCCATCACGTCGACCGCCTCGAACACGCCGGACTCGTTGTTCATGCCGCTGTTCATCGCGGCGGTGACCGGCCGGGTGGTGTCCAGGCGGCGCACCTCGGCGACCAGGCGCCGGACCATCTCGCGGCCCTGCGGCGTGCCCTGCATCGGCTCCTCGTTGAACACCGACCAGAGGATGACGCTGGGGCTGTTGCGGTCGCGCTTGAGCATCATGCGCAACTGGCCGAGGTAGTCCGGGGTGTAGTTGAAATTCCGATTCTCATCCATGACCAGCAGCCCGAGACGGTCGCAGGCCTCGATCAACTCGCCGGCGGGCGGGTTGTGCGCCGAGCGATAGGCGTTACTGCCCAGCTCCTTGAGGCGGCGCACCCGGTAGTCGAGCAGGGCGTCGGGCAGGGCCACCCCGAGACCGGCGTGGTCCTGGTGGTTGCAGGTGCCCTGGAGTTTCACCGGCTGATCGTTGAGGAAAAAGCCCTCATTGGCGTCGAAGCGCAGGGTGCGGAAACCGCAGCGGGTCTCGGTTTCGTCCACCACCCGGCCGGCGCGGCGCACGGTGGTGCGCAGGCAGTAAAGGGTGGGCGTGGCCAACGACCAGAGGCGCGGCGTCCCCGGGAACGCCAGCGGTAGGGCCGCCGTGGTGGCGGTGAACGGCGCCACCGTGACCCGGGCCAAACCGCCGACCACCGGCCGGCCTTCGGGGTCGAACAGCTCCGCGCTGACCTCGGTTTCGACCGCAGCCGGTTCGATGGTGTTCAAGGTCACCTCGACCGGAATCGACCACTGGCCGTCGGCGCCGCGGACCGGGTTGGCAAACACGCCGTAGGTTTCGATGTGAACCGGTGCGCGTTTAACTAGCCAGGTGTGGCGGTAAAGCCCGCCGCCTTCATACCACCAGCCCTCCTGGGTGTCGGCGTCGACGCGGACGGCGATGGTGTTGAGTTGATCGCCAAAGGTGGCCAGCGGCGTCAGGTCGATTTGGAAGGAGGTGTAGCCGCAGAAATTACGGTGCACGAGCAGGCCGTTGACCCAGACAGTGGCGTGGGTGGCGATGCCGTCGAATTGGAGTTCGAGGTGTTGGCCGCGGTCGGTCTCGGCAAAACGGATATGGCGGCGATACCAGGCGATACCGCGCGGACGGTAGCCCTGGGAAATGTTGGCGGTGGGGCTGAACGGCCCTTCGACCACCCAGTCGTGGGGCACCTGGACCTTCGCCCAGTCGCTATCGTCGAAATCGGGGGCGGCCGCGCCCCAGGCGACGCCGGCCTTGGCGTTGTTATAGGTGTCCGCATGGCCATGGATCACCGGCATGGGGATGTCGCCGAGGTGAAAGCGCCAGTCGGCGTCGAGTGAAAGGCGCTCGCGCACGGGCGAGGCCGGCTGGGCGGAGGCGGGTACGGCAGTGGCGTTCATCAGCGGTAATTGGTGGTAAATGGAGTGGAGGCGGAAGGTGGGAGCCCATTTATGGGCGATGGATTGGGCCCCCTGGCGGTGACACCCGCTTCACCCACAAGTGGGCCCCTACCCTTTCGGAAACGGTCATCGCCGGATGCCGACGCGGATCAACTCCGCACCGTGGGAGGCCACCGTGACGGGCGCTAAGGAGGAGACGGGATTTCATGGGGTTCGGAGGGGGAAACGCGGCGCGACTTGGGTTTCCGCGACCGCAGACAACGAGAACGCGGGGATTGCCTCCGGATAACCACCCCGTGACAAGAACAATTATCAAATTTCAGCAATAATTAGGTCACTTAAAGGCAAAGTTTGCCATGCCCTTAAGTTTAACCTAGAAAAGGCCGATCTAACGGAGCCAAGCCTTCTGTATTCGAATACAAGCTCCACGCCTTGCCGAAACCAAGCAACTTTTCGAATACTGACGCCCTGCCCCCATTGTCCGGCATGTGAATATCATTCGACGGATCGGGATGATTTTCATTTATATATTAAATATTATAGATTCATGACTATTCAGGTCGCTTCACCTATGTTTTTCTGACGATCGGGTGGATATAAGTCGGCATGGCTTATATCCACGCGGTTAATTACTTCACCGGTGTCAGCCAGACGTGGCGGACACTTAGTCCCTTCCATCCCTTCGCCGCGCCCTTGAGTCCAAAACTGGCCAAGCCAGCTGGCAGCGTGATTTCGCCCAGCGTTACGGTCTGCCAGGTCAAACCGGGGCCGGTCACGGCAACGGTGGCGGGCGTCTCGGTTTTGGCCACCGTGAGCAACAGGCCGGTGGCCACCGGCGCGGCGATTTCGGCGGTGACAGTCCACTTCGAAGCGGCGGGGGCTTTGAGTTGGTATTCCAGGCGCCACTTCGAGTTGGTCCAATCGGTCAGGTAGGCACCGGGACCCGAGTCACGCAGCTGGATGTTGCCATCCCAGTGGCCATGGGCGTCAGCATCCTGAGCGGTGAACGTCACCCGGCCATCGGCACCCGGGGTGACAAACGGCTCCTGGGTGATAACCGCCGGTGCTTTAAAATCGAGGCGGACCACCGAGACATCGGCATCCGGCGCAGCGCCCGGCAGGCGAACCACCAGACCCTCGGCGGTGAGTTCGCTCGTCACCGGCACACCGCCGGCGAGCAGACGACCACCGACCGGGAGTTGCATAAGCGTGGGTAACAGAATCTTGCCATCGACAGGCCAGTCCCAGACCTGGGGGAACAACGTGGTCGCGCCGTCGGCGGCCCGTTTTTGGGTGACCCGGCCCCAGGGCAGGCGGCGCGGGAATGGACCGGCCTCGGTGGCGTGGATCGCCACGGAATTGACCGCCATCCAGCGGCCCACCGCTTCGAGCCGTTCAATGCTGGCGGCGGGGATTTCGCCCTCGGCGGTGGGCCCGACGTTGAGCAGGAAGTTGCCGCCCTTGCTGGAGATGTCCGAGAGGTTGCGCAGGATCTGGCGCACGCTCTTCCAGTTATCATCGTTCTTCTTAAACCCCCAGGTGTCATTCATGGTCATGCAGACCTCGAACAACTCGCCCGGATATAAGAACAGTAGCGGGTAGCGAGTAGGCGGAATGAAATTAATCCGGAATTAGCGTCTATTAGCGGCCATTAGCGGTTAAAAAACTCCGTCGATGGGTACTTGGCGTTCACCGACCTCCACTCGCCCCCAAGCGGAGCGCGGAAAAACAACCCCGGGAAAACCAATGAAATTGCGCAAACTTTGTCTTTCGCCTTGCGCCCTCGGCCCCAGCCTACAGCTTTCGTCCCACTTCTTATGGCACGCCCCCCTTCTGATCGCGTTAACCTCACCGACATTGCCGAACGCCTGGGCTTGTCGATTTCGACCGTCTCGCGCTCCCTGCGCGGCCTGAGTGGAATCCACCCCGAAACCGAGGCGAAGATCGCCGCCGTCGCTCAGGAAATGGGCTATGGCTTGGACGCCAAACCGCAAAAAGCCTCTCGCTCCAGCAACACCGGGCTGCGCCACATCCTGGTGCTGGCCCAAAGCGACGCCTCTCAGATTAACCAAGGCTACCTCGCCGGGATCAGCGAGGCAGCGATGGCGCTCAACGCCGCGATTTTAACCCACCTGGTGCCGCTGGAACGGTGTTCGCAACTGACCGAGGAGCGCTACTTGCCGCCCTCGCTGCGCGGCGGGCTGGTGCAAGGAGTGGTCTTGTTCCACCGTTGGCCAACCGAGGTGGTCAAGTCCCTGAGCAAGCGCCTGCCGGTGGTCTCCCTGATCCACGAATATCCTGGCACTCCGGTCGACGTGGTCGGCTTGGATGACCGCCGCGGGGTCGCCGATCTGGTCGGCCACCTGTATGCCGCCGGCCACCGCCGGATCGGTTTTTTCGGATTTTGCCCCGAGGTGAGTTGGTCGCGCGCCCGGTTCGCCGCCTATGTGGAGGCCCTGGCGATGTACGGACTGCCCTACGACCCGCGCTGGGTGGTCCAAATCGACCTGGCCCGCGCCCTCTCCCCCCAACCGTTTCCAACCGCCGAGGCCGGCGCGACCGTCCTCCAACTTTTGGGCGAACAGGTCGATGCGTGGATCGGAGCGAGCAGCCGGACTGCCAGCTCGCTTCACAACGACTTGCTCGCGCAAGGCCTGCGCGTGCCCGAGGATGTGGCGTTGACCAGTTACCACGGGGCGCGGCCCAGCCCCGCCGACACCGGCCTGCCGCCCTTCACCACCACGGCGGTTTCCGACGAAGAACTCGGCGCGGCCGCCCTGCACCGCCTGATCAACCGCCTCGATAATCTGAGGGAATCGCGCCGCACGATCCTCCTGCCCGCCCCCCTGGTGGTTGGCGCGAGCACCCGTCCGCTGCCGATCGGCGCGGCGTAATTCAGACGGCCACGGGCTGCGGCCTTTCGCCCCGAAGGCAGCCACACGCGAGTGGCCGCAGGCTGTTACCCAGCAAAATCAGCACCACCCGCGTCGGATTTTTAGCCGCGAAAGAACGCAAGGAAGGCTGCGAAGTTTAATTTTTACTCTTTGCCATCGAGTGCCGCATACACGCAAATTCGCCAAAGCAGTTTGGGACTGCGATGGAGAGCTCATGGGCGAAGAATGGCGGCTGGTCTTAGACTGAGCGCTTCAATGCCCCAGCCAAAGCTGCCTTGATCCACGCCTGACGGGGCACCCCAATCCGCTCCGCCTCGTGATCAATTTCAGCCAAAAACGCTTTGGGGAAATCGACGTTGACTCGCTGAAACTCCCGACCTGGGCGAGTGGCTTTGGACAAGTCCATAAACATCGAAACGTCCTCGCCCGCCTCAAAACGACGATCAAATTCCTTTGCGGTGATTGTTTCACGTCCGTGCCTGACTGGTGATTTTATTGCTCTTATTCATAGATTTTTTCCTCTTTGGGGTGTGCTCTGCGAACGCTGATTATTCAGATCGTTTCTCCTCTTTGGGTGACAATCGCGGTCCAAATTTTGCCGCTGATATTACCGATAACCGCAATCCGAGGCTCGGCATCGAAGGGAAGGGGCACCTCAACTCGGTTTAGATCGAGCCAAAGCACCTGAGCTTCAACGAAATCGATTCCCCTGTTCGGATCGGCTTTGGTTCGAGCGGACTTATCTGGATCGAATTCAAATACGACGGGCAGACCATCGCCCTAAAACGAAAACAAATAAAGCGCCATTTCTATACCAAAATGCCAATCACAGCAGACTCCACCTCCGCTCCTCTTAATGACATAATACATTTATTAATAACATAATAAATCCAATAAATTACTGCCCATAAAGCCCCATAACGACCCATCAGTGATGTGGGGCTACTTTCCCATGGCAATGCGTCTAAATGCCGGTTGGGCAGGCGTCCAATTGCTGGTTTGGAAACCCGAAAGGGGACAGGTTTCGGATTCATTTCCATCGGCAGGCAACCGGGCGACCCGACGCAGTGGATTCATCCCGAGACAGCTCGGAATCACTCTCCGTCAAGGGGCGGTTGGTGCAGTATGCCGGCCGGCTCCACCGCAGCCACGAGGCAAAGACTGAGGTACTCATCCACGACTACCTCGATGCCACCCCACTG
>CAMBUJ010000130.1 GCA_945871005.1 Opitutus sp. GAS368 | reverse complement strand
ACAAGACGCTGAAACGCTATGGGTTTACCCTGCCGTGGGAAACGGCGACGACATAGGTCGTCCTCCGACTCAACCGCCGGATGCGGAAAACCGCACGTCCGGTGGTGTGGAAGGCTCACGGGGCGCAATCCCCGTGAGCCCATCCGATCCCCCTTGTCACGGTTCACCCAAAAAAACACCATTCCTTGGCCGAGGACGGCCAACTCTGCACGCGCACGGCGGTTCAAAAAGCCGATGCGGCACGCGGATTCGGGTAATGCCCCATCGCGCGGGAGCCGGGGCCGTGTTAACGTGATCGCGTCGGGTTCGCCCGCGGATTCGGGCGCGCGCGGGTTTGTTCGCTCTCCCTCCCCACTCACCAACCTAAGGCCCGTCATGACCGCTTCGGACGCCGCAGTTGTGCTATTCATTTTCACCATCGCCACCGTGAGTGCGGATAAACCGGTGGCGGCCTCCGCCACGCTTCAGCATGCGGCTTGGTCGGTGCATGCCGCGCCCCAGCGCGTGGATGCCATGTTGGTGGCTCTGGCGGGGGTGGCGCTTCGGCTCGGCGAGCCGCTTTCCTCGCAGGTCGAACGGTTGAATCAGGCCAAGGCGGACCTGGAGGGCCTGGCCAAAGAAATCGGCGAGTGTTGGACGCTGTTTCAGGCCCAGGGTGAGCTCGGTTTCCACGGCTGGGAAACGGAATTGGCCCAGCTTCAGAACCAGCCCCTCGGCGCTTTCACCGCTCGGCGGCGGCAAAGCGTGCAAGGGCAATTCAGTCAGTTGCGGGCTGGATATGGCCGGGCCGTCCGCGCTTTCCCCCCTTTCCTCGGCTCGCTGCAGCGCATTGGGGTTTTGTTGGCCAGCGATCTTACTCGGGAGGGTCTATTGGAATTTCAAAGCCTGAGTGCGCAAGTGGTGGCGGGCGCCCCGACCTTGCGCGACGCGCTGGCGGAGTTGGAAGCGGGATTCAGCGCGCTAGGTCCTGAGCTTGTGCTCATCGCCCCAGTCCGTGAAGCGCGGTGAAAAACGTGCGGACAGGCGCACGGGCCGGCTGGACGTTTTAGGCGTTACGATCTCGGATTAAGAGCGCTCCGCGCTCCCGCTACGTTCAGGAGGTGGCCCGCGTGCGCCGCGCGTTCAGAACGTAGCGGGACGACGGAGTCGTTTCGTTTCCGCCCCAACTCGCTCCGTCCGGAGCCTGATTGGATTGGGCCATGAACCCGCTGATCTTCGGGCGCAAAAAACGCGTAAGAAATCGAGAACGATTAGAGTCTAGCTCCTCGGAATTGCCAGAGATGGCATTCCGTATCGTTCCCGATCGCTTACGCGTTAGATTTGCCGTTGCCCGGCGGCCAGTAGCCGCTGGGCAGGCATTGTCCTTAGGCGACGACCGGGGCGTCTTCGGCCACCGGGGCCTGGCCTTCGAGCTCCTTGAGGGCGGCTTTGCGGCTCAGGCGCACCTTGCCCGACTTCTCGTCGATGCCGATGCACTTCACCGTGATGCTGTCGCCCATCTTGACCACGTCTTCGGTGCGGCGCACGCGGAAGTCAGCCAGTTCGCTGATGTGGCAAAGGCCTTCTTTACCGGGCAAGCACTCGACGAACGCGCCGAACTCTTTCACACCGGTCACGCGGCCGGTGTAGATCTTGCCGTTCTCAATCGGGGCGCCGCCGCCACCACCACCACCGCCGGAACCGCCGCCGCAGAGGCTGTCGATTTCCTTGAGCGCGCGGTTGGAGGACTCGGCGTTGTTCGAATAAATGAACACCTTGCCCGAATCGTCGTCGGAGATGTCGATCTGCGCGCCCGTGGTTTCCACGATGCGGCGGATGGTTTTGCCGCCGGGCCCGATGAGCAGGCCGATCTTTTCGGGATCAATCTGGATCGTCTGGATGCGGGGCGCGAAGGTGCTGAGCTCTTTGCGCGGGGCCGGAATGGCGCTGAGCATGTTGCGCAGGATTTCGACGCGGGCCTCGCGGGCCTGGTGAATCGCGACCTTGGCGATCTCGAAGGGCAGGCCGTTGATCTTCAGGTCCAGCTGGAAACCGGTGATGCCCTTGGTGGTGCCGGCGAGCTTGAAGTCCATGTCGCCGAAATGGTCTTCCTCACCGAGGATGTCGGTGATGGTGGACCACTTGGTGATCGTGCCGGAGGCGTCGATCTCGGTCATCAGGCCGCAGGAAATGCCGGCCACGGGGGCGATCAGGGGAACGCCGGCGTCCATCAAGGACAAGCAGCCGCCGCAGACCGAGGCCATCGAGGTCGAGCCGTTGGAGGCCATGATCTCGGAGACCACGCGGATGGAGTAGGGGAACACGTCCTCGGGCGGGAGCACCGGCACGAGCGAACGCTCGGCGAGGGCGCCGTGGCCGACTTCGCGGCGACCGGGGGAACCGAAGCGGCCGGTCTCACCCACGGAGAAGGGAGGGAAGTTATAATGCAGCAGGAAGCTCTTGGACTTCACGCCGCCGGTGAGGGCGTCGAGGTCTTGGGCTTCCTTGGTCGGCCCGAGCGTGGTGATCACGATGCTCTGGGTGTCGCCACGCTTGAAGGCGGCCGAACCGTGGACGCGGGGGAGAATGCCGACCTCGGAGTGCAGGGGGCGCAGGCTCTTGGCGTCACGGCCATCGGCGCGCACGCCGCGCTCGAGCACGGCCTTGCGGTAGGCTTTGTACTGGAGGTCTTCGAAGACGACGTTCAGGTCCACGTCGCTGAAACGGCCGGCGCCGAGTTCGAGCGAGAGGGCAACATGCGCCTCGGCCTTGAGGCCTTTGACGTTGGCGGAGCGGACGGCTTTTTCATGGCCGAAGATGGCGGCGACGATGCGCTCGGTGGACACCACGCGCTCGATGATCGCGCGGGCCTCGGGGCTGGCGCCGACCAGGGCGAAGTGGGCCTTGGGTTTGCCGACGAGGGCAACGAGTTGTTTGATGCCGGCGATGATCGGCTGGATGGCCTTGTGACCGAACTCGAGGGCCTCAATGAAGCGATCTTCCGGGATCTGGTCGGCAGAACCCTCGATCATGAGCATGTCCTTCTCGTTACCCACGTAGATGAGGTCGAGGGAGGACTGGAACATCTGTTCGATGGTCGGGTTGGCGACGAACACGCCGTCGATTTCGGCGACGCGCACGGCGGCGATCGGCCCGTTCCAGGGAATGTCAGAGATGGCGAGGGCGGCGGAGGCGCCGTTGACCATGGGGATGTCGGACTCGTTGATCTGGTCGGCCGACATCAGCTGGCCGATGATCTGGACCTCATTGAGGAAACCCTCGGGGAAGAGGGGGCGGCAAGGACGGTCGCAGAGGCGCGAGGTGAGGATTTCCTTCTCGGAAGGACGGCCTTCGCGTTTGAAGTAACCGCCGGGGAAGCGGCCGGCAGCGGCGTACTTTTCGCGGTAATCGACGGTGAGGGGAAAGAAGTCCTGGCCGGGCTTCATCGTCTGCGCGGCGCAGGCGGTGACAAAGACGTTGGTTTCACCGACGGCGACGTTGACCGCGCCATTGGCGAGGGCGGCGTAGGTGCCGGTGGAGAAGGTGATGCCGAGTTCGGCGATCGTGACGGAGTGTTTCTGCTTCAGGGACATGTGTATTTCGTGGTTCGGTTGCGCGTCGCGGATAGAAAAGCCGGCCTGCGACACGCGGCAGGTTCGGCTGAAAGGGGACGTAGCGAGTCGGTCGTAGCGGGTAGCGAGTAGGTTCCGGAGGGATCGTTTCGTTCTCGTTCGTCAGGGATCTCAGTTCGGGGCTCTCGCGAACAAGAGAACGATTAAGATAAAGAGGAACGAGAAAGAGGCTGTCTGCGCTACGTCAGGGGTAGCTGAATTGCTCGGCTTTAATAAAAAACAAAGGGCGACCCGGTGAGGGTCGCCCTTTGTCTGAAGGGGGCAATTACTTGCGGAGGCTCAGGCGCTGGAGCAGCTCGTTGTACTTGGGCAGATTGTGGCGCTTCAAGTAGTCGAGCAGCTTGCGACGGCGGGAGGCCATCTGCAGCAGGCCGCGGCGGCTGTGGAAATCCTTGCGGTGGGTGCGCAGGTGCTCGGTCAAGTGATTGATGCGAGCAGTCAGCAGTGCAACCTGGACTTCGGACGAACCGGTGTCGGTATCGTGGATTTTGTAGGCGGAGATGATTTCGGGCTTAACGACGGTGGACATGGTTTTATTTGAATAAGTTACACAACTGTAGGGGACCTTTGAGAGTCCCGTGCCACCCGCTCCCGTCATGGTTTGCACCACGGCGTTTGCCGGCGTCACCGTTCTAATCTGGCGGAATGCCAGACCAGTCGTGGTGCCACCCCGTAACCGACGGAGCGACACTAACGCAGATGCCCAAGTTCTTGAAACGGTAGGGCGTGGGCAAGCGAAATTTAGCCCCGGATCTTTTTTTAGGGTGTTTTTCTCAGCCCGTTGCCTGCCCCCAAGCCTCCGCTTCGTTGGTCATACTTTAGGGGCAGGTAACATATTGGGAAACCTCACGGATCGCTCTTGAGTTATTGATTAGGGGGCTAACTGTCAGCCGCCTCATTGTTTTCGTTTTCCCGCCGCCACGCCCTTTTTTATCCACTACCAGCCACGCCCGCATGCAACGACTCGTTCTCAAAGACCTGCCCCGCTACGAATGCCTGGTGGCCGCGTCCAAGCAGTTCCCCGACCTCAACCCGTCGGCCTGCGAGGCCTTTATGCACCTGATCCGGGCCGGCGACGAGGTTTGGCGGGTGATGAACGGGCATTTTAACGCCCACGATATCACCCAGGGCCGTTTTTTGGTGATGATGCTGCTGCTCGAGAAAAAGGGCACCGAGTGCCCGCGTCCGAGCACCCCGGCCGCGTTGGCCGACCTGGCCTCCGTTTCGCGCGCCACCATCACCGGGCTACTCGACACTCTCGAGCGCGACGGCTTTGTGCGCCGCGAGCCCGATCCCGCCGACCGACGCCAAATCACTGTTCACCTCACCCCGGCGGGCCAGTCCTTCATGCACGGCCTGCTGCCCACTCACTTTCAACTCATCAACGGGCTGATGGGGAACTTGAACGAGGCTGAGCGCAAAACCCTCGTTCAACTGCTCCACAAGATCGTCGAGCGTGCCTCCCCTGAAACCGCCGTCGACACCGCCGTCGGCGAGCACACGAGCTGCGGCTGATTCGACCGCTTCGTTCCGACCCATCCAAACCCAGAACCGCCACTCGCGTTTCCCCATCTTTTTTTAACCGCACCCGTCAGCCCTCTTTTCAAATAAAACCATGATCAAGAAAATCGCCCTCACCTGCCTGGCCCTGCTGCTTGTTCTCGGCGCCATCGCGGGCGTCAAAGCCCTGCAGATCCGCGCCCTCATCGCCTCCGGCAAATCCATGACCCCGCCGCTCGAGGCCGTGACCACCGCCGTCGTGCGCGCGGAAACCTGGGAAACTACCCTCAACGCGATCGGCTCGTTCGCCGCCGTCCAGGGCGTGACCCTGAGCGCCGAGGTCGCCGGCACCGTTAGCAAGATCGACTTCGAGTCCGGCGCCAGCGTCGCTGCCGGCGCGGTGCTCGTCGAACTCGACACTTCTGTCGAGCAAGCCCAGCTGCGCTCGGCCGAGGCCACCGCCGAACTCGCCCGACTCAACCTCGCCCGCGCCCGTGATCTGCGCCTGCAAAACACCAATTCCCAAGCCGACCTCGATTCCGCCGACGCCCAGGCCAAACAGGCCGCCGCCCAAGCCGACAACCTGCGCGCGATCCTCGCCAAAAAGCTCATCGCCGCCCCCTTCGCCGGTCGCGCCGGCATCCGTCTGGTCAACGTTGGCCAATTCCTCCCCGTGGGCACCCCGATCGTGTCGATCCAGGCGCTCGACCCGATTTTCCTGAATTTATCCCTGCCCCAGCAGCAGCTCGGCCAAGTCACCGAGGGCCTGACCGCCCGCGTGGTCACCGACGCCCACCCCGGCCAGTTGTTTGCCGGCAAGGTCACCGCGATCAACCCCGACCTCGACCCGACCACCCGCAGCGTGAAACTCCAGGTCACCCTGCCCAACGCCGAGTCGCGCCTGCGCCCAGGGATGTTTGGCACCGTGTCGATCGTGCTGCCGGTAACCGCACCGGTCATCGTTATCCCCGCCACCGCCGTGCTCTACGCGCCTTACGGTGACACCGTGTTTGTGGTCGAGGAGAAGAAAAACGAGGCCACCGGCGTAACCCAAACAGTTGTGCGCCAGCAGTTCGTGCGCTTGGGCACGGCGCGGGGCGACTTCGTGGCGGTCACTTCCGGATTGAAAGAAGGCGACACCGTGGTGAGCGCCGGGGTGTTCAAGCTGCGCAACGGTTCGGCCGTAGCCGTCCACAACGAGCTCGCCCCCAACGCCCAGCTCGCCCCCAAGCCTTCCGATTCCTGATCCCTCGTCCCGCGTCACCGGCCTTTAAAAAACTCCGCCCGCGGCTCCCACCATGAAATCCTTTACCGATATCTTCATTCGCCGGCCCGTGCTGGCGATCGTGATCAACCTGGTGATCATCATCGCCGGTTTGCAGGCCTACCGCTCGCTCAACGTGCGCCAGTATCCGCGCAGCGAGAACGCCTCGGTCACCGTCACCACCGCCTACGTCGGCGCCAGCGCCGAGTTGGTGCGCGGCTTCATCACCACGCCGCTCGAGCGCGCCATCGCCGAGTGCGACGGCATCGACTACGTCCAGTCCAACAGCGCCCAGAGCGTCTCCACGATCACCGCGCGTCTGAAGCTCAACTACGACGCCAACAAGGCGCTCTCCGAGATCAGCACCAAGGTGAACAAGGTGCGCGGCGACCTGCCGCCCGAGGCCGAGTTGCCCGTCATCAACATCATCTCGGCCGACAGCCAATTCGCCGCAGCCTACCTCAACTTCCGCTCCGACCTGCTCCAGCAAAACGAGATCACCGACTACCTCGTGCGGGTGGTGCAGCCGCGCCTGACCGCCGTCCCTGGCGTGCAACGCGCCGAAGTGCTGGGCGCGCGCACTTTTGCGATGCGCATCTGGCTCAAACCCGAGCGCATGGCCGCCCTCAACCTCAGTCCGGCCCAGGTCCGCTCCGCGCTGGCCAAAAACAACTACCTGGCCGCCGTAGGCCAAACCAAGGGCGCGCTCATTCAGGTCAATCTCACCGCCAACACCGATCTGCGTTCGGTCGAGGAGTTCAAACAACTCGTCGTACTTGAATCGGGCGGCACCATTGTGCGCTTGCAGGACATCGCCGACGTAGTCCTCGGCGCGGAGGATTATGACACCGAGGTGCGTTTCTCCGGCCAGACCGCGGTGTTCATGGGCATTTTTGTGCTGCCCAACGCCAACTCGATCGATGTGGTCAAACGCATCCGCGCCGAGATGGTCGGCATCGCCAAAGACCTGCCCACCGGCCTGGAAACGCGCGTCGCCTACGACTCCACCGCCTACATCAACGACGCCATCCACGACGTGGTTAAAACCCTCGTGGAAACTCTCCTCATTGTCGTCATCGTCATCTTCCTGTTCCTCGGCTCGTTCCGCTCGGTCTTGGTGCCGGTGGTGGCCATTCCGGTGTCGCTGATCGGCGCGATTTTCCTCATGCAGGCCTTCGGCTTCACCATTAACTTGCTGACCCTGCTGGCGGTGGTGCTGGCAGTCGGTCTGGTGGTCGACGACGCGATCGTCGTGGTGGAAAACGTCGAACGGCACATCAGCGAAGGCAAAACGCCGCTCGACGCCGCCCTGTTGGGCGCGCGCGAACTGGTCGGCCCGGTCATCGCCATGACCATCACCTTGGCGGCGGTGTACGCCCCGATTGGTTTGCAGGGCGGGCTCACCGGCGCGCTGTTCCGCGAGTTCGCTTTCACCCTCGCCGGCGCGGTCACGATCTCGGGCGTGGTGGCGCTGACCCTCTCGCCGATGATGTCGGCCAAGTTGCTCACCGCCGACATCGAGCACCAGGGGCTGCCGGCCAAGATCAACGCCGGTTTTGAGCACCTCAAACGCGGTTACGCCCGCCTGCTCGACAGCACGCTGGGTAACCGCCCCTACGTGTACGCGGTGTGGATTTTCGTGAGTTTGCTCGCCCTGCCGCTCTTTAAGATGTCGCCCGCCGAGCTGGCTCCGGCCGAGGACCAAGGGGTGATTTTCGGCATCATGAACACGGGGGCCAACAACACCCTCGACCAAACCAGTCACTACGCCGCGGCCGCCGGCAAAGAGTTTCGCAGCCTGCCCGAAACCGATTTCACCTTTCAGATCACCCGGCCGACTTCCGGCTTCGGCGGGTTGGTGGTGAAACCGTGGTCGGAGCGCGAGCGCAGCGTCTTTGAGATGATCCCCGAGGTGCAGCAGAAACTGGGGGCCGTCCCCGGCATCCAGATGTTTGCGGTGACCCCGCCGGCGCTGCCCGGCGGCGGTCAATTTCCGGTGGAGTTCTATATCGCCTCGACCGCCCCCAGCGATCAGGTGCTGGGCTTCGCCCAGGAGCTCAAACAGCGCGCCATGGCCAGTAAGAAGTTCGCCTTCCCGCCGATCATCGACGTCAAGGTCGACCAGCCCCAGTCCGAGATCGTGATCGACCGCGACAAGGTCGCCGCGCTCGGCCTCAACCTGACCCAAATCGGCGCCGACGTGAGCGCGGCGGTGGGCGGCAACTTTGTTAACCGCTTCAACATCGACGGGCGCAGCTATAAGGTGATCCCGCAGATCAAACGCATCGACCGGCTCACCGCCGAGCAGATCAAGGATCTCCACGTGACCGGGCCGGGCGGCTCGCTGATTCCGTTGAGCACGGTGGCCACGATCAAAAACAGCACGGTGCCGCGCACGCTCAACCGCTTCCAACAGCTCAACGCCGTGGCCCTGTCCGGGGTGTGCATTGTGCCGCTCGACGAGGCGCTGCGCTTCCTCGAAGACGAAGCCGCCAAGATCCTGCCCAAAGGCTACGTGATCGATTACACCGGCGAGTCCCGCCAGTTGCGCGCCGAGGGCAACAAGTTCCTGCCCTCGCTCGGCCTGGCGGTGGTGCTGATTTTCCTCGTGCTGGCCGCGCAGTTTAACTCCTTCCGCGACCCGTTTGTGATCCTCTTCGGCTCGGTGCCGCTGGCGATGTTTGGGGCCTTACTCTTCACGTTTATGAAAATGCCCAACCCCAACCTCGCATTTTGGACCGACGGTTGGACCACCACGATGAACATTTACGCCCAGATCGGCTTGGTGACGCTGGTCGGTTTGGTGGCCAAGAACGGCATCTTGATCGTCGAATTCGCAAATCAGCTCCAAGCCCAGGGCCGCAGCAAACTGCAAGCGGTGCGCGAGTCCTCGATCACTCGCCTGCGACCCATCCTGATGACCTCGGTGGCGACGGTGGTCGGGCATTTCCCGCT
>CAMBUJ010000129.1 GCA_945871005.1 Opitutus sp. GAS368 | reverse complement strand
TCCTCGCCAACGAAAACAGTCAGGGCGTGGAGCCTTTTCTGGGAATCTATAGCTCCGTAAAAATCCACTCCAAACTGGATTTCCCCAAGTCGATCCTCATCACCAGCACCATCCCCGGCGAAGGCAAAACCTTGGTTTCATCCAATCTGGCCGCCAGTTTCGCCCGCCACGGTAAGTCGGTCCTGTTGATCGACTGCGATCTGCGTCGCCCCATGCTCCACCGCCACTACGAGCGCGCCAATGAAGCCGGTCTGATTGGGTGGTTTGAGGCCGGCAGTCCGCTAGAGGGCGACCCAGCGCTCAATCCGCTGCTCGGGATCACCAAGATTGACGAAAACCTCGCCCTGCTGACCTCCGGTGGCCGCTCCAAATCGCCCACCCAGCTTTTGGAAAGCGAAGCCCTTGGCCAACTGCTCGAAAAGCTCAAAAAACATTATGACTTGGTCATCGTCGACTCCCCTCCCCTGGGTGCGGTGACCGACGCGTTGCTCATCGCCGAACGCATCGACGAGGTTATTTACGTATGCCGCTTTAACCGCGCTTTACGTAAACACATCCGCCTCTATATTAAAGCGCTCCGCGCCGGTAAAAACGAAGTGTTGGGCATTGTACTCAACGGCCTCACCCCGCGCCGCATCGAGTATTATTCCAACTACCGCTACTATCGCAGTTATAAAAAATACTACGGTACTCAGGACTGAGCGGCCGCAGTCCGCACGCGCAGGGCCCCGAGGACGGTGTTCGCGAAGCGTGTGGCCTTGAGCGTGAGCTCAAGGATTCTGTAACCTTCAACTCGAGCGCTAATGAGTATTAGCGGCTTTGTAGACTGAACCGGTTGAGCCCGCTCTTGCGGCAGGTATCCATCACAAAGGTGAGGGTTTTCAGCGGCGTGGTTTCGTCGGCCCGGATCAACACCGGCGTATCCTTGTCGAGTTCGCGCACCTGGCGGAGCAAATCGGCCAACTGCGCCTCGCTCGTCGCCTGCCCGTTGAAGGAGAGCCCGGCGTCTTTGGAGATACCAATGGTCACCGGCCCCTTGAACTCGTTTTTCCCGGCTGTCTCCACTTTAGGTAGGGTAATGTTCAGCGTCGCCGAAGAGCGGAACTGCATCGTCACAAACGCAAAGAAAACCAGCATCACGAGCACGTCGATCAGCGGCACGAGGTTAAGCTCGGGGCGCTTGCGGCGGCGTTGGTAGAGTCCGCTCATACGCGGTTATTTGGCCGTGGCCCGAGCCAGTACGCGCTCCAACAACACATCGAGCTGTGCGGCGAATTTCTCAACCCGGCGCTGCAAAATCCCGCCGCCCACCAGGGCGGGCACGGCAATGATCAAACCGATCACCGTGGCCGAAAGTGCCAGCGACACCCCGCTGGTGAACTTGGCCGGATCGGGCATACCGGTGGATCCCGAAATGCTCGAAAAAACACGGATCAGCGACCAGACCGTGCCGGTTAACCCGATCAGCGGGGCGCCGGCGTAGATCACATCCAAGTAGGGTAACCCGCGCTCCATGCGCACGATTTCCAAGCGGGCAAACGCCTTGGTCGCGTCGGGGTCAGCCGGGTGCTGTTCTGCAAAAGTGATGATGCGCGCCAACACCGAGTGTTGCCCGCCAGTGACCGGTTTGCCGCCGACGACCGCATCGACGAGGTCGTCGGGAAGAATCGCCGAACTGCGCAACGCGTAGGTGCGCTCGACGAGAATATAAACCAGCGCGATCGAACACGCCGCGAGGGGGTAGATAAGGACGTCGGCCCCCTTAAAGATATCGATGACGGCGAGGAGCATAGGTAAAAGTGAAGGTCGCAAAAAAACCGGCGGGCCCAAGAAGACCCGCCGGTGAGATGGGCGCAAGCCTTAGGCGGACATGTAGGCGAGTTTACCAGCGGTGGACTGCACGTCCGTCTTGCCGTCGATCAACTCACCAATCGCGTCCCAGCGGCCGTTGACCAAGGAATCGCGGGCGCTTTCGCGCTGGGCGATCTTGACCGACTGGCCGGCGAAGCGGACTTCAAGTTTCACGAGGTCGATCACGACCTCGCTCTGGGGATTGGCGTTCACGGCGTCGGCGATCTTGGCGATGTCTTCGCGCGAAGCGGTCACGCAGGGCATGCCGAGCGTGGTGCTGTTACCGAAAAAGATCTCGGCGAAGTTTTCCGCGATGACGGCCTTGAAGCCGTACTTGGCGATGGCCTGGGGGGCGTGCTCACGGGAGGAACCGCAACCGAAGTTGGCCCCGGAGAGCAGGATGGTGGCGCCGGTGAAACGGGCCTCGTTGAGCGGGTGCTCTTTGAGGGTGCCGTCGAGCTGCTTGCGCACGTCGTTGAAGAGGAATTCGCCCAGACCGTCGAAGGTCACGCACTTCATGAAGCGCGCCGGGATGATGCGGTCGGTGTCGATGTCGTTGCCGGGAACGTTAACGGCGCGACCGGTGACGGAGGTGATTTTTGCGAGAGCCATGGTTTTTTAAAAGTAGCGGGTAGTGAGTAGCGGGTAGCGAGTAGGCGGATTCGCGGAGGCCAGCATCATGCTCGCTACGCGTTACCCGCTACTCGCTACTTTTTAGTTTTAATTATTGGCGACGGAGAACACTTCGCGCGCGTCGGCGATGTAACCGGTGACGGCGGCGGCTGCCACCATGACCGGACTCATCAGCACCGTGCGGCCGGTGGTCGAGCCTTGGCGGCCCTTGAAGTTACGATTCGACGACGAGGCGCAGAGCTGGTCGCCCACGAGTTTGTCGGGGTTCATCGCCAGACACATCGAGCAGCCAGCGGCGCGCCACTCGAAACCGGCATCGGCAAGAATCTTGTCGATGCCGAGCTTTTCGCACTGGAGGGCGACAATCTGCGAACCGGGGACGGCGATGGCCTTAACGCCCGGGGCAACCTTGCGGCCCTTGACGAACTTGGCGACTTCCTGGAAGTCGGAAAGACGGCCGTTGGTGCAGGAACCCAGGAAGGCGACGTCGATCTTGGTGCCCTTGATCGGGGCGCCGGCGGGCAACTTCATGTATTCGAGCGCCTCAATGATGCCGGCCTTGTCGTCGGCCGAGGTGGCGGTTTCCGGGCTGGGGATGTTTTCCAGAATCGAGATGCCCTGGGCCGGGTTGATGCCCCAGGTGACGGTGGGCGCGATCGAAGCAGCGTCGAGTTTGACGACGTCGTCGTAAACGGCGCCGGCGTCGGAGGCGTAGGACTTCCAGTTGGCCACGGCGGCATCCCAGGCGGCGCCCGTCGGCGAATAGGGCCGGCCCTTCAGGTAGGCGAAGGTGGTCTCGTCAGGGTTAACATAGCCCACGCGGGCGCCGCCCTCGATGGACATGTTACACACCGTCATGCGCTCCTCCATGGAGAAGCCGTCGATGGTCGAACCGGCGTATTCGTAGGCGAAACCGGTGCCGCCGTTCACGCCGAGCTGGCGGATGATGTGAAGGATAACGTCCTTGGCGTAGACGCCCGGGGGCAATTTACCGCTGACCTCGATGCGGCGAACTTTGAGCGCGCCGAGGGCCATGGTTTGGGTGGCGAGCACGTCGCGCACCTGGCTCGTGCCGATGCCGAAGGCAATCGCGCCGAAGGCACCGTGGGTGGAGGTGTGCGAGTCGCCGCAGGCAATCGTGGTGCCGGGCTGGGTGATGCCCTGCTCAGGCCCGACGATGTGCACGACGCCCTGCTTGCCCGAGGCGCGGTCGAAGAACGTGACGTTGTTGTCGGCGCAATTCTTACGCAGCTCGTCCATCATGGCCTGCGCGAGCGGATCGGCGTAGGGCTCGACGAACTGGTCGGTCGGCACGATGTGGTCGACCGTCGCAAAGGTGCGGTGCGGGTAGGCGACCTTCAGCCCGAGATCGCGCAACATGCCGAAGGCCTGGGGCGAGGTGACCTCGTGAATGAGGTGCGTGCCGATGAGCAGCTGCGTCTGGCCGTTGGCCAGCTTGCGGACCGAGTGGGAGTCCCAGACTTTTTGGAAGAGCGATTTAGCCATGATGAAGGTGAGCGGGTGTGCGGTTAAAAACGTCCGTGGTGCGGAAACGAGCCCTTACTTTAGCAGAACCTTGCATACCTGAGAAATACTTGTTCCGTCGTCAGTGATGCCTCGCGAGTATCAGTTTAACTACGAATTGCGCCACCTGGTTTACTTCCTCGAAGTGGCCCGCCAGCTCCATTTCCGCAAAGCGGCCGAAACCCTTGCGATCGCCCAACCCGCTCTGAGCCGGCAAATTGCTCAACTGGAAGTCGCCCTGGGCACGCCGCTGTTCACCCGCTCGCGGCGCAAGGTGGAGCTGACTGCAGCCGGGCGGGCGCTGGCCGAACGGGTCGAACCGGTCTTGCGCGGCCTGGCCAAAATCCCCGCCGAACTCCAAGCGCTCGCCGCGGGCGGGCGCGGGCACATCAAAACCGGCTTCACCGGGCTGGCGATGGCCACGGTGCTGCCGGCGATTTTGCGCGAGTTTCACCGCACCTTTCCCGGCATCCGCCTGGAGCTCAACGAATCGCCCACCTCGGCCCAGGTCGCCGCGTTGCAGGCGGGCGAACTCGGTTGTGGGTTTTTCCACCCCGAGGCCACCCCGACTCCGGGGCTCAAAACCAAGCTGCTCCTGCGCGAGAAAAACGGCGTGCTCCTGCCCGCCGACCACCCGCTCGCCCCCCAGCCCTCGCTGCACTTGCGCGACTTGGCGGCCACTCCCTTTGTGCTCTTCCCCCGCGCCTATAATCCCGGGTTTTACGACCGGGTGCTGGCCGCCTTCGCCAAGGCCGGCGTCACCCCGCACATCGCCGAGGAGGTCTGGCCGCGCGCCAACGGTGTCGGTCTGGTCCGCGCGGGCATCGGGGCGACCTTCGTCTGTCCTTCGGAGGCGCGCCAACTGCCGCCCGAGGTGGTATTTCGCCCGCTCGAAGGGCCAGCACCGGAGAGCAGCTTGGTGATCGGCTGGAAGGCCTCTGCCGAACTCGATCCGGCGCTGGCCTCGTTTCTGTCGGTCGCCGTTCCCAACGCCGACCGCACCGAGGCCACCCCCTGATCAGCGCACCGTGGCGGCCAGATCCTTCAGTTCGAGGTCAAACTGGCTCGCGGCGGTCGGGTTAAATGCGCCCCGCGTTTGGGTGACCACCTGGCGGGCCTCGCCGAGCTTTTTTTCGCTGACCAATTGATTGACCAGCGGACGAGTCACCCGGTCGTAAAAATCGATGCCCGAGCCCACGCCGTATTTTTTCAAGACGAGCAGGTAAGTAGAAATCCGCGCCTCGGGTTTGGCCGCAGCCAACTGGGCGACCGCTTGATCCACCCCGAGGTCACTACGGCCACCCTGCTCGCCGCGGCGCACCAGGTTACGCTCCTCAAAGGTGGCCACGCTGGTCTCGCCGCGCGCGCGCAAACTCGCCGCCAGTTCGCGCACAAACCAAGCGTTCAGATCCGGATAACGCTGGAGCGCCTGCGCCGCCTCGCGCAGCAGCGGTTCCCTCACCGCGGGGAGGGCGCCGACGTGGGCCGCGAGCAAGAGTTGCCAGCCATCGAAATTGCGCCGTTCAAACTGGACGGCCTTGCGCGCGGCGGCGGCGGCGGCCGGTTTTTTCCCTAAGCGCAGATAAAGCTCGGCGAAGAGCTGGTGCTGCCGCGATTGCCGGTAGGGCGGCAGGCGCCGAAACCCCTCGCTGAGAAACCCCAATTCGTGATCCGAAAGCTGGCCCCAGGACTGCGGGTCGTGGGCCTCGCCGGTCACATAGCGTTGGTCGGCATAACGGCCGCCGTCCATGATCCATTTTTGCCCGGCACCGAGGTAACCAAACCAGGCGTGCCGGCCATCCACGCCGGCCCCGGAAAACAACAGCGTGGGCACCCCGCGCGCCTTGCCCGACTGAGTTGCGAAATAGGCCTGATCGACACAAATACCGCCCTCGCTGCGGATCTCATCGAGCGCGTAACTCGTGCCTGGCCAAGCATACTTGCGCTCCTCAATGCGATCGGTGCGGTAGCGCACCGAGTCGTAGCTTTTCACCAAATCGACCAAGGAAAAGCGCACCGATTTCTGCGCCCAGACGAGTTCGGAAAACGGGGCCGCCAGATCGACCATGAATTTGAGTTCACCGGCCGAGATGGTCGTGAGCTTGTGCAACCCGGAGCCGGCCTGATCGAGTTTGACGAAAAAACCAAAGGCCTCGAGCGGCGATGGCAGGCGCCGGGGCAAAGCCGCCGCGGAGACCTGGGCGTGCGGCCAATAGGGCGGCGGCGGGGCGTCGTAAACGAGCGCCAGGGCCAGGGCCAATTGGGCGTAGGTTTCGAACCGCCGGGGGTCGGCCTCGCGCAGTGTTTGCAGAATCGTCATGGCCTGCGGCAGGCAATCGGTTGGGGCGAGCAAATCAAAAAACACCGCGGAGAAGGCCTGGTTTTGCAACAGCCAGCCAAGGGTCTCGGCGTTGAGTAAACTCGCGAGGGGCTCGTCGGGCCAGGCGTGGAGGGCCCGCTGGTCGATGCCGGCGTGGATGCCGCCCGCCTTGGACAGGGCTGCGAGCCACTGCTGCCCGAGCGTGTGGCGCGACTGCCCCAAGATCTCGCACCAGCGCGCCAACAAATACCACTGTTCGGCGGCCGCCTCCTGCCGCAACTCGTAGGCCTGGAGCGACCCCTGATAAAGGTGCGCGGACACCGGCTGCCAGCCGGTGGAATCACCGGCGGCGCAGACCTGCTTAATCCGTTCGGGCGTGGGGGCGCGGTTAAACCAGTCCGTCGGCAGCGCAGTGATCAGGTCGGCGCGGGCTGCGCTAGCGAACAGGAGAAGCAAAAGGACGGCCACTAAGCCGGCAGGGAAACGCACCATGGGCGTTACGGTGAGCATGCCACCCCAGGGCAACCAGCCCAAAGTAGCGCCCCGCGCCCGTCCGCTGATTGCACCGCCCACGTGAGAGCCAAACGCGGGTGAATCCCGGCGCGGCCGGAGCCCCTCGCCTGCCTAAAGTCCCTCGCCAACACGGCCGGCCAACTCCGCCCGAACCAGCGCCCGGCGGGTCAGGTAAAAAAACGCCAGCCCCCCCTGAAACAACAGGGTACCTCCCATCACCAGCAGGTAGAAACCGACGTAAACCGGCTTCAGCAATGGGTGTAAATCCGTGATCGAAAGCCCGTATTGGGCCAATTGGTTGAGCAACAACCCGCCGATCAGCGAGTTGGTTTCAAGCGAATCCAGCCCGTGTTTCAGCGCGACGGGATCAAACGCCAACAGGCATTGCACCACGAAAAGGAAGACCACCCCGATCACCACCAGTTGGGCCCGTAACAACCACTCCATCCCGCCCGCCTCGCCGCGCAGCAGGCGCCGGCGGTTGCGCAGGGTGGTCAGGCCACAGGACATCACAATCCCGCCCACCGCCGCCCCGGCCCACTCGCCGGTCAGCAGGGAACCCAGGGTGCAAAATCCGGAGAAAAGCGACATGCACCAACCGTCCATCAGCGAGAGGGCAAGCACACGACGCAAGGTGGGTTCAGAAGCGGATTCAGGCATGGAGGAAAGGGAGGGGGCGAGGGTTTCTCAGGCCTAACGATTCAGCAAGTCCACAGCACAGAAATCGCACGCCGAGCCGCTCGCCCGCCAATCCCACCGAGCGACCAACGGCGGCCTCACCCCGCCACCCCCAACGAGGCGGGAAGCTACGCCCCGATTGAGTGGGCAACGTCGCGGGCGGCCTGAACTGACACCAGTTTCTCCACCAGCAAGAGTCCAAAGTCGATGGCCGTGCCCGCCCCGCGCGCGGTGAGCAAGCGACCATCAGCGACGGTGCGCTCACTGCCGAGGATCGCCGGCAACTCGTTATCGACCGAGAAATGAGCGGTATAACGCCGCCCCTCCAACAGCCCGGCGTCCTGCAATACGGTTGGCGCTGCGCAAATCGCCCCCAACCAGCGATTCGCCTCATGATGGGCCAGCACGAGGGTTTTTATCCGGGGGTCAGCGCGGAGCAGCTTCACCCCAGGGCCGCCCGGGATGATCAGGAGATCGAACAGCCGCTCGCCCACGGCGGACAAGGGCGAGTCGGCGTGCACGGTGAGGCTGTTTCGCCCGGTGACGTGAATGGTTTCGGCAAGCGCGGCAACCGTTACCTTCACCCCGGCCCGGCGTAATAAATCAATCGGCGCAACGACCTCAAGTTCCTCAAAACCCTCGGCGAGAATGACAAGTGCAGTTTTCATGGTGATTTAAGTTAACAGAATGGAGCGACCAGCTATGTCCAGTCGATGGCGCGGCGGACAAACCTGTCGCAATCTGGCCCGCGCCCGGGACAAAGCGAACCGCCAGGGAGAAAAACAACGCTCGTTGCGATTGAAAAAAGGGGGCGCTCCCCTGCCCCGCATTGACCGCAGCGCAAAAAAAAGGCCGCCCCGTTGCGGGGGCGGCCTCGATAAGAAGGCAATCAGCGTGACGCTTCGTCAGCCGCGGGCGTCTCCGCAGCGGGGACCTCGGGGAAGTTCTCCGGGTCATGTTCGGCGCCTTCGATCTCCTTCTTGCGCGACTCGACCACCGGAGCCGGTGCAAACAGGCGACCGTCGATGAACTCGGTCACATAGCCCTCGCTCACCAACCAACGCAGATCGCCGTTGAGTCGGTTGAGTTTGGCGGTCTGTTCGGCGCTCAAAGCGGGAGCGGCCGGAGCCGCGGCCGCTTCACCCTCGGCCGCTGCGGCGACTTTGGCCGGAGCGGAATAACCCAGGAACTTGTCGGCCAGGTCGCTCGCTTTGATCATCGGGTTGACCTCGAGGAAGTTGATCAACGCGCCGATCGAGTCCGAGAAGGTCTGGTTGGGGATGCGGAATTTCCGCTTAACCGCGCAGACGTAGCTCACGCCCTTGGAGCCCTTCTTGAAGATGGTGAAACCTTCGCGACGCAGACGGCCGCGGAGGGCGTTTGCGGTATCCAGCGGGAACCTACGCTGGCGCTCGAGAGCGCCCTCCAAGGTGCGACGGATTTCGCCGGCCGGCAGCGTCTCCAGGTTTTTGCCTGAAAAACGCAGCGACTCGACCGTGCGCACCAGTTTTTCCTTAACGGTGGCGAGCAGGTATTGGCGGGCGTCCTCGATAGAATCAAACGAGACGCTCGGGGCGGCCTCGGTGGTGGTGGCGGCGGCGGCCACCGGCTCGGCGGACTCCTCGGTTGCACCCTCGGCGGGAGCGGTCGGCACAGCGGCCACCGGAGCGGTGGTAGCTGCGACCTTCCAGGTGAAGCGCGTGGTCTTCTTCATCTTCTCCAGCCACTGCGCGATGACCTCGGGCTCGCGGACCGACTCGATCTTGGTGCGATAAACCTCGAGCGGCAGCTTGATATTGGCGGCGTGGTGCTGCTGCACAATCTGGTTGTAGCGGTGATAATTGGGCGGCC
>CAMBUJ010000128.1 GCA_945871005.1 Opitutus sp. GAS368 | reverse complement strand
CGCTTCATCGAGGAAGATGTAAAGGAAGCGGTCAGCGGGAGAACTCATAGGTTAGTCTCCTCCTGGGTGTTGGCATCCCGCCTGCGCCGCGAGCAGCGCGCCCGCCACGCTCAACTCCCCGCTCAGCAGCTTCGGCAGTAGCGTGTCGCGCAGGGTGGCTAGGGTGCGGGATTGATGGAGGTTGGCGTGGACTTGCAGGAACAGCGGCGTGACTTGCTTATCGAAGGCGAGCAAAACTTCACTCGGCGCTAGCAGAACCTCAGTCGCTTCAAAAGTGCTCGTGGTAATCGTGTCGAAGATAGAGCCGTGGCCACCCTGAACCAGACGCTCAATAAAGTGGCGGACGTTGCAATAGAGCGCGAAAGGCGAACCAACCTTTGAGCGCAACCCATAGCATGTCTGATTCATCGCCATCGCGTGGCCGAACATTGTGAGCCGTCCAGTCGTCGCTCCACGAGCGACGACGACAGTTGCGTTGGCAGGGATAATCTTCGTGGAGCTTTCCTCAACTCCTTGCGCGGTGATGGTTCGCTCGGTGGACACAAGGAAGGCTTCACCGCATTGGGAAACATCCTTCGCGCTGGCCCACGGTACATCGCCGTTCCAGTAGGCAGGAACATCCGTTTTTGGCGTTCCTCCACTGAGCAAGTCGGCTTGCCGAAGGATTGAACCCGTCTCCCAACCCCTAGGGATCTGACCGAGATCGGATTCTTGGAAGCTATCTGGGAAGAGGGCGGCGGTGGCGGCGTCCATGCCGACGGGCGTGCGGCCGTCGAGTTTGGCGCGGACGGGGTCGAAATCGATGCCGGAGGCACCCTCACCCCGGCCCTCTCCCACTGGGAGAGGGTGACGCGAAGCGGCGGGTGAGGGTTGATTGCGATCCATGTTCACCCGAACTGGATCGAAATCAATAAACCAGCTCTGGAACAGCGCCCGCGCCATCGCCTCCAGCGTCGCGTTCATCCGCCGGTTCAACTCGATCTTGTCGTCCAGCGCCCCCAGCACACCCGCGATCGCCTTTTGCTCGGCCAGGGGCGGGAGCGGGATTTCGACCCGCCGAATGTCGCGAATAGGCAGCTGAGGTTGTGCGCTTCCCGTGGTCAGCGCGGCGACCTGCTCCTTGAAAAGCGGTGAGCGGACGAACTGAAATAGAAACCTCGGTAACAGCTTGGATTGATCAGCACGGAGCAGAACCATTCCTGAGTTGATACGAACTTCCTCGAAGTGAACTGAGTCATCGAAGAGCGCGACATTTCCAACGGTTCCGCGTGTCGTTAGAACAACATCGTGTCGCTTCAGTTTTCCCTTTCTGAGTGCTGCGTCCTTTTCCTTCGTGATGAAACTGCGGTCTGCGAAATTGAACCCGGTTGTCGTGACGTTTCCAGTGTTGAGGAACAGGCAATCGCCGGAAGGCCCGAAGTCTTCTTGCTTCGGATAGTTTACGCCTCGATCGCCGTCGATAATTTCGAGCGGAGACTCAGCGACTGGCAGTGTTTTCCATTCACCCGCCATAACCCAGTCCCTTCAGATTGGCTTTTATGGCCTGCTCCCGGTTGGCCGACTCGGCGCCCGCCTGCGCGGGCGTTTGCAGCACCTCAAAGCCTGCGGCGATGATCTGCCGGAAACTCTCCGGAATCGCGTGCCAGTCGAGCACGTCCACCCGGATGGGCAGCTCGGAGTCCTGCAAGGCTTCGCGCAAATCGGCCAGCCGTCCCGTGGGCAGTCGGGCGGGGCCGATGAGGACGAGGTCCAGGTCGGAGTAGGGCTTGGGCTTGCCCGTCACCCGCGAGCCGAAAGCGCGCACTTCGCACTCCGGCACGTGGGCAGCCAGCAGGTGGCGCACGGTGGCCAACTGTTGCGGGGTCAGGTCAATCATTGCGGACACGAATTCCGGTCAAGAACTGTTCGGCCTGCGGCAAAAACGCCACGGCGATGGCATAAACCTCCTCAGCGGTGTCGGCATCGTAGGTGTGGGAGGTCTCGTTGCGCCCCCGATGAAAAATCATCCAGGCGTCCACGTCGCTGATCAACAGGCTCTCTGCCGCCAGCCGGAACAGTTCGCGGCGGGTCACTCCGTCCACGCTCTCGGAGTTCACGTTGGTTTCCAGCCAGCGCTTCATGGCTTTCCAGCACTGTTCGTAGGCTACCTCGAAATGCTGGATGATGCCGGATTTGACGGTGTCGCGCATGACGGGACTCAGCGAGGGGAGCAGCGGGGTGGCTTCGTCGAGGGAGCGGCGCAGGGCTTGGATCGATTGCTCCAGCGAGGTGTAATCAAGCTTCATGGGTGGTAAGAGAAGGGGTTAAACCACCCGGTGCGAGCCTTGGGTAAAAACGAGGGCTTGCTCCGAGGACATGCGGTTGCCTAATTGCCGGTGTGAGCCTCGGAAACCCTTCCTTTGCCCTAGGCGGCAGATAGGCGCCGGGGTTTCTTCGTTTCCGGAGGGCGCGTGGTCAACTGCCATAACCGAGTCCTTTCAGGTTGGCGCGGATTTGCGCTTCAAGTTTCGCGGACTCGCCGAACTGCGCCGTCAGCTCGGCGACCAGGCGCGGCATTTTTTCCTCAAACGGATCGCCGTCGTCTTCGACTTCCTCGGCACCGACATAGCGACCGGGGGTGAGCACGTGGCCGTGGGCGGCGATTTCAACGGTGGTCGCGGATTTGCAGAAACCGGCGACGTCTTGGTAATTTAAAATCTCAGATTTGAGATTTGAGATGGGCGCCGCGCCCCCGCGCCAGGCGTGGTAGGTGGAGGTGATTTTCTCCAAATCGGCGTCGGTCAGCTCGCGGTGCACCCGGTCGATCAGGGTGCCGAGTTTGCGGGCGTCGATGAACAGCGTCTGATTGCGGCGGTCGCGGAAGCCGCGTTTGGCGTCGGCGGCTTTGTTTTTGGCCAAGAACCAGAGGCAGACCGGAATCTGGGTGCTATAAAACAGCTGGCCGGGGAGCGCCACCATGCAGTCCACCAAATCGGCGTCGATCAGGGCTTTGCGGATGTCGCCTTCGCCGGACTGGTTGGACGACATGCTGCCGTTGGCCAGAACGAAGCCGGCCATGCCCTGGGGCGCGAGGTGGTGGATGAAGTGCTGGACCCAGGCGAAGTTGGCGTTGCCCTTGGGCGGCACGCCGAACTGCCAGCGCACGTCGTCGTCCTTGCGGAACCAGTCGGAGTCGTTGAAGGGCGGGTTGGCGATGACGTAGTCGGCCCGGAGGTCGGGGTGGAGATCACGGCGGAAGGTGTCGGCGTGTTCCTCGCCAAAGTCGGCCTCGATGCCGCGCAGGGCCAGGTTCATGACCGCGAGGCGACGGGTGGTGGCGTTGCTCTCCTGGCCGTAGATGGAGATGTCGCCGAGCTTGCCGCCGTGGGCCTCGACGAACTTTTCCGACTGCACGAACATGCCGCCGGGGCCGCAGGCCGGGTCGTAGATGCGGCCCTTGTAGGGGGCGAGCATTTCGACCAGGCAGCGCACGACGCAGGACGGGGTGTAGAATTGGCCGCCGTTCTTGCCCTCGGCGCTGGCGAAGCGGGTGAGGAAGTATTCGTAAACGCGCCCGAGCAGATCGACCGAGCGGTGGGTTTTTTCGCCCTCGGAGGCGGCGGTGAGTTCGATCGTGGCGATGACGTCGATCAGTTCGCCGAGGCGCTGTTTGTCGAGACCGGGGCGGGCGTAGTCCTTGGGGAGAACGCCCTTGAGGCGGGGATTGTCGCGCTCGATGGCGACCATGGCATCGTCCACGAGTTTGCCGATGGTCGGCTGTTTGGCGTTGGCCTGGAGGTGGGACCAGCGGCCCTCAGCGGGCACCCAGAAGACGTTCTCGGCCTTGTATTCGTCGGGGTCCTCGGCGTTGGCGCCGGCGTAGTCTCCCAGGCTGGCGAGGAGTTTAGCGCGATGTTCCTCGAAGGTATCGGAGATGTATTTGAGAAAAATGAGGCCGAGGACGACGTGCTTGTATTCGGCCGCGTCCATGTTGTTGCGCAGCTTATCGGCGGTGAGCCAGAGCTTGGCCTCGAAGCCGATGGTGGCGGTGGACGTGGAGGGAGAAGACTTAGCGCGCGCCATGAGTTGCAGAGGTTTGTGGGGACGGGAAACGAGCTGAGCAACGCTCGGTTAGGGAAAGGCGGAAGTTTTACCGGAACCGGTCGGTTGAGGCGGACCACGGTGGGTCCGGCCAGGAGCAAGCGGAGGTTATAGCACCGGGGGTTGGACAACGGTGGGAGGGGGGGGCGGCGGCGCTCCTTCTCGTTCTTCCGTGTATTCTGTTCCGTGGGCAATAAATCCAAAAACTGAGATCCCCCCGCACCCCGGCTTTTTCCGCTTTGCCAGCCCGGCGTCTCCCGTGTGGCATGGCCCGCATGTCGCACTACAAAGCCCCGCCGTTTCTCGTCGATTTGCTCCACGCCCGCTCGCCCTCCGGCGCCGAATTCGAGGCCCAAAAGGTGTTCGATCAGTACGTCAAACCGGCCGCCTCCTCCTACGCCAAGGACGCCCTGGGCAACCGCATCGCCACCCTCAACGCCAAGGGCAATCCCTCCCTCATGCTCGCCGGCCACATGGACGAACTCGGCCTGATCATCACCTTCGTCAACAAGGACGGCTTCATCTATTTTGACACCATCGGCGGCCACGATCGCACCGTCATCTCGGGGCGCCGCGTGATTATTCAAACCTCCGACGGCCCGATCAAGGGCGTGACCGGCAAACGCGCCATCCACCTCATGGACGACGCCGACCGCAAGAAGGTCCCCGAGATTCACGAAATCTGGATCGACATCGGCGCGCGCTCCAAAAAGGAGGCCCTCGAACGCGTGGCCATCGGCGACACGGTCACCTACGACCACGAGTTTGAACTGATCCACGGGAGCATCGGCACGGCCCGCGCCTTCGACAACAAAGTGGGCGCCTACGTGGTCGGGGAAACCCTCATCCGCCTGGCCGCCGCCAAGAAAAAACTCGCCGCCCAGGTCGTCGCAGTCGCCACCGCCCAGGAAGAAATCGGCACGCGTGGCGCCATCACCGCCGCCTATGCGGTTAACCCCCACATCGCCCTCGCCGTCGACGTGGGCCACGCCACCGACCACCCCGATTGCGACCAGCGCAAGTTCGGCGAAACCAAGCTGGGCGGCGGCCCGATCATCTGCCGCGGCCCCAACATCAACCCGCTCGTCTACGAGCGCCTGGTGAAGGCTGCGAAAAAACTCAAAATCCCCTACCAACTCGAAGCCGACCCGCGCCCCACCGGCACCGATGCGCGCGCCATCCAAGTGGGTCGCGCCGGCATCGCCACCGGGTTGGTCAGCATCCCGCTGCGCTACATGCACACGCCGAGCGAAATCGTCGACCTCGAGGACGTGGAGCGCACCGTGCAACTCTTCGTCGAGTTCGCCCTCGGGTTGGAGGCGGGCGACTACCTGCACTGGTAAACCAGCCGGGGCCGGTCGCAGCGGTGCGCATCCGTGCCCCCAAGGGGTTAGAACCGGACTTCGGCTCAGCCGAAAAAAAACACGATCACCGCGCCAAAGCGGCCTGCACGGAACACGGAGTTCGATCCCGGTTAACCGCAATCCCTGTAAGGCCTGATTCCTCGACGAGTCCGGCGGGAAAACGAGCCCCACGAGCTCGTCCGCTGGTGGCCCAGCCCGATCGGTCACTGACTTCAACTGTAGCCCACCGATGAGCACTGATGGGCAGTGATCTCCCCGTAGCGTTGTCGATCATGAAGGGGGGACATTGGCCGGCGGTGCAGAATCCCCTTTGCCATCGGCGGGCTTTGCGCTTCTTTGAGCGCCCCGCCACTCCATGATCGCCGTTCGCAATCTCACCCGCGTCTTCCGCACCTATAAAAAACAGCCCGGTTTCTGGGGCGGGGTCAAAGGGCTGTTCAAGCGCGAGTACGAGGAGACTGCCGCCGCCCGCGACATCAGTTTCGATATCAAGGAAGGTGAGTTCGTTGGCTTTCTCGGGCCTAACGGCGCCGGCAAGACCACCACCCTAAAAATGCTTTCGGGCCTGATCTACCCGACCAGCGGCACTGCCCGGGTCGCCGGCTTCGACCCGACCAAACGCGAAAACGCCTACCGCCGCCTCTTCGCTCTCGTTCTCGGGCAAAAAAACCAGCTCTGGTGGGACTTGCCCGCCCAGGAGTCATTTCTGCTTCTCCGCCACATCTACGGGTTACCCGCCAAGCAGTATCAGGAAACCCTCGACGAGTTGGTCGACCTGCTGGGGGTGCGCGCCAAACTCAACGTCATGGTGCGCGAACTCTCGTTGGGCGAGCGCATGAAAATGGAGCTCATCGCCGCCCTGCTTCACCGCCCGCGCGTGCTCTTCCTCGACGAGCCGACCATCGGCCTGGACGTGATTTCGCAAAAAGCCGTGCGCTCGTTTTTGCGCGACTACAACCGCAAGAACAAGGTCACCATCCTGCTCACCAGCCACTACATGGCGGACATCAAGGAACTCTGTGAACGCGTCATCGTTATCCACAAGGGTGCGAAGATTTACGACGGGGCGCTCAAGCAGCTCGAATCCGCCTCCGGCACGCGCAAGAAGATCATCACCTTTCTGCCCGAGCCCGGCCCGGCGTTTCCGGCTGCCTGGCAGTCCAGTCACGGCGAAACCACCCATGACCCCGCCGAGGGCAAGTTCACCGTGCGCGTGCCTGGTGAAAACGTCGTCGCCGTTTCCCAGGAAATTCTCACTGCCGGCCCGGTGGCCGACATCTGCATCGAGGACGTCCCGCTCGAGGACGTGATCGCCGAGCTGTTTTTGGCGCAGTAAGGGCCCCGGAGCGCGGAGCTCCAGCTCGGCTCGGGGGGGGGGAGGGAATTCAGGCCGAGCTGGAGCTCGGCGCTCCGCCGAAATCAGCTCCCCAACCGAACCACCCTCGCGTGCTAGGGTCGTGAGGGAATGGACGAATATCAGCGATTAAGCATCGAGCGAAAAGAGTCCTCCACACGCGGCTGGAACTCGCGAGGCTACCTGCCCCATCGAGATGAACTCAGCTTACGTCAAACCATCACCTTTCGCCTAGCCGACTCCCTTCCCCATGACACCATTCGGCAAATGGAGGCCGAACTCGCCCTACAGCCCGAAGACCTGCGAGAGACCGAGCGCCGTAACCAAATAGAGCACTGGCTTGATGCGGGACTAGGCTGCTGCGCCTTGCGCCACCCCCAAGTTGCCACGGTGATCGAAGACGCACTCAGGCACAGCGATGGGGAGCGTTACCACCTGCTCGCATGGTGTGTGATGCCCAACCATGTTCATACCCTGATCCAGCCGCTCGTCCCCCTGGCGGGCATCGTCCAATCATGGAAATCCTACACGGGGCGCTGGGCGTTAGCGCGGAACGCGGAGCTCCAGCTCGGCATTTCCGGAACCAGCTTCTGGATGCGGGACTATTGGGACCGCTACATACGCGACCAAGCCCACTTGGTTCGTGTGGAAACGTACATTCACCACAATCCGGTAAAAGCAGGGCTTTGTTGCCAGCCGAGCGAGTGGCCCTGGTCCAGCGCCCACAAACCATACGAAAAAACCGGACCGCGGAGCTCCAGCTCCGCCTGAATTAAAATCATCAAGCCGAGCTGGAGCTCGGCGCTCCCACAGGCTCGGCTCCCCACGCCTCCGGCACGCCGCGCGTTTCTTGACGCCTTCCCTCCTCCGACCACGCTCGCGGCGTGACTGAGTCTCTTTTGATTACCTTCCTCGGCGTCATCCTCGGCGCCTCCGCCGCCTGGCTGTTCCTCAAAACCCTGCTCGGCGAACGCCTCCGCGCCCGCGAAACCGAACTCGCCCGCCTCGCCGCCGCCCTCCAGTCCACCGAGGCCGAACGCACCAAGCTCCTAGCTCACAACTCCCTGCTTGAGTCCACCCTCGCCGCGGAACGCGCGGTCGCGGTGGAAAAACTCGCCGCCGGCGAACAGCGCCTGGCCGAACGCGACGCTCTCGCCGCCCGCTACCTCGCCGACGCGGAAAAACTCCGCGCCACCCTGCAAACCGAGTTCCAGGCCGTCGCCGCCAAAATCCTCGAAGAAAAAACCGCCCGCTTCACCGACCACAACAAAACCCAGGTCGAATCCCTGCTCCATCCGCTCCGCCAGCAACTCACCGACTTCCGTCAGCGCGTGGACACCGTTTACAAAACCGAAAGCGACGACCGCGCCGCCCTCAAGGCCCAGATCGAACAACTGCGCCAGCTCAACACCCACATCACCGCCGAGGCCCACGCCCTGACCACCGCGCTCAAAGGCCAGTCGCAGGCCCGCGGCGCCTGGGGCGAACTCATCCTCGAACGCCTGCTCACCTCGGCCGGCTTGATCAACGGCCAGGACTACCTCACCCAGGAATCACTCACCACCGACGACGGCCGCCGCCTTCGCCCCGACGTTATCCTGCGCCTGCCCGACACCCGCCACCTGGTAATCGACTCGAAGGTTTCCCTGATCGCCTACGAGCGCGCCGTCAACGCCACCGACGACGTCACCCGCCTGGCCGCCACCAGCGAGCACGCGCGCGCCGTGCGCACCCACGTCGACCAACTCAGCGCCAAACGCTACGAGGACACGGGAAAACTGATCACCCCCGACTATGTGCTCATGTTTGTCCCGCTCGAACCCGCCTTCACCCTCGCGCTCGAAACCGATCTGGCGCTCTACGAATGGGCTTTTGACCGGCGAGTCATCCTCTGCACCGCACCGACGCTGTTGGTCACCCTTAAAACCGTGGCCACCCTATGGAAACAGGACCGGCAGACGAAAAACGTGCAGGCGATTGCCGACCGTGGGGGCGCGCTCTACGACAAGTTTGCCGGGCTGTTTGACGACCTCGAAACCATCGGCCTGCAGCTGGGTAAAACCCGCGAAAGCTACGACGCGGCCATGAACAAACTCAAAACCGGCAAAGGCAACCTGCTCGCCCAGGTCGAGGATCTTAAAAAGCTCGGGGCCAAAGCCAAAAAAGCCCTGCCCGCCCCCACCCCCGAAGAACTCGTATGAACCATCCCGGAACGTGGCGCCCGGTGCGCGCCGAACTCGACGGCCAGGAGGCGCCCGCCATGGCGCTCGAGCGCATGGAACTGATCCTAACCGAGGAAACGTACACCGTGCGCTTTGCCGGCGAAGTCCATGACCGGGGGGCGTTGCGCGTCACCGAAGCAACCCTGACGCTGAGCGGCGAACACGGGGCCAACGACGGCCGGGTGATTCCGGCGATTTACCAGTTGGCTGGCGACCGCCTGCGCGTGTGTTACGGGCTCGACGGCGAAGTGCCCGCCGAGTTCAAAACCGGCGCCAACAGCCAACGCTACCTCGTGACCTATCGGCGGCTGCCGACGGAATAACAGCAACGGCTGCTTAAGCTTAGACTTTCCCGGAATCGAAACGACTCCGTCGTCCCGCTACGCCCCTGAACTCAGGGGGGCTTCCGAGGCGTAGCGGGAGCGCGGAGCGCTTTCGACCGCGCGCGAGGCGCGCCTTCGTTTCCGGAATCGAAACGAC
>CAMBUJ010000127.1 GCA_945871005.1 Opitutus sp. GAS368 | reverse complement strand
CGACGAGCAAATCGAAGCCCTCGCGACCGACACCGGCCGCATGCCCAACCGCCTCGTGATCGGCCTGCCTCTCTGGAACAAACTGCGCAACAACGCCAAAGTGATTGCCCGCTTCCCCGGTGCGGCCTCGATCGGTGTGAGCATGGCCCAGTTCAGCTCCTTGCTGCTCAACCCCAGCATCGACATCCGGGTCGGCATCTTGGCCCGGGACACCAACAAACTCGGCCTGACCAAAGCCAACGTAAACATCGTCGGCCAGCAGTTGGTGATCTTCCACGCCAACGCCAGTCCCACGCTCTACGACCCCAGCTTCATGAAAACCTTCCGCCTGCGCCGAGGTGGCGTGGACGTCGTTCGCACCTACCGCGACGACGCCGCCCGCTCGGATATTCTGGCGGTGGACTGGTCGGAAGACATCCGCGTCACGAGCCCGGTCTGCGCCCGCAAGCTCACCGCCAGCTAAGGCCCAGACGGAACGCCGAGCTCCAGCTCGGCTCCTACCCCGCGAACGGGCGGCCGGTCACCACGACCGCCGCCCGTTTTCATGCCCTCCGACTCCGACCTACTCGCTACCCGCTACTCACTACTCGCTACTTTAGCAAATGCTCCCCGCCACCCTTTCCATTCTCCGCGACCCCGTCCCGTATCACGGTGCGGTAGGCTTTTTCGCCTTCACCACCCTCGAACGCCTCAACGCCTACGTCGGCCTGGCGGTCGGTCTCGCCACCTTAGTTTACCTCTGCCTCCGCATCCGGAGGGAGATCCGCGACCGCAACGCCAAGCCCGCACCCGAAGACTAAACTCGGCCTGCCGTCCTCCGCCGGTTGACACCGTCCCACGGAGGTATGCCCACCAAACTCCTCCGCCTCCTCTCCTTCCTTGGCAAAGCCGCTGGCCTCGCCATCACCATCGCCGGCCCCCTCTCCGGCACACCCATTGGCCTGACGGTCTTCGCCGCCGCCTCACTCCTCAAAGATGCGGTCAATCACTTCGGCGACCTCGCCGACGACGGCAAACACAACGACTCCTTCAAGCCCTAACCCTACGGCATCAGTTCGATCCAGCAGCCCCGACCGCTTCACCGCGACGGGGCTTTTATTTACCCTCCTGCGATCCACCCCGATCTTGCCGCCACCCGATCCACCGTTTATCTCTTTTTCATGCGCCGCATTTTCCCCTTCTTGGCTCTTTTGGCCCTCACTTCGCTGCCCCTATTCTCCGCCGAAGCCAAATGGCAAACCAACTACGAAGTCGCCCTCAAGCAGGCCTCAACCGAGAAAAAACCTCTCGTGATCGACTTTACTGGTTCCGATTGGTGCGGTTGGTGTATCCGCCTCGATAAGGAAGTGTTTTCCCAACCCGCCTTCGTGAGCTACGCCGGCCAAAAGCTAGTTTTGCTCAAGGTGGATTTCCCTCGAAAGACTCAGCTTCCAGAAGCGCAGGCAGCCAAAAACAAAGAACTCGCCCGTAATTATCGAGTGCGTGGCTATCCTTCAATTATCGTGCTCGATCCCGCCGGTAAGCAGATCGGGCAACTCGGGTACGAAAAGGGTGGACCAAAGGTTTGGCTCGCGGAATTGGAAAAAATCACCCTCCCAGCTCCCGGCTCCAAGCCATAATCATCCGACGGCCTCACGCCTCCCCCCACCGCAGTCGGCGGCACCCATAAATCACCATGCCCACCCCCGCCAGCGCTTGCAGCGTGAGCACCACCAACGCCAGCTCCGCCGTGGGTAACCAGCGTTCATTGTTCAGCCGGAACGCGTCATAAATCCGGGTGTTGGTCATTGCGTTAAAATACCCCGCCCAGGCCCAAAACGCATTCACGAATGGGCGGCAAATCCAGAGCAAATAACTCGGCAGCGCCAGCACCACCCCGGACAGCGGCAGTTGCATGCCGACCAGAAACACCGAGGAAAACGACGCCCGCTCCGCCGTTCGCGCCACCGCCGAAATCCCCAAGCTCACGAGGGTCATTGCTATGCACGACAGCGCCAGTGTGGAAATCTGCACCCACCATTGCCCCGGAAATCGGCACACCGACTTGACGAATATCGCCATCCACGCGCCCTGCGCCCCCGCTAACCCTGTAAAAAAGATCACCTTGGAGAGTGCATAGGCTGAGGCGCGGAGCCCGTTCATCCGCTCCTTCTCAAAAACCATGCGCTCGGCTGCGATTTCACGGGCCCCGTTGTTCGTGCCGGTTAGTCCAAGCAAGATCACCTGAAACAAGACCAACCCCACGACGAGGTTGGCCGCTTGAGTTGCTTCGCGTTGGTGCCGGATGCTTTGTTGCAGCGACTCCAAAAAGCCCGCGTTCGAGTCTAGGGCGATGGCGCTAATTTGCGGTAGTCCGCCCAAAGCGAAGATCGCGACGAGTACCGGAAACCCAAAGGTGATCGCGCTTACCGACATCAGATTACCCCGGTCTCTCCAAAAAAGCTGCCACCGCCGCCGCAACAGCGTCCACGTCTGCGCCACCATGCTCGGACGACGTTGATCCACTGAAGCAGGGGATTCACTTGCGCCTATGCCATGGGGCTCGCCAGCCGCCTTAGCCCGTTCATTCCATTGCTGTGCCTCCACCCACTGCGCCTTCCACAAGTCCAATGCCTTTTCGTTCAACCGCTCGTAAAGCTGCAGCGGGTCTTCGATCTTAAAATGGGTCAAAAACTCCGGATAACTCCCTTGAAACAGTAAGGCCCCTTGGCCCAGCACCGTGATCCGGTCAAAACTGCGTAGCTTCGCCAGGTTGTGGATGATGCAGATAAACGACTTGCCGCGCTCCGTCGCCAGCCCGCGCAGCACCTCCAAAATTTGATCCTCCGAGCGCGGATCGAGGCCCGAGGTGACTTCGTCGCACACCAGCCAATCGGGATCGTTGACCAACTCCAGCCCGAGTCCCAGCCGCCGCAATTGTCCACCCGAGAGGTTTTCCACCCGAGTGGATCGCGCCGCATCGAGGCCCACCGTCGTCAAAATCGCATCGAGGCGCTCGTTTCGCGCCGAGTCGTCCGCGACCAGTAAATCTAGCGCGTAGGCCAGGCTTTCCTCCACCGTGAGTTTGGGGTTGGCGATGCTGAACTGCGGCGCAAATCCCACCCGCCCCACCAGATCTCCCGGTTCGGCCACCTCGTCCCCGTCGAACTCCATCCGGCCGGTGCGCGGCACCAGCCCGAGCAGGGCCTTGACGAGCGTAGTTTTGCCGCAACCGGATGGCCCAACCACCGCATGCAGGCCCACACGCGGAAATTCCGCCGCCACCCCCGCCAGCAGGGTTTTAGCCCCGTCCGGGGTGGTGACGGTCAGATCTTGAGTGCGAAACATCGTGAGCGGCTACTTCTTCGCCTCGCCACTCGCCACCGCCGCATCGGCAGTGCCGCCAGCGGCTTTGGCGAGACCACTCCCACTGGCGCGGTTGTCCAAAATGTCGGCGGTCAACCGTACAATTCCGTCATCCGCAAAATAGCTGGCCGGGTATTTTTCCTTGGCGTCCAGGTACGCGAGGAGTGCACCTACTCGCTGCCCCTGACGTTCCTCCACGTCCGCCTTGGCGATCAGCGAGGCAAAGGCCGACGCTTTCACCGCGAGGTCCGAACGCGCCCGGTTGATTTGTAGGTCGTCGGGGAATGCACGGTAGGCGCGCTCAACGATTTCCCATGCTCCGAGATCGTTTTTGGTCCGCTCCAACTCACGCGACTGCGCGATGGCGGTCTCGATCTGCTCCATGCGCTTCATGATGTCGGTGAACTTCTTGGTTCGCTCCGCGTCAGCATGCAGCGCCGCTGCGAAACGGAAGCGGTCGTTGAAAATCGACCGCAACTCCCCGTTCGCCAGCAGTCGATCGAAATCCTTGCCCGCCACATCCACCACGTCGGAGCGTTGCTCTACCCCGTTTGAAAATTTGGTGATCGCCGGGTTCGATGGCCAGGTCTCCATCGCCAGTTTGATGGCCTCCTCGGCACCCTTCATGTCGCCGCTCTTCGCCGCCAGCCCGGCTTTTTGCAGCGCGAGGCTGCTCACCTGCTTGGCCGCCACGATCAGCGCGTTGGGCTTCACCGCGTCGAAGTCCGGCACCTTGGTCTTGATCTCGGTGATCAGCGCCGTCGCCCGCTCGAAATCCTTGGCCTCCAGCGCCGTCGCCAGATCACCCATGCCCTGCACCGACGTGCGCAACTTGTCCTTTTGGTCGATCGGGAAGGTTTTTACCACCGGGAGGAATTCCCCAAGGTGAAAAACCTCCATCAGGCGTAGCGACGACCCGTAGATTTCCCCTTTGCTCAAAAGATGGTTAACCGCCTTGGTGCCCGCGTCCACCTCCCGCACCGCCTCGCGGGTCAGCGCCTCGATGCCCGAGGTGGTCAACTTCACATCGATGTCCCCCAGCAGTTGTTTTTTGAGGCCATCGCCGCCCTCCATGTTGCCCTGCTCGCCAGGGAAAAGGTAGCGGTAAAAGTCCAACGCGATAAAAACATGCTGAAACCGGCGCTGGGCAAAAAGTTGGAAAATCATGCCCTGAAACTCCAGCTTCTGGTTCAGCCGCGAGGAGGTTTCCAGTTTTTCGTTATCGGCAATCCGGCGCTCGGCCTCTTCGAGGCGCTTTTGAAACGGACTCGACGCGTAATCTCGCGTGGGGGGCGCAGCCGTGGCCGAAGTATTGGCCCTGATCGAATTCAGTACCTCGTTACGGTCGCTGTCCTTTGTGCGCACGACGTTCGACTCAGCCTGGGCACGCTTTTTTTCCAACTCCTTATTGGTTTGCAGGATATCCTTCATCTTGGCGTTGGTTTGCCAATGGCTAATCAAGCTGTTCGCGAGGGTTTCGCTCAGGCGTGAATCGCCCTCGTAGTCCGCCGCCTTGTAAAGCAATCGCCACGCCTCAGCCAAACGCTGTTCTACGCCCCCCCCCTTGCGCCCCTTAAGCGTGTCGGAGATGTCTTCGAGGGTTTGGTTGTAAGCGATATCCGCCGCGCCATTGGCCTCCGGCGTCACTAAGTAGCGCTCGAAGCGCGCGAGCAGTACCTTGGATTCACCCATCCCGAAGGTTTTCCCCTGCCACGATACATTGCCCGATTGCGGGTCAAACATCTTGAGCAAGTTAAGCCCCCCGCCGCCGCCACTCGTACTGCCATTCGGCGGCGTCGGAGCGGTGGCAGCTGAAGCTCCCGCGCCCTCCGCCAACTTCGTCGCCTCGGGTGGCGTTTGTCCATGCAGCCAGGTCCCGCTACCCACGATTCCAGCGATGAGAATCGCCAGGGTTTGATTCTTTTTGTGCATTTTTGTGCTTTTTGTGGCCAATCCGGCTTCACAGTTTCCGCGCTTCAGTCAGTTCCATCAGCCCGTCCGTCGCCACCAGCACGGTGAGGGTGTAAAGCTGGCCCGGCTCGGGGTTAAACGCCTGCACCTTACCGCCGTCGAGAAACGGCACGGGGCGACCTGAGACCGTATCGCGGGCGAGGATGATTCGACCCGCCCCAGCTTTCGTATCGAGTTGGCGCTCGATACGAGCAGAAAACTCGTAGCGATTGCCCGCGAGCCCCCGTGCATTGGCCAGGTAAGTTTCAATCGGCAGTTTGGGCGCACTGGGCATAAACGCGTGCCAGCCAAAAAAGCCCGCCAGCCCCAGCACGACCACCCCAGCCAAGACGCCCCCGATCAACGGACCTTTGTTTGTTTTCTGCTTCATAAATTTTCGTGTCATTTCGTATGTTTCGTGGGCAACCCGCCAGAGGTTTTCACCACCATCGCCACCAGACCCAACATCAGCATATCCCTTACCGCCAGCCACAAGTAGTTCGCCGGCTCAGTCGATGCCCCAAAACAACCGCACGACAGCGTTAAGCCACGCACCCACCCCGATATAATCGCCGCAAGAAACACCATTAACAGCCCACCGATCACCAACGCCCCGGCCTGTGACCATTTGCGCGTCAACAGCAGCGCCGCCGCAGCGGTGATTTCCAAAAACGGCAGCCAAATCGACATCAGCCAAGACCAACGGTAGGGCAGAAGCTCGTAGGACTCGATATCCTTCAAAAACAACTCCGGCTCGATCGCCTTGCGGATACCGGCCCAAAGGAACAAGCCGGCCAGCACCAACCGGGCCCCCCAATTCACCCAGGGCAACAGGCTTCCGATACGAAGAGAGGAATCGTCGGCGATTGTTGGGTTTGAGAGCAATGACATGGCAGGGGTTTGCTGGGCGCAATGGGTTAAAACCACAAAAATGCTCACAACCTATCAAGTTAATAACCTCGGCCTACCGTAAAATCAAGAAATTTACTCCTTATCCCTAGAGGGTTTAAAAAATTATTTTTTATTTTCGTAAGATTTCTAGTTTTTTGTTGTAGCGTTTTAGGTTTTTGTTTTTTGGTACCGCGATCTCCCAACATATTTAACTCATGAAAAAATACATTAAGCTCCTCATCCTCGCGCTCGGCTTCGGCTTGTGCGCTTTTTCCGCTCATGCCGAAGGCGAATCATGTGACCGCTGCAACGCAACCCCCAAGCCCTCCGATTGCCCTCCTGACGATGATGACGATGGTCCAGGCGAATCCATGCCCGAAGGAATTATCCTAGACGATATGTCCGCTGACGCTTTCGCCGAGTAACTGCAGGATTCTCCTGCGCCCACAATCGCGATTTAAACGCAATCAACTCGAATGTATTCGGGGTTATTAAAGTTTCGCTACAAGAAGGGTCACATGTCTCTTCTTGTGGTGTTCTTGGCGTTATGGGGAGATAGGTTGCCTGCTCAAGCAGTTTTCTCGTGGAAACACGAGCCGAGGGCCCTCGGTTCAGCAGACCTTTATGGCTATTGTATTTGGACAACGCCTCTTGCAAATCTTACACTCGGCGCAACTACAATCCCGCTGCGAGCAGAGTTTACAAGTGACCCTAGGCCGGAACTCAGCCCGAGCCCTTTGGGTAAAGGGTGGTCGATAAACCTGTTTTCGAGTGCCTTAGTTGAGGTCGATAGAGATAGTATCCGCTGGCATCGGCCTGACGCCCGCATTTTCTATTTCAATTTGGAGCGGGGAAATGCCTCGACACAAAAACCAAATCCCGCTGCCCCCATCGTCTATAAATCCAAAGACAACACTTGGCTGGCATTAAAAACTCCTAAAAAAAGCCTCGTTACGCTTCGTCATCAACAAAGCGGAGTTGAATTGGTCTATGAAGAAGGATTATTGACCCGATTTACCTTAGCCAAATCAACTCCGGAAGCCGAACAATACTCAATCAGTTACAACCGGCTTCGCCGTCCTACTCGCCTTACTGAGCGGGGAACCGCTAAAATAATTGCAGAATTTTTTTACGATGATGCCAACCGTGCTAAAGAGTTCCGCGTCGGAGATGCACGCGATCCATCGGCCAAGGTCATTTCATTCGAATATAGCGATGCATTAATAAATAAATTCCCCGCAGGTCCTTATCTTAGTAAGCTGGGTGGCAAAGAGCTCACACCCTTGGCTATTTCCTACGCATCACAAGGTGGCGATTCTAACCGCATCCAGTTTGAACGGCTTAATTCGACGGGGATAAGTTACCTTACATGGGATGCGATTTCCGGTTTCATACGCGACGACCAAGACTCAACCTACAAAATCGAAAACGCCAGCTTGGCAATTGCGGGGCGTCCGGTTCTCGATACTAAAGCAAAACCAGCGCGAGTTCCGGAGGGGCAAAACGGGGAGCAAACTGTTAGTGATTATAATTGGCGTCCCGATGAGGGGAAAATTACTCGGACTGACCGCGAGGGAAATAGTGAATTCAGGTTTTATGATCGAAGCAAAGGAGTTTTAACCACGACGGATAAAAACGGGGTTACAACGCTTACGCATTACCTGCTTACCCCTGGCCCGATGATGAATAAGGTGCGCAAGGTAGAGGAAATTCGGGGTGGGGTAACGGAAATTATTACTAGAAATGCTTATGATGAGAATGGTTATCTCACGAGGAAGATCCAGTCCAATGGGGATATAATATTATTTGTTAGAAATCAATCGGCTGGGGGATTGACAAAATACATAAATGGTTCTATTGTTGAAACAATTGAGCGCAAGAATGATGGTTCGATCGAAAAAACTTTCTTTACTGATTCTGGTGTTAAAAAATGGACTACCTTTAAATCACCTACTGGAGAGAAAGTTGTGTACAATGAGAACGGTAAAACAAAATGGGTAACGTCTTCAGATTTTTTTGATAGAGAGATAAAATGGCCTAAATAACATAAATGAAAATGAATAAATCGCTAATCGCTGTATTGTTAACAACAGTTTTGACGTCACTCTCAAATGCCGGAGATGAGGGTTGTCACGACGTCAAAACAACTAAAGCGGCAACAACAGTAGGTGGAGGTGAATGCGGCGGACCGACTCAAAATTATAACGATTGTAAGCAGGACACAGTTTTTACTGAAACCCGTTATCCGGCTGAAAGGGAATGCGGGAGTGGTCAAACCTACAAAGGGTGTACTTCGAAGATCAATACTCCGGCTAAAATTGAACACTATACATATTGGTGCGATCTGACAGTAAAAAAAGTGAAGGGAATACCAACTCCACTACTCTATTGCAATGAAATTATGAGCCCGGCACCCACCAGCACTGATAATGTCAATATTAACGACGCTGAAGGCTTAGGTGGTGTGTGTCAGTGCCCTTCGGCATGATGAAACGGGGGCGTGGCAAGTTTTACAGTTATCAAAAAAAATGGCCCAAATTACTGCCAGTAAATTAAGCAGGCTCTTGTTTCAAGTGCTATTTTGCTGTGGCTTATCATGCTACGCGCAGAGTGCAAATGATCATTTTGAGTATAAGATAAGCGTAAGTAGAACAATATTGCCAACTAGTAATTCCCCTCACGATAAAGAGGTGTTGGCTAGTCTAATTAAATCCCAGGAAAGCTTGCCGGCAGACCAACGATATCGCCCTGAAGTAATTGGCCCTATCTCACGCTTAAAGTTGGCGACAGAAGGCAAGCTAGTACCAATTGATATACTAGTCAAATTTGATCGAAGCGGCAATCTGTACGTTCAATACATATATAGAGATAGTGCTCCGGCCTTCACTTTAGAATATTATGCATCCAAAAATGGTTTTATCTATGAAGTGCGTCCAGCCACAAGAGAAGTGAAGCTTACGGAGTTTTCTGATACGGTATTTTCCGATTTTCTGGTTTTGATTCCCGAGCTTAACAATGAATTGACAAATGCGTTAATTAATGCGGGGGAATTCACTAAAGTTAACTTAACTTCATTATGGAATAAAAAAGGCGAATATTTGACTAAAGTATTCATGAATGGCTTTGAGGCTGAGCGTTGGAGTAATCCTACTGACGGAGTTAATGTGCTAATCAAGAGCGCCCAAGGGACGTTGATCTTTAAAGCAAGTCTCCTCGGAGATGCATTAGGAGGTGGGTCGAAGTGGGATGTTCGTCGCTATGCGAATAAGCATAAAGAGTTAATGATGGAAGTGTGGAATATTAGTCCACGGAGATTAATAGATCAGAGGTTCTCCTTTGATTATGAAATCCCCAGTGGTAAGGGGTACTTACTTGAAGACAAAACCGGTTCAACTGGTAAAGTTTACAATGTCGATAGGGAGGGGGGGGGC
>CAMBUJ010000126.1 GCA_945871005.1 Opitutus sp. GAS368 | reverse complement strand
CGGGCGCGATCTTCAATGCCGGGAACGCGGTCATGACCAAGACCTTTAACCTCGCTGAAGGCGCGGTTGTCTCCGGCCAATTTACCTCCACGGGAACCACCACGGTGACGGCGGATCTCGGCAACGGGTTTTCGCAGATTGCCTCCGGCCTCACCTTCACCAAGGCCGAGGCGCTTAACCTGCTGCTCAGCAATGTCGGCGGCGGGGAATACAGCCTCTTCACGGGTGGCTTTGCCGGGGCCTTCGCGTCCGTTTCGATCGCTGGCACCGCTTTGACTGATGCCGGTGGTGGCGTGTTCAGCGGCAAGATCGGGGAGTTCAACTTCAGCTACAACGACAACGTCGGTATCAACACCCTGACGATCTCCGCCGTCCCCGAGCCGGCCACCTACGCGTTCTTGGCCGGTCTGGGCATCCTGGGCTTCGTCGTCTATCGCCGCCGTACGAGCTAAGAGCTAAGAGCTAAGAGCTAGGAGCTAAGAGCTAAGAGCTAAGAGCTAAGAGCTAAGAGCTAAGAGCTAAGAGCTAAGAGCTAGGAGCTAAGAGCTAGGAGCTAGGAGCTAAGAGCTGGGAGCTAGGAGCTAGGAGCTAAGAGCTGGGAGCTCACAGCTCAAAGCTCCTAGCTCAAAGCTCCCAGCTCTTAGTCGGCTGGAACACTCGAGTTGTCGGATCCCGCACCGCCGCAATATCAACTCAATGCCTCGAACCTTTTGGCCGCAAAAGAACGCAGGGAGCGCAAAGAGCGAGCCCTGTAGCTCTATGCGATCTCTACGTTTTTTCGCCGAAAAACTGCCTTGGTTCGATCCTTCACTTCGACTGTTACTGACTGCTAGTTAAAACTTTGTGACTTGGTGTTTTTGTAGTGGACTGCGCGGCGGCCCGGCAGGCCTTGAAGACGAATGCGTGAGTGTTTAACCACAAAGACACGGAGGCACAAAGGCGTTACGAAGAAGACGGAGTTTGAGCACGGCAACGGCTGTGGTTTGTATCCGCCCTACCTGCATCTCCACCATTATCGGGTTGTTCTTTGCGCTCCTTGCGTTCTTTCGCGGCCAAATGGCATTGAAAAAAACTCCCTCGCTCGGCGAGGAGCGGACTTATTTAAGTTGCGGGGGCGTTGCGCCGATAAAATGTTCCTGTCGTCCCGTTGAATTTTCGAACCACCTTAAACCATCAATGAAACCCCTTGTTTCCTCCCTCCTGCTCAGTCTCGTCCTCGCTGGCTCGGCTTCCGCTGCCAATTTAGTGTCCAATCCCGGCTTTGAAGCCGGCGTTAGCGGGTGGTCGTTGTTCATTCCGCAGCCGGACAATGCTAACTCCCAGCCGGTTCTCAGCGTGGTGGAGTCTGGCGCGCGCACCGGGAAAAAGGCCGCGCAGATGTTCTCCGCCCAACCCGGCCGCTTCGCGCTTGGGGAGAAGTTGTTTCGGGTAAAAACCAGTCCGCTTGAGCGCATCCGCATTGCGGTGTGGTACCGCGGTCAGCTCGGGGCGACGGTCAAGGCCGGGACCCCCGGCCCGATCCTCCGGGTGGATTTCGCCAACTCTGACCCCGCGCAGCCGGCCCCCAAGGTGGCCATGTTGTTCGCCAATGCTGCTGGAGCGCTAATCGGTGCTACCAAGCCGCTTCACGTGGCGGCCGACGGTCCGGTCGCCCAGGAGTGGACCAAGATTGAAGTGGTCTTCGAAGTGCCCTCTGGCGCCAACCGGTTCGGCTTTGGCCTGTTCGCCCATGGCACCACGGGCGGGATTTTGGTCGATGATTTCGAATGCGAAAAGGTCCCCGCCACCACCCCCCTGACGCCGTTTAAGAAGTAAGGCGCTTAGCCGCTAAGGCCTGTAAGGCATGGGTTGTCCGGGGTGCTGCCAAGGCGTAGCACGGAGCGCTTTCGACCCGCGCAAGGGCGCGCTTTCGCGTCTTCGGAATCGAAACGACTCCGTCGCCCCGCTACGCCCCGGAGCTCAGGGGTGCTGCCGAGGCGTAGCGGGAGCGCGGAGCGCTTTCGATCCGCGCAATGGCGCGCTTTCGCGTCTCCGGAATCGAAACGACTCCGTCGTCCCGCTACGCCCAGGAGCTCAGGGGTGCCGCCGAGGCGTAGCGGGAGCGCGGAGCGCTTTCGACCCGCGCAAGGCGAGCTTTCGGAAACGCCGAAGTACCCGGTTGCGTCTCCGCCAAGACCAGGGTCACTCGCTCGCGTCCACATCTCCGCTCGCACCCGCGCCACCCTCCCGCAACCGGTAGGCGCGGGGCGAAACCCCAAAGCCGTTTTTAAAGGCTCGGCTGAACGAATACACCGAATCAAAACCGCACTCCACCGCCACCGTCGAAACGGCGGTGTCCCCATTGCGCAGCATCGCCGCGGCTTTATCCAGCCGCACCTTTTGCAGAAACCGCCCCAAACTCATCCCGTGTTTCTCCCGAAAGCGTTGCCGGAGGTGCCCTTCCGAATACCCCAGCTCGGTCGCCATCTGCGCCATCGTGAAGCGCTCCTTTTCATGGCGCAGGGTATAGTCGCTGACCTTGGCGTAGATCGAATCGGGATCAACCGGCCCGCCCGGGTTGGCGCCGCCGACCTGGCCGAGCATTTCGCTGAGAACGTGGTAGGCATGCGCGCCTTCCTGCACTTTGGAAAGCGCTACATCTCCCGCACGCTTGACCCGTGAGGTGGACAACTCCTCCAACAGCCCCAGTGCGCGGCCGGTCAAGGGGACTGACTTACCCCGTAACTCTATCCACGGCTGGAGGTTGCCCAGTGTGAATTGGAGCACCAGCCAGTCCACTTCGGGTTGATCGAGTTGATAGAAAAAATGGGTCTGATAGGGGAAAATCAGGAGGGCATCGCCGGTATTGAGGCGCACCGGGACCCCGTCGAGCCGCAAGGCCCCGCCCTCAGAAATCGCGGCAATGATCACGCACTGACTGTGGGCAAAGGTTTGCGCCGCGCCCCCATGCAACTGGGTCAGGGTGCGGCGGGCAAAAAGCTGCAACTGATTGGGCACCCGCTTCCAGTCAATCGCATCGCCGCCAAAATAGTCTTCCACCCGCGCAGGATCGCGCAACAGGCGCATCGTCTGGAGAAACTCGGGGCTCACGGGGGGCATACCGTCAGAGTTCAGGAATGTTCGGTTATGACAAAAGAATTATCAGGGGTGCTATTTTTTGCCCGGATTTCTCTGCTAAACTCATCGCCTCATTAAAGAACGCCCCGGCTTTTCTGCCAGGGGAGCCGTTTTTTCTTATCAAGAAATCGGTCCCCAGACCGATGTTATCTCCACGCCCGAGCACGCGGGCATTTCTACCCCTTGAATTTTCTGCCCCTCATGAAATTTTCCCGTCTCGTCCGGCTAGTTGGCGCGCTTGGCGTGGCGGTAATGGCCGTTGCCCTCGCCCGAGCCGGAAGCAGCCAGGAGTTTGTCGAAAAATACCCGCAGCAGGCCCGAGACCTTCTCGGCAAAATCGACCTCACCCGTCCCGGGTTGGCCGCAGTCAAAGCCGCGTTGGGGCGCGGCAACCCGACCGCCGCCTGCGCGGCCCTGCTGGCTTATTATCAGACCAATCCGGCCGGGGCGCGGTTTCGGCCCATCGATTGGCAGAACTTTAAAAACTGGGATGCCGAGGCGATGCTCGCCGGAAATCATAATTTTCAGAATATAAAGGGCCAGCTGCCCCGCCGGCCCGATGGTTTTATTGACTGGGATTATATACCCGCCGGAGGGGACCTGCAGTTCCCCTCCGCCCTAACCCGGATGGGCCACCCCGGGGTGGCGCTGCGCCGTTATCATGAGACTGAGGAGCGCAAGTACCTCGATTATGTCTATGGGAACATCGCCGATTTTATTCTCGCCCAGCCGGTCCCGGCCGGCGAGGGGAAGGAATTTAAAATCAAGTTGGGCAAAAAAAACATCGGCTGGCAGACGCTCAACGCGGCCCTGCGGGTGCGTTCGTTTATTAATTATTTCTACACCCTGCAGCAGGTGGAGCCCCGCGACGATGCCGGGCTGTTGCTGCTGCTCAATAATATCCGCGTGACCGCCGAGTATTTGAGAAAACAAGGCGGCCACGGAACCAGCAACTGGGACAGCTCGGAGATGCAATCGCTGATCCAAGTCGCCCTGGCTTTCCCCGAGTTCACCGACTCCCCCGCTTGGCTGGAACGGGGTGTCGCCCAATATAAAACCATCCTCCGGGACGGTATTTACCCGGATGGCGCCCAGGAGGAACTGGCCACCCATTACGGGGTGATTGCGATGAATAGTGTGATTGATACCTACCGGCTGCTCAAGCGGGCCGGCGTCGCCCAGGTGGAAGGCTTTGAGCACATGATCCGGCGCCAGCTGTTGTTCTACGCGTGGACGATGAGCCCGGACGGCACGATGATGACCCACGGCGACAGTGATAATAAGCGCGGCGACCTGCGTCCGGTGATCACGCCCCTGGCCAGGGAATTTGAAGCGCCCGAGGCGTTGTATATTGCCACCGAGGGTCGCGAGGGAATCGCACCACAGGGCCCTGCCAGTCGGTTTTTTAATTGGTCAGGGTTCACCATCAGCCGCAACGGCTATGATAAGGACAGCCAGTGGAGCGCTTTTAATGCCGGCCCGATCGGCACCGGCCACACCCACGCCGACCAACTCGCCCTGCAGGTCTATAACAAGAGGATGATTCTGGTTGCGCCCGGTCGCTATAGTTATTCCTGGGCCGGGGGTTGGGTGTCTCAATATTTTCATGGCACCCGGGGTCAAAACACCGTGATGGTCGACGGCTTTGACCAGTCGATCCCCGGGTGGAACGAGGATCGGGACCTCCCTGAGGCGGAGCGAGATCGTAAATACTTCCTCAAATCAACCGCTCCACTTGGTGAAAACGAAAAAGTGGTGATCAATCCGGAGGCCGACTTTTATCGGGGCCGTACGTATAACGGTTTCCGCAAATTCGCTGGGGAGAAGATGCCGGGTGATGCCGCCCATGAGCGTGCCGTATATTATCAACGCGGCCAGTTTTGGGCCGTGGTGGATCGCATCACCAGCACCCAATCGCGCACCTTGGAAGCGTTCTGGCATTTCCACCCTGATTGCCAAAAAGTGGAGATTTTGCCCGATGGCGCGGTGGTCACCCGTGATCCCGACCAGGGCAACCTGCTGGTCCTGCCGATCGAAGGGAATGTGAAACTTAACGGTACGCTTTATAAGGGACAGGAAAAGCCCTTTAAGCAGGGGTGGTTTTCCGAAACGTTTAATAGTAAAGTCGAGTCCTACGATGCCGTTTATAAGGTGGAGAAAGCCCCGAATCGGGCCTACTTCGGTTGGTTGTTGGTGCCCTTCAGTGGCGAGGCCCCTCCCACGGCGAGCGCCCGGATCATCATGAAGGACAGCGTCGCTTGGGTGGAGGTGGTGATCAACGGGGCGACCAAACGCTGTAATCTGCCGCTGGGCCAAAGCCCCCGGCTCGTCGAGGTCAAGGAGGCGACGAAATGATGGAGGATTCAACCGATAGGGCGTGGCCCTGGTTGGCCTCTCCGTGGACCGCGGAGCTCCAGCTCGGCTTTTGGTTTTTCTGTAAAGCTTGGGAATGCCCGGAATAGCCAAGCCACAGCCCACTCAGCCGAGCTGGAGCTCGGCGCTCCGCCGAGGCATCCCCTTTCTGCTCAATATAAGTTGTCACCCCACTGCAGTCTAATTCCCCTTTATATCCCTATGTCCCTTCGTTTTCTACCCCTCGTAGTCGGGTTACTTTTGCCCGTCGCCTCCCCCTCCCTGATCAGCGCAGGCGTGACCCGTGAAACCGCCCCCGCCGCACCCGAAGCGGTCACCACCGCCCTGCTGGCCCAACTTGACCTCAACGCCCCCGGGCTCGACGCGGTCCGCACCGCTCAGGCGGCCGGGGATACTCGCGCGGCCGGTGCCGCCCTGCTCGCCCATTATCAAACCCACCCGCGCGGCGCCGCTTTCAGACCAATTGACCGTACCCTTCCCGGCAGGGGTGATACCGAGTCAATGATGCGGGATGTTTATACGTTCCAGAATATCAAAGACACCGTGCCCCGCCGGGCGGACGGACTGCTCGACTGGAACCACAAGCCCAAGCACGGCGACATGCAATTTGGCGCGCTCTTTTCGCGCATGGGCCACCTCGATGGTCCGCTGCGCCTGTTCCACGATACTGGTGATCGTAAATATATCGATTATATCTACGCGAACCTGAATGATTTTATTTTGAGTAATCCTGTGCCCGCGCTCGACCGGGATTCAAAAGAACTGAAGGACGAGTGTTTTAAAAAGAACCAGGTCTGGCTCACGCTCAACGCCGCCATCCGGGTGCGTGCTTTTATCAAGTGGTTTTATACGCTGCAGCAGATCGAACCGCGCCAAGACGATAAACTGCTTTTGCTGCTGAACAGCATCGGTGCGCACAATGCCTTTATCGCCCGCTTCGGTGGCGAGGGCACCAGTAACTGGGCGACCACCGAAATGGAGTCGCTCCTGCAAGTGGCCGTCGCCTTCCCTGAGTTCAAGGCCACCCCCGCTTGGATTCACCAGGCCAAGGAGCGGTTTCAGGTTTTCTTGCAGGCCTCAATTTATCCCGATGGCGCGCAAGAAGAACTGGCGCACGGCTACGGGGTGGGGGCGATGCTCAGTTTTATCGAAGTGTATAAACAGTTGAAATTGGTCAATACGCCCGATCTCGGGGTGTTTGAAGATTCGATTCGGCAGCAACTGCGCTTTTACGCCTGGATTATGGATCCGGCGGGCACGCTGCTCTCGCACGGCGACACCGATAATCGCCACGGCGAATTAGCCCCCCAACTCACGCCTCTGGTCCGGGAATTTAATGTGCCGGATGCGCTCTATATTGCCACCCATGGTAAAGAAGGGGTCGCCCCGGAGGCTCCCGCCAGCCGGTTTTTTAATTGGTCGGGGTTTACCATCAGCCGCAACGGTTATGATCCAAAGAGCCAGTGGAGCGCCTTTAATGCCGGGCCCAATGGCACCGGCCATTTTCACGCCGACCAACTCGCCCTCCAGCTATATAATCAGCGACTGATTCTGGTTTCCCCCGGTCGCTTCACCTATTCGGGGGCCGGCGGTTGGCCGGCGGGTTATTTTTCCGCCACTCGCGGACAGAACACAGTGAGCGTGGACGGCTTTGACCAATACCTGCCGAATTGGAAGCAGGATAAGGATTTGAATGAAGATGACCGGAATAAAAAACACCACCTGAAGTCTTACGCTCAGCTCGGGGACGCGGAAAAGGTGACCATTACCCCAGAGAGCGATTCTTATCGGGGCCGCACCTACTGTGGATATCGCCAGAGTTTCTACGGTCCGCGAATGCCGGGTGACGCCGTGCATGAGCGCGCGGTGCATTATCAACGGGGCCAGTTTTGGGTTGCCGTCGATCGTGTCACCAGTGATCGGCCGCGCACGCTGGAGGCGTTTTGGCATTTCCATCCGGATTGCCAAAAGGTGGAGCTGCGTGCCGACGGAGCGGTGGCTACTCGCGATGCGGGTCAGGGCAACCTGTTGATTCTGCCGATTACGGGTAATGTGAGCCTGGGCGGGGCCTTATATAAAGGTCAGGAAAAGCCGTTTAAGCAGGGTTGGTTTTCGGCGGGCATGAATATTAAAGTGCCGTCGACCGATGCGGTTTATACGGTGAAAAAAGCGCCGGCCGAGGCGCACTTCGGCTGGTTATTGGTGCCGTATACCGGCGAGCAGGTGCCGACGGCCAAGGCCACCTTGACCCTGACGGGCGACACCGCCGAGGTGACGGTGGAAGTTAACGGAAAAACCACCCGCTGCACCCTGCCGTTCGGGGAAAAGCCACAACTCACCGACTATAAATAAGTCAAAGTAGATTAAAAGTAGCGCAGACTTCCAGTCTGCATCGTTGCGGGGCTGTTTCATGCACTGCAAGCAGACTGGAAGTCTGCGCTACTTTAACCCATTTACATGAGCGCACCCACACTTCCGCAAGAAACCGAAACCGCCCCCGCGGTCGCCTCCGCCGTACCCGGTGGATCAAGCGCTAAAACCTGGTCGGTTGGCACCCTCACTTACACCACCGGCGGGCTGATCCTGCTGGTGGTTCTGCTGCTGGCTGGCGACTTCGCGTGGTCGATGCGCGAGCGGTCGGTTTTCCCTCTTTTCCAGGTCCTGCTGCGCAAGTATGAGGCCTCGGATTTATTATCCAGCCTCCTGCTCGGCTCGATCCCCGCGTGTTTAACCGTACTCATTTGGCCGGTGGTCAGTGTATGGAGCGATCGCACTCGCAGCCGCTGGGGCCGGCGCATCCCGTTTTTGTTTCTCCCCACGCCCTTGGTGGCCGGGGCGATGGTGGGTTTGGCGTATTCCCCGCAAATCGGCGTCTGGCTGCAACAGCTGCTCGGCGGCACGGGCAATCCGAAGCTCTATATTCTGTCGGTGTTCGGCCTGTTTTGGATCCTGTTTGAGGTCTTTGCGATGGTGACCAATAGCGTGTTTTACGGGCTGGTTAACGACACCGTGCCGCGGGTCCTGATCGGGCGCTTTTACGCCTTGTTCCGCATGGCCAGCCTCGGGGCCGGCGTATACTTTAACTATAGTTTAATCGGCTACGCCGAAAGCCATGCCAAAGAGGTGTTTTTGGTGATCGCCGCGTTTTATCTGGTGGGTTTTAGCCTGATGTGCCGATTCGTCAAAGAAGGCACCTACCCGCCGCCGCCCCCGGTGGTGCAAAACGACACGTTTTTCGCCAAGATCGGCCGCTATTTCCGCGAGTGTGGGCATCACCGGTTTTACCGGCTGACCTTTGTCACTTTGTCGTTGGCCTCCCTGGCCCCGGTGGCGGTCAACCTGTTCAGCCTGTACGCGGCGAAGAGCTACGGGATTGAGACTGATAAGTACGGTAAGTATCTGGCTTTAAGTTATATTTGCTCGTTTGTGATCTCCTTTCCGTTGGGTTGGCTGGCGGACCGCTATCATCCGATGCGGGTGGCCTCGACCTGTATGGCGATCTACGCATTGACCATGGTGGCCGGCTTTTTCTGGGTTCACGATGCCTCCACCTTTGCGGTGTTTTTTATCGCTCACACGGTGCTCAGCGGGTGTTACGGCACGGCGTCGATGGGGCTGTATCCGATGGTGTTTCCGCAGGCGCAGTTCGGGCAGTTTTTTTCGGCTTACTCGTTGTTGTTTAATTTCTTGGTCTTTGGGGCCTCGCCGGTGCTGGGCTATGTGCTCGATCTGAGCGGAAACTGGTACCTGTTGGTGTTTGCGATCAGCGGCGGGGTAGGGGTGGCGACGGTGGTGCTGTGGGTTTTCTGGTACCGCCAATTTCAGGCTGGCGGCGGGGTGAAGGGCTTTGTGCCGCCCGCGCCGTTGGAGGCACGCGAGTAGGTGGCAGTAACAACAACGTTTCGGATCGAACCAAGGCAGTTTAGCCGCAAAGGAGCGCAAAGGTCGCAAAGAACGATCCCTGTTTGCTATGCGATCTCTGCGTTCTTTCGCGGCTAAAAGGATCGAGGTAGGGGCATGGATTGCTCATGGTGGCGGATTAAAAATAGGGCTAAATCCCAAGGCCGCACGGCATCTGCCTGAGATCGATCCGTTTGTCTCGCGAAGGGAGCGAAGCCGGAAGAAGTACCAAACCAAAAGCGGCCCAGGCACGATCCTTCGCTCCCTTCGACT
>CAMBUJ010000125.1 GCA_945871005.1 Opitutus sp. GAS368 | reverse complement strand
CAATAGGTGCCGGTTGTCGGCAACTCATCGGTGCGGTAACCCGGACAGGGATTGCCCAGCGATTGCAGCACGGGCAAGTGGTGGGCGAAGGCGGTCTCGATCACGTTAACCCCGAGAAAATCCAGATTGCCGGCGAACACCACGTCGGGTGACAGCTCGGCGATCGCTTGCTCGATGCAGGCGCGATTGTGGCAGTTGCACTCCAGCAGTTCGCCAGCGTCGGTGATTTGCGTCGGGCTACCGTTTTTCCAAGTGCCTTTGAGCCGGAGCGTACGCGAAACCGCGGGTTCCAGCGCCAACTCTTCGTCCGTCGGCGGTTTGGCTAACTCCGGAATGCTGCTGGCCAACACCCGTACGGTATGGCCGCGAGCGGTCAAATAATGGGCAAACTCCCACATCTTGCGCCCGTAGCCACCGAGCTCCTCGGGCGGAAACAGGTTGGTCACGAGCAGGATTTTACGCGGGATTTCCGCCGCCGGTACCGGACGCAGCCCGGCGTAATCATAATAGTTGCTCAGCTGGACCTGCCCGGCGAGTTCTGCGTGCAGCCCCGCGTAGAGCTCCACGGCCTCGGCGGGCAGCGGCCCGAGCCGCCGGAGTTCTTCTAGATAGAGTAAGGTCGATGTGGAGTCGCCCGCGCCCATCGCGGCCGCGGCTAAGCCGATCAGCGCGCCCGGGTGGTTGCGATCGAGCCCGACCGCGCGTTCCAACGACCTGGCATGCAGCTCAGGCAACTCCTGGGCCTCGGCCAACTCGGCGCAAATCAGGCACTCATCGGCGGAACGGGCCGCTTCGATCGTCGCGTCCAGGTGCCCGGCCACAAAGTCGGTTAACCCCGCTGCCGCCGCCTGGCTGAGTAGCGCCACCGGGTTAACCAACCGATAATGCGCGGGGCAATCCGCCGCGGCTTGATACCCCCACTGGCCGAGGACCGTAACCAACTCGGCCGAGGGCGCCTTGGGCAGCAGCAGGCGCATCGCGCAGCGGCCGAGCAAGCAGGCCGGCACCTCGGCCGCTTCGCCCTCAAACCAGACAAAATCGACCATCCCGGGCGGGGTCACCAGCGGCATCTCGCTGAGGGGCCCGAAGCTCAAACGCGGCAGGTCGGCCAAACTGGCCAGCGCCGCCGGCTCCGCGCACCACACGCTCACGCCCAAACTGGTGCGGTGGGCTTCTTGGATAACCTGATAAGCGGCAAAACGTTCGCGCACGCAGGTGTCGAAGGCTTCGCGGGGGAAACGCACACTCAAACCCGCGCGCTCGTTCTCCAAGTCGTAGCGCGGGTTAACCTTACCACTATGCACGAGGTCGAAAACTTCACGCATTTTGACCTCCGGGGCGTGATGGGCAAAGAGCTCGGCCTGGCCGGCGCGGCGGATCCCGGCGGCCTCCTCGGGATGGGCCAGGTAATAGCGGATTTTCTCGATCAGCTCATCCACCGAGCTCCAGGTGACGAGGTGTTTTCCGTCCTCAAAAATCCGCGAAAGGCCGGAAGCGGGGGCGAGCCGGTCGGTGAGCAGAAAACCGCCCGCTCCGAGCGACTCGAACACGCGCAGGTTAAGATCGCCGTTGAGGCTGACGTTGAGGGTGATCTGGGAGTCAGCGTAGATGTCGGCGGCCTTGGCGTTGGAGCCGCGCAGGATTTCGAGGGGCAGTCCGGCGTTGCGCACCGCGTCGAGCGCGTGGCGGCGGAACGGGTGGTGGCGCCCGACTTGGCCGACAAAGGTGAGCGGCGTGCTCGGCTGGGCGCGCAGCTCGCGCGGCAGGAAGGAAAAATCGACGGCGGGAATCCACTGCACGTTCTTCAACCCCGCCTCCATCAGGAAGTGGGCGTGATGCCGGGTGTGATCCATGATGATGTGGGTGAACGGCTCGGAGAGCGCGTAACGAATCACCCGCTCCAGGGGCTGGCCCATGTGATGGGTATCACCGACGATCAACACCTTGGGGCATTTTAACTTAAACAGATTACGCGGGCAGCAGCGCAGGCTGGCGTCGATCTTGATGATGAGCAGCTCGGGCTTGGCCATGCTGGGGGTGGCGCGGATGAAATCCGAAATATCGAACTCGCCCAAGGGGCACTGCACCACGGTGGGGCGGCCGCCGGTGGACTCACTGAAGGCATCGGGACTGCAAAACACCTCGTTGGCAGAGAAGAGCGGCGCACGGTAGTTGTCCCGCTGCGCCAAAAAAAACAGTAGCGTTTGGGGGGCAACCGGTAGCGAATAGGACGAAGGGGTGATGGAGGAGCTCATACGATTACAAAAAAGCGGGCCGGGCAGAGGCTTAGATAACTAGGATGCTTCAGTCCCCAGCAAGCCACGCGCCACCGGCCATGTAAATCACACAAACAAATCCACTACATTAATTTAAAAAATATAAGTGCCGCCGACCTAGGGTAGTCCCGAGCCGCTGGCTGAGAGCGAGCGAACCCCCGGGCAATTTCTGCCGCTGGCTGAGGCAGCGGGGGGGGGGAACCATCCGTATTTTTGCCCACGAAAACCACGAAATGACACGAAAGAACGAAACAAGGCATCGAACCGATTTTACCGCTAATGGGCGCTAACGGACGCTAATTAAACCCGGAGTCCATAATCCGAAATTAGCGGCTCTTAGCGTTCATTAGCGGTTTAAAAACGGATCGTGCCTCGTTCGATTCCGTCCTCCGCTTTTTCGTGTTTTTGGTGTCTTTCGTGGTGAAAACCAGCCTTCACCGCATCGCCAAAAAATAATTCAAGTCCGCGCGTCATCGTGCCGATTAACTAGCTGGATTCTTCCGCCCGCGCTTCACCTTCGACCCATCTACCTCCCATGGCTGCCATCCAACTCTCCGGTCTCGTCTCGGGCTTCGATTGGAAAACCTTTGTCGACACGATCATCGACCTGGAACGCACCCCGGCAAAAAAACTGGCCACTGAAATCGAAACCAACACCGAGAAAGCCGAGTCGCTGACCGGTGTGGGCACCATGCTCACCAGCCTGACCACCGCCATCACCGCCCTGAACACCGACGGGGTTTTCGACGCCCGCTCCGCGACCACCTCTGGCACCGGGTGGTCGGCCACCGCCGCCAGCACCGCCTCCCCCAGCTCCGCCTCGATCGCCGTCTCCACCCTAGCCACCTCGGCCAAACTCACCAGTGGCAGCGACATCGGTAACAACCTCGCCGCCTCGCCCGTAGTTTCCGGGGTCTCCCTCGCCAACCTCGGCACCGGCACCGCCCTCACCGCCGGCGCTTTTACCGTTAACGGCGCCCGCGTGACCGTCGACCTCGGCAATTCCCTCGCAGACCTCTTCACCGCCATCAGTACGGCCACCGGCGGTAAAGTCGCCGCCAGTTACGATTCAGCCGAAGACAAAATCACCTTGGCTAACACGGATCTGATGGACACCACGCCGATCGTACTGGGTTCGTCGACCGACACCTCCAATTTTCTCACCATCACTCGTCTGGCCAACAACAACGGCACCTCCATCACCAGCAGCGCCAAACTGGGTGCAGTCACTCCCACTGCCACCTTGGCCAATGCCCGCCTCAAGACCGCCATCACTGCTGTCGATGGCTCGGGCAACGGCACCTTTACCCTCAACGGCGTGGCCATCGCCTACAACACCGCCACCGACACCCTCAACAGCGTCGTCTCGCGCATCAATTCCGCCGGCGCCGGGGTCACCGCCAGCTTCGATCCGCTCACCGACAAGGTTAGCCTGCAAAACACCAGCACCGGCGACGTCGGCTTTAGTATCGTCGAAACCGACGGCGGGGTGCCGGGCGGGATAGGGCTGATGGGCGCACTCGGGCTGACCACTGCGGCCAGCCTCACCCGCGGCACCAACGCTGAATTCACGGTCAACGGCGGGGCCACCATCACCAGCATGAGCAACACGCTCACCGCCGACACCCATGGCATCACCGGCCTGTCCGTCACCGTCGGGGCCACCGGCACCCAAACGGTCAGCGTGGCCGCCGAAACCACCTCGGCTAAGACCAAAATCGACGCCTTCATCAACAGCTTCAACGCCGTCCAGAGTTTCATCGATACCCAGACCCAGGTCACCAGCGAAAACGGCAAAGTCACCACCTCCACCTTGAGCGATAACCGCGAGGTGCAAAGCTGGGGTTCCGCCCTGCGCAAAAACATCTTCGAGTCCGTGCCCGGGCTCAGCAGCACCCTCTCGCAACTCAGCCACATTGGCATCGATTTCTCCGGCACCAGCTCGCTGCTCTCCATCAAGGAACCGGCCAAACTGGACGCCGCGCTCAAAGATCGGCCCACCGAGATCTCGGCCCTGTTTCGGCAGTCCTCCACCGGCGTGTTCGCCCGCCTCAACACCCTGCTCGACAGCTTCAACGGCGGTTCGCTGGGCACCGGGGGCATCTTGGCCAAACAGAAAACCAGTTTGACCACCAGCAACACCGCCCTGACCACCCAGATCGCCGACATCGAACGTCGTCTGGTCCAGCGCCGCTCGGTGCTGGAGGCGGGCTTCATCGCGATGGAGCGCGCCCAGTCGCTGATTAAAAGCATGCAGTCGCAAATTTCCGGCATCGCTCCGGCCAGCTCCTTTAACACGAAATGACCGCCCGAACCCTTCGCCTCCTCTCCTTGCTCGGTTGCGCCTTGCTCGCCGGGGGGTGCACCTCGCTCAACCCCCACCTCGACGACCTCGGCCCGGTCTACAAACCGGCCAACGCCCGCGGACCCTCCGTCTGGCCGACGGCGATTCGCCGCGTCGCCATCCTGCCCGCCCACGACACCTCGGGCCGGTTGCCGGCGGGCTTTGTCACCAGCTACGACACGATCTGGCGGCGCACCCTCGACCGCAGCCAACGCGCCGAGTTTGTCGGCCTCAACCGCACCCAGCTCACCACCTGGACGGCCCGCGAAACCTTTGCCACCACCGCTCTGCTGCCCCCGGACTTGCTGCCGCGCATTGCCCGCGAAACCGACGCCCAAGCGGTGCTCTTCCTCGATCTCAACCAGTGTTCGCCCTACCCGCCGCTGATTCTCTCCTTTCGCGCCCGCCTCGTCGACCTGAGCACCGGTGAAACAATCTGGGTGGCCGATGAACTCTTTGACTCCGGCAACGCCCCCACCGCCCGCGCGGCCCGCCGTTATGCCCAGGCCAACGTGTCCGGCAAGGGTGAGGCGACTAGCGCGATTGTGCAAAGCCCGACGCGTTTCGCCGAATATGCCTTTCAATCGGTGGGCGAACTGCTTCCGCCCCGATTTGTGCCCACGGCAAAATAACACTTAATTTTTTACAAACTGTACCGATATGACCTGTGTAAAGACCAACGGCGTTCCCTTAGCAGCGATTCAGGGCTGACCGTGCCATCATACTAAAAAAACATGATCACGAATACCAACAACCTCGGGTCCATCCCGACAACCGCCACTCCCGCTTTGCGACCGAGTCACCTGCGCGATACCTCCGCCCCGGCCGAAACCGGCCGTGACTCCCTGTCCACCGCCAACCTGGCCCAACTCAAGGACACCTTGGCGCGCACTCCCGCCCTACGGATGGAAGTGATCGAACGCGCCACCGCCCTGGCCAAAGACCCGGGCTACCCGTCGACCGCCATTTTGGGCAAAATCGGGCGCTTAATCGCCCAATCCAAAGATCTGAGTCTCCAGGAGGACTAATCCATGGCGTTTGCCAATCCCGGCGCCCGAGCCTACCAAACGCAGTCAATCCTGACTGCGAGCCCCGGCCAACTCGTGCTGTTGATGTACGATGGATGCTTGCGGTTTATGGCCCAAGCGCGCGCCGGTTTTGCTCTGCCTGAGGACAACCCCCGGCGCATCGAGACGATCCACACCGCGCTGTTGCGTGCCCAGGCGATTTTAAGCGAACTGCGCGCCAACCTCGACATGGAGGCCGGCGGGGACATCGCCGCCAACCTGGACCGGCTCTACGATTACCACCTGCGCCGGCTCTTTGAGTGCAACTTGCGCAAAGACGAGGCCCCCTTGATCGAGGTCGAAGGACTGGTGCGCACCCTGCGCGACGCTTGGGCGGAGATGCTCCGCTCGAACGAAAACCGCGTCGCCTAATATTTTTGGTTATGCCCGCCACTCCGCTCAGCCCGGCTACCCAGCGGATTTTGGCCTGTTTGCACGCCTTCGCCCACGAGGAAGACGGGGCAGCCGGCCACGACGATTGGCCCGCCTTGGTGGAAATTTTGGAACGCGAGACCCAGTTATTGGCCCGGCTCGCCCAGGAAAAGCCCACGGAAGCGAACGCACTCAAGCCGCACGCCGAAAAGCTCAGCCAGCGCCTGAGTGCGTTGTCCCAACGCATCGAGTCGGCGCGGGTGCGCGACGCCCACGAATTGGCCAACTTGGGTGAGACCACCCAGCGCATGCACGCGGTGCGCAAAACCTATTTCAAGGCCTGAGGGCCCGCCAGGGAACAGGCCCGACCACCGGTCGGGGCTACACCGGCAGCAAGGCGAGCGAAGATGTAGGCCTCGACCGGTGGTCGGGCTAGTGTTCGTTCCCAGGGCTGAATTCAGACCGCCCGGCCGTTCATCTGCACAAGACGCCCCAATCCCTCCGCCACGCTGAACGCTGGAAGTTGAATGTTGGAGGTTGAACGTTCTCCCAGTCCTCATCCCAGCTGAACGTTGGAAGTTGAATGTTGGGTGTTGAACGTTCTCCGTAGCTCCGTCCCTCCGTCCCCCGCCCTCGCCCCACCCCGCATGCCTGAGTCGGCCCCAGACTTTTTACTCGCCCGTTTGGAGCGCCTCAACGCCATCGGCGTCGCCCTGTCGACCGAGCGCGACCCCACCCGCCTGCTCGAACTGATTCTGCTCGGCGCCAAGGACCTCACCCAAGCCGACGCCGGCACCCTTTACCGGGTCTCCGCCGACGCCCAGCAACTCGATTTCGCGATTCTGCGCAACGACAGCCTCCACCTCGCCATGGGTGGGAGCAGCGGGGTGCCGATTACCCTGCCCTCGGTGCCGCTGCGCACCCCGGCGGGCCTGCCCAACCAGGCCTCCGTGGTGGCCCAGGCAGTACTCACGCGCGCGACGGTGAACATCGCCGACGCCTACCACGCCGCCGGCTTCGACTTCGCCGGCACCCGCGCCTTTGATCAACGCACCGGTTACCGCTCCACCTCGTTTCTGACCGTGCCGATGACCAACCACGAAAACGAAATCGTGGGCGTGCTTCAGTTGATCAACGCGCGCGACACCGCCGGCCGGATCGTTGCTTTTTCCCCGGCCGACCAAAAGCTCGTCGAGAGCCTGGCTTCGCAAGCGGCGACGGTGGCATCCCAATACGAACTGATTGCCGGGATGCGCTCGCTGTTTGAAGCCTTGGTTAAACTCATCGCAACGGCCATCGACGAAAAATCCCCCTACACTGGAGGCCACTGCCGACGGGTGCCGGAGCTCACCATGCTTTTGGCGGAAGCCGCCCACCGCACCCAGTGCGGGCCGCTCGCGGCGTTCACCCTGAGCGAGGCCGACCGTTACGAATTACGCATCGCCTCTTGGCTGCATGACTGCGGCAAACTCACCACCCCGGACTGGGTGATGGACAAACCCACCAAGCTGTCGGCCCCGCAGGATCGCATCGAGCTGATCGCGCTGCGCTTTGGGTGCGCGAAGGCGCAGGCGGAAGTCGCCCACTGGCGCGCCCTGCACACCGGGGCCGAGGCCGCCGCCCCGTTTTTTCCAGTCGAGGAGCAACTGCGCCAACTCGACGACGACCTGGCGTTTCTGCGCCGCTGCAACACCGGGGGCGAATTCATGAGCGAGGCCCACCAGCAGCGGGTGCAAGCCATCGCCGCCCAGACCTGGCTGGGCCCGGACGGCCGCCCGCAGCCCTTGCTCGAACCCGGCGAAGTGAGCAACCTGTTGATTTCCAAAGGCACCCTCAACGCCGAGGAGCGCTCGGTCATTAACCACCACATTGTTGTTACCCAGCGCATGCTCGAATCGCTGCCCTACCCCAAGCACCTCCGGCGGGTGCCCGAATACGCCGGCGGGCACCACGAACGCATGGATGGCCGCGGTTACCCCAACGGGCTGACCCGCGACGAGTTGTCAGTGCCGGCGCGAATGATGGGCCTGGCTGATGTGTTTGAGGCCCTGACCGCCGGAGACCGTCCCTACAAAAAAGCCTACACCCTCTCGCAGGCCCTGCACATTCTCGGCACGATGAAAGTCGACGGGCACTTCGACCCGGACCTCTTCGATGTGTTTATACGCGAAGGGGTCTGGAAGGATTATGCCAAACAGTATCTGAACCGTGAGCAGATCGATCCGGTCGATTTGGCAAAAATCCCCGGCTTCACCCCCTGAGGGGTACCGCGCATTCCGACACCGCGGGTGATGGTCGCGTTGGCCCGCAACCTCGCGGGGCTGGGGTGATTGCACAAGGGGGCAGTTGCCTCCGCGCGGGGGCCGCTGCCGACGCTTAAGCCGGCCGTGCGCGGGCAAGGCGCCCCATTTTACCCGCTCGGCCTTTGTGCGAAGGTGGGACATGTTTGGCACATTCAGACTCGCCCTCGCCCTGCTGGTCGTCGTTTTTCACCTCAGCGGCCGCCACCTGATCGGGTGGTATTCAGTCTACGCGTTCTACACGCTGAGCGGTTTTTTGATGACCCTGGTCATCACCAAAAAATATAGCCTGACCCCGGCGGGCCTCGCCGATTTCGCAACCAACCGCTTTTTGCGTATCTACCCGCCCTTCCTCGTAATGGGGGCGTGCGCGGTGGTCATGCTGCAGTTCCCTGCGTTAAGTCAGCGCGCGGAAGGGCTGACCAAGGGCGACATGGGCATGCCCAACGGTGCGATGCAATGGATTGAAAACATCTGTATTTGGGGTTGGCGCATGCGCTCGGCCAAACTGGTGCCCCAGGCGTGGACGATTTTCCGCGAGCTGTTTTTTTGCGTGCTAATTTTCTTCCCCTTCGCGCGCTACCGCTGGCTCACCTTGGGGTGGTTCACTGCCGGGGTGGTCTACGCGCTGAGCAATGTGGTGCGCGGAGTGACCTTAATGGAGGTCTACACCACCTTCCAAAACGCGGCGATTTGCTACGGGGCCGGCTGCTGCCTGTTCCATTTCCAAAAACCGCTACGGCTACTGACCCAGCCCCGCGTGCCCCTGTTGTGCCTGCTCGTGCTGGCCCCCTTCGCCTTTGAAGCCATTCGCCCGCAGGTGTTTGCGGACAACGCGCTGCTGCCGCTCTACCTCAACACGATTTTCTCAAGCTACTTGGTGTTGGTGCTCGCCGGGCTGAGAGCCTCGCCGCGCTGGACGGAATGGGATCGGCGGCTCGGCAACCTGTCCTACCCGATTTACCTGTGCCACTACCATGTAGCCATACTGGTCGCAGCCGCCTTCGATTGGTCGGGGAATAGCAACGACGCGCTGCTCTGGGCCTCCGCGCTCCCCATCCTGGCCTTTGCCTGGCTGATGAACCGCTACGTGGAGCAGACCATCGGCTACGGTTATGACCAGCGCCGCCAATTGTGGTCGGAGCGCTGGCCCAAAGCCCGAACCACCGGCCTGGCCGGCGCGCCTGGGACCGGGCAAGCTGTCGCGACGCAGGGAGATTAAAACGTAGCGCAGACTGCCAGTCGCCTCGGAGCGCAGAGGCATGACGGAAGCCTGCGCTACGGCAAACCGCTGGCGTCCCAAACCTGCGGGAATTCCGCGCCTCCTGATCGCGATTTCAAAAATCCGTCTCCTCTTACTGGCATGTCCTTCGCAACCCCGCGGAGCCGCCTCGGGCTCTTCCTGTGTGTGTTTTGGAGTGCGCTCCTCCCCCCCGCCTCCGCGAGCTCCGACCTCCCCCCGC
>CAMBUJ010000124.1 GCA_945871005.1 Opitutus sp. GAS368 | reverse complement strand
TGTGCGCGCAGCTGGAGAAGATTACACGCAACCGGCCCGACGATCTGCCGGCGGTCCCCGACTGCGAGTTTGGGTTTTACGACGGCTTTATCGCCCATGACCACGCCACCGGCAAAACTTGGCTGGTCGCCAATCCCGTCGCCACCACCACCGCAACCGAGATCCTCGCCCGCCTTCGCGCGGCAATCGCCACGCCGCCGCCGCTGAACCCAGAGATTCAGGCTGCGACGCAACCGCCCTACCCTGTTGGGGCTCTCACGCACGCCCAGGCGCAGCCGCAACCGGTGGCGAATTTCGACTTCGCCAGCTACGCGGCCGCCATCGCCCGGATCAAAGCCTATATCGCCGCCGGCGACGTTTATCAGGTTAACCTTACCCAGCGGTTCGCCACCCCGCTGCCCTGCCCTCCGTACGCGCTTTACCAGCGCCTGCGCCATCGCAGCCCGGCCCCCTTCGCCGCCTACCTTTCGTTTGGGCCCGTCCAGCTGGTGAGCAGTTCCCCCGAGCGCTTCCTCACCGTGCGCGACCGCCAGGTGGAAACCCGCCCGATCAAGGGCACCCGCCCGCGCGCCGCCGACCCGGCCACCGACGCCCGCCTCGCCGCCGAACTGCTCGCCAGCGAAAAGGACCGCGCCGAGTTGTTGATGATCGTCGATCTCGAGCGCAACGACCTCGGCCGCGTCTGCACCTACGGCTCGGTGCGCGTGGAAAAACTTTGGCAACTTGAGTCGCACCCCACCGTCCACCACCTCGTCGCCACCGTATCCGGCACCTTGCGACCCGAGATTGACCTGATCGATTGCGTCGCAGCCTGCTTCCCCGGTGGCTCGATCACCGGCGCCCCGAAAATCCGCGCGATGGAGATCATCGACGAACTGGAACCCCACCGCCGCCACGTCTACACCGGCGCGATCGGCTACCTCGGCTTCGACGGCAACGCCGACCTGAACATCGCCATCCGCACCCTCACCTGTGTGGGGGGCCAGGCTTATTACCACGTCGGCGGCGGAATCGTATGGGATTCAGACCCCAGCGCCGAATACCAAGAAACCCTCGATAAAGGCCGGGCGATGCACGAGGCTCTGACCCAATCCTAAGCGTTCTCCTACTCTTACTCGTTCTCGTTCCGATTCTGTTTCCGGATTTTGTTTCGCCACCCGCCCGCCCCCGTCAGGCGAGAGAACGAGTAGGAGTAAGAGAACGAGAACGATTTCCTGAACGAAACCAAAAGCCGACATGAACAACTCCCACTACGTCCTGCTCGACAACGTGCTGCAGCCGGCGGTCGCCGCGCGCATCCCCGCGCTCAGCGAAGGGTTTCTCTACGGCCACGGGGTGTTTGAAACTATCAAGGTCCGCGGGGCCCACCCCGCCTTCCTCGCCGACCACCACGCCCGCCTCACGGCGAGCGCTCACGCCCTCGACCTGCCCTACGCGCTCGACCTCGGCAGCCTGCGCGACCGCCTCCACCGCGTCATCGTCGCCAACCACCTCACGGACGGCTCGGCCAAGGTCGTGCTCTTTCACAACGAGACAGCCCCAACCAGCGAACTGATCTGCACTCAGGAAAAAAATTACCCGGCCGAAACCTACGCCCGCGGCTTCCGCCTGCGCACCGTGTTTGGCGGCGATCGCACCGGCAGTCTTTCCGACCACAAGACCCTCAACTACCTGGTCAACATCCGAGCCAAACGCGCGGCGGTGGCCGCCGGTTTTGACGAGCCGCTCTTCATCACCCCCGCCGGCATCGTGATCGAAGGGGCGACCACCAACATCTTTGTGGTGCGCAACGGGGTGGCCCTCACGCCCGCGCTCGCCTGCGGACCGTTGCCCGGCACAACCCGCGCCCGGGTGCTCGCCCTGCTTGGCCCGGAGCGCGTCCGCGAGGGCTTGCTCACCCGCGGCGAACTCGAACACGCCGACGAGATTTTTATAACCAACGCCCTGCTCGGGGTCATGCCGGTGTGCCGCTGCGACGAGCGCGCACTCGACCTCAATCGCACCCCGTTCACCCAAGCGCTCAGCACCGCCTACCGCAGCCTCGAAACCACCTCCCTGTCATGACCCACCTTCTCGCCGCTCGCCCCCGCCGTTCGTTCGACCACCGCCGCCTGTTGCTCGGCGTCGTTGCCGGCCTCGCCGCGCTCGCCCTCACCGCCTGCGGCAAGAACCCCGCCAGCTCTTCCACCGCGGCGGCCGACGGCTCAGGGTCGCCCGCTGCTGCCGCTCTGACCAAGATCGTGGTGCAACTCGACTGGGTGGCCGAGCCCGAGCACGGCGGCTTTTATCAGGCGCAGGCCAAAGGCTTTTTCAAAGCCGCCGGGCTCGACGTGGAACTCATCCCCGGCGGCCCCAACGCCTTCGTCATGCAAAAGGTCGCCACCGGCCAGGCGCAGTTTGGCCAAGCCGACAGCACGAACACCCTGCTCGCCCTCGCTCAGGACTTGCCCGTCACCCAGGTCGCGGCGGTGTTTCAAAATGACCCCTCGGTGCTGATGCTCCACGACGGCAACCCGGTGACCCGCTTCGAGCAACTCGACGGTCAGACCGTGATGGCCCGGCCCGAGTGGGCGTTTTTGCCCTACCTGCGCAAAAAGTACGGCATCGATTTTAAACTCATTCCCCAAAACTACTCGGTGGCCAACTTCGTGGCCACCCCCGGGCTGATCCAGCAGGGCTACTTCATTGCCGAACCCTACCACATCAAAAAAGCCGGCGGCGCGATGCCTCGCTTCCTTTACGCGTGGGACGCTGGCTTCGACGCCTACGCGGTGCTGGTGGCCAACCGCACCTGGCTGGCCGCCCACCCGGTGCAGGCGCGCGCCTTTGTGAAAGCCTACATCGCCGGTTGGGCCGACTACCTGTCCAATGACCCCGCACCCGCCCACGCTCTGATGAAGGCGGCCAACGCCCAAAACACCAACGAGTTCATGCTGTTTTCCCGCCAGATGATCATTGAGCAAAAGCTCGTCACCGGCCGCGGTGCCGACGGCGGCGCGGCCAACATCGGTCGGATCACCCGTGAGCGTTTCCAGAATCAAATCAACCAGCTCGAAGCGTTGGCCATTTTACCCAAGGGTAAATTGACGGTGGAGCAGGTGATGACGACTGACTACCTGCCGTAAACGGAACGCGGAGCTCCAGCTCGGCGCTGCAAAGGCACACCCAGCCGCTGAACTAAAGCCGAGCTGGAGCTCGGCGCTCCGGTCGGCGATCGCACACTTGGACAAACGGCTACGTTGTGCGCACATCCGCCTGCTCAGCTAGACCACCGCTATTTCCCTAAAAACGCCGGACCGGTACGCCGGCTATTCTCCTGCGCGGCTTGTGGATTGTCATGCGCCGGAAACGAACCCACCGTGCCCCCTCTTCCATGCGCATCGGTATTGCCCAGCTTAATCCCACCGTCGGCGATCTCGCCGGTAATCGCCGGCTCATCCTCGACGCCTACCACGCCCTCGTCGCCCAGGGCGCCGAATTGGTCGTCTACCCCGAGCTGATCATCTGCGGCTATCCGCCCCGCGACCTCCTGTTTAAACGCCGCTTCGTGGCCGATGTTGAAGCCTCCCTTGCCGAGATCGCCGCCGCCATCGGCGAAGTCCCCGCTCTCGTTGGCACCGTCGAAACCAACCCGGGCGCCAGTGGCCGGCGCTGCTACAACTCCGCCGCGTTTTGCCAAAACGGCCGTGTCGTCAGCATGGCCCGCAAGTGCCTGCTGCCCACCTACGACGTGTTTGACGAAGACCGCTATTTCGAGCCGTCGCCCGCGCCCCCCTCGGTCGTCACCGTGCTTGGCAAAAAAGTCGGTATCACCCTGTGCGAGGACATCTGGACGCACCCCGAACTCGCGCCGAGCAACCGCTACCGCTTTCAGCCGGTTAACTGGCTCGCCGAGCAAAACCTCGACGTGATGGTCAACCTCTCCGCCAGCCCCTGGCACCACGGCAAGGGCTACCTGCGCGACCAACTCGTCACCGACGCCGCGCGCCAGCTCGGTTGCCCCGTGGTTTACGTCAATGCGGTCGGCGGCAACGACGAACTGGTGTTCGACGGCCGCAGTCTGGTCAGTGACGCCACCGGTCGCATCACCGCCCGCCTGCCCGCCTTCACTACCGACACACGCGTAGTCGACACGTCCGCCGCACTCTCGGCCCCCGTTCCGGCCACAGGAGCGCTCACCGCCGAGCCCGCGGGTGCAGCCGCGCCCCAACCCAGCGCGCCCATGGCCGACATCCACGCCGCCCTCGTGCTCGGGCTGCGCGACTACTCCCACAAGAGCGGATTCAAAAAAGCGTTGATTGCCCTGTCCGGCGGCATCGATTCGGCCCTCGTCGCCGAGCTGGCGGTGGCCGCGCTGGGGGCGGACAACGTCATGGGCGTTTCCCTGCCCTCGGCGATTTCCTCGGGGCACTCCAAGGACGACGCCCGCGCACTGGCCGCCAACCTCGGGATCCGTTTTGAGACCATCGCGATTGCCGAGACGGTGGCGGCGGCCGAAGCCGCGCTCGGGCCGGTCTTCGCCGGCCGCGCGCCCGATGTGACCGAGGAAAACCTCCAGGCCCGGGTGCGCGGCGTGTTGATGATGGCGCTGTCCAACAAGTTTGGCGCGCTGCTCCTGACCACCGGCAACAAGAGCGAAGTGGCGGTGGGGTATTGCACGCTTTACGGCGACATGTGCGGAGGGCTGGCGGTGATCAGCGACGTGTACAAGACCCAGGTTTACGAACTCTGCCGCTGGATCAACCGGGCGGGCGCGGTGATTCCGGTGAACACGATTGAAAAGCCCCCGAGCGCCGAGTTGCGGCCCGGGCAGGTCGACCAGGACAGTTTGCCGCCCTACGACGTTTTGGATGCGATTTTGCAGGGTTACGTGGAGGAAGGCATGTCGAGGCGCGACTTGGTGGCGCGGGGCTTTGCCGAGGCGGTGGTCAACGACGTGGTGCGCAAGGTGGATTTGAACGAGTACAAGCGGAAGCAAGCCGCGCCTGGTTTGAAGATCACCCCGCTGGCCTTCGGGGTGGGCCGGCGCATCCCCATCGTGCAAAAATACGTGAGCTAACCGGCGGCGGGGGAACCACGGATTTTCTACCGCTAATATACGCTAATGAACGCTAATTCAGACCAGCCCTTGGCTCAACAAGGCTACGACTTGATGGCTGCGGCCTTTGATGTCTACAACGACCTCGGCGGAGGGCTCTGCGAAGAAATCTACCAAGAAAGCCTTGAGCGGGAACTCGCCGCGCGACGGATTGCGTTTACCGCCCAGCCTGAGCTGCTGGTTTACTACAAGGGCACGCCGCTGAATAAACGGCTCAAACCCGACCTCATCGTTGCCGGAGAAATCGTGGTTGAGCTCAAAGCCGTTAAAGCCATCGCAGAGGAGCACGAATCCCAGCTTCTCAATTATCTCCGCGTCACCCGCAAGCCGGTCGGTTATCTGATCAACTTCGCCGCCTTCCCCAAACTTCAGTGGAAGCGCTATGCCAACAGCCGACATCTCCCCCTCTGAATTAGCGTCCCTTAGCGCCCATTAGCGGTAAAAACTTCGGCCTCCGTTTGCGCGCCGCTGCGTCCTTTAATTTTCCCGGCTTTAGTGCCTATTAGTGCTCATTAGTGGTTAAAAACATGTCTTCTTCTTCCTCCTCCGCCGCCTCCGCCTCACCCGTCTCCGACGCACTCTTTGCTCGCGCCCTCCAGCTCATCCCGGGCGGGGTTAACTCCCCGGTGCGCGCCTTCCGCTCGGTCGGCGGCGCCCCGTTCTTTACCAAGTCCGCCCAGGGCGCGACCCTCACCACCGCCGACGGCCGCGAGCTGATCGACTTCGTCTGCACTTGGGGCCCAGCCATCCACGGCCACAACCACCCGACCATCAAGGCCGCCATCGCCGCCGCCCTCGACCACGGCACCTCCTTCGGCACGCCCAACCCCTACGAGGTGGAAATGGCCGAGCTGATCGTGCGCTTTGTCCCCTCGATCAAAAAAGTCCGCATGACCAGCAGTGGCACCGAGGCCACCATGTCAGCGATCCGCCTCGCCCGCGGCTTCACCAAGCGCGATAAGATCATCAAGTTTTCCGGCTGTTACCACGGCCACTCCGACTCGTTGTTAATCAAAGCCGGTTCCGGTGCCCTCACCCACGGCCACCCCGATAGCGCCGGCATTCCCGCCTCCTTCGCCCGCGAAACCATCGTCTTGCCCTACAACGACCGCGCCGCCCTCGCCGCCTGCTTCGCGGCCAACCCCGACCAGATCGCCGGCGTCATTATCGAGCCCTACTGCGGTAACGTCGGCTTCATCATGCCCGACGCCGGCTACCTCGCCTACGTGCGCGAAATCACCGCCCAGCACGGCACCGTGCTCATTTTTGACGAGGTCATGACCGGCTTCCGCATCGCCAAGGGCGGCGTGCAGGAGCGCGAATCCATCACCCCCGACCTGACTTGTTTGGGCAAAATCATCGGCGGCGGCCTGCCGGTGGGCGCCTTTGGCGGACGCGCTGACATCATGGATTACCTCGCCCCGCTCGGGCCGGTTTACCAGGCCGGCACGCTCAGCGGCAACCCGCTCGCCATGGCCGCCGGCATCGCTTCGCTGCGTCTGCTCGAAGAACTCAACCCCTACCCCCGCCTCGACCAACTCGGCCGCCAGTTGTGCGCGGCAGTGGCCGACGCGGCCAAGGCCAAAGGCATCGCGGTGCAAACGCCCCAATGCGGCTCAATGTTCAGCTTCTTCTTCACCCCCACGCCAGTGCGCGACTACGACACCGCCCTGACTGGCGACGCGAAGCTGTTTGGCCGCTTCTTCCGCGGCGCGCTGGAGCGCGGGGTTTACCTCGCGCCGAGCGCCTATGAAGCCGGATTCATCAGCACCGCCCACGACGGCGCGGCGATCGACCGCGCCTGCGAGGTGCTGACCACGGTGCTGCGCGAACTGTAATACCTACAGCTGCTAGGGGTTAGACTTCCCCTAAACGAAACGACTCCGTCGTTCCGCTACGTTTGCCGGACTCCGAACGTAGCGAGATCGCGGAGCGATTTTGATCCGAGAGCTAAAAACCTAAAAGCATCCAGCCGTTGGTATGAGCCCCGGGTAGGTAGCCAAGGTGGCTGGCACAGACCGCCGTCCTCGCCCGCCTATCAACGCGGGCCTTTTGCCAAAGGGCGCGCAGTCGGCCATCGTGACCATCTGCCATAGTGCAGACTCATATGTGCTCACTACCCTTTGACTCCGGACTCTCCGCCGTCGGCGGCCCGCTGTGGCCCCGCGGCACCGCCCTCCTCACCAATTCCCTGCTCAACAAGGGCACCGCCTTCAGCGAACGCGAACGCGACGCCCTCGGCTTAACCGGCCTGTTGCCACCCCGGGTGTTCACCATGGAGGAACAAGTTACCCGCGTGCTCGCCAACGTCCGCCGCAAAGACAACGCCCTCGAGAAGTACATTTTCCTCACCACCCTGCAAAACCGTAACGAGACGCTGTTTTACCGGCTCATGCAGGATCACGCCGAGGAGATGATCCCGATCATCTACACGCCTACCGTCGGCCAGGCCTGCTTGGAATACGGCGCGATTTTCCGCCGTCCGCGCGGCCTGTTCATCAGCATCGACGACCGCGGGCGCATCGCCGAAATCCTGCGGCACTGGCCCATGACCGACGTGCGCATGATCGTCGTCACCGACGGCGAGCGCATCCTCGGGCTCGGCGACTTGGGCGCGCTCGGCATGGGTATTCCCGTGGGCAAACTCGCGCTCTACACCGCCTGCGCCGGCCTGCACCCAGCCTACGGACTGCCCATCACCCTGGACGTCGGCACCGACAACGCCGCGCTGCGCGAAGACCCATCCTACCTCGGGCTGCCGCAACCGCGCGTGCGCGGCGACGCCTACGACGAGTTCATCGCCGAATTTATCGAGGCCGTGCAAGCGGTCTTCCCCCGCGCCCTCCTTCAATGGGAGGATTTCGGTAACACCAACGCCTTCCGCCTGCTCAACGACAACCGCGCGAAGCTGTGCAGCTTCAACGACGATATCCAAGGCACCGCCGCGGTCGCCGTCGCCGGCCTGCTCGGCGCGCTGCGCGAGATTGGCGGCTGCTTGGCCGACCACCGCCTGCTCTTCCTGGGCGCTGGTGAAGCCGGCACCGGCATCGCCGATCTCTTCGTCGCCGCCGCCACCTCCGAAGGCATGCCCGCGGAGGAAGCCCGCGCCCGATGCTGGTTCGTGGATTCGGAGGGTCTGGTCGTGCAAAACCGCCCGGGCCGCAAACTGGCCCACCACAAGTTGCCCTACGCCCACGTCCACGCCCCGTTGCGCACCCTGGCCGAGGCGGTCGAAGCGGTTAAACCGACCATGCTCATCGGCGTGTCCGGCCAACCCGCCACCTTCACCCCGGCGATCCTGCGCCGCATGGCCGAGCTGAACAAACGCCCGGTCATCTTCGCGCTTTCCAACCCGACCAGCCAAGCCGAGTGCACCGCCGAGGCCGCCTACCGCGAGACCGAGGGCCGCGTGCTGTTTGCCAGCGGCAGCCCTTTCGCCCCGGTCACGCTCAATGGCCGCACCTACACCCCTGGCCAGGGTAACAACGTCTATATTTTCCCCGGCGTTGGCTTCGGCGCCCTGGCCTGTGGTGCCAAAGAGATCACCGACGCGATGTTCCTGGCGGCGGCCCGGCGGCTGGCGGAGCTGGTCACCCCGGCTGACTTGGCGGTGGGGCGGATTTATCCGGCGCTCACCCGCATCCGCGAGGTGTCCCTGGAGCTGGCGATCGCGGTGGTGGCCGAGGCGCGCAAGGCGGGCCTGGCGACGATCGAGTTGCCTGCCGACCCGCGCGCCGAGCTGATCGCGCGCCGCTTCGAGGCGGTCTACCGGGACTACGTCTGAGGAGGGCCAAACAGAGGGCTGCGGGGGGGATCCCGCGCCCGACTCGATCTCGTTCCTCTTTATCTTAATCGTTCTCGTTCCGATTCCGCGCCTGAAGCCTGACGAACGAGAAAGATTAAGATGAACGAGAAAGATTAAGATGAACGAGAACGAGTCGGAGTCGGCATCGGAGCCGCCCCTCAACTCACCCGGCTCAGCGCAGGCCGACCGGGGTGCCGAGCACTTCGCGCAACACAATCGCTTTGCGCAGCGAACGCGCGTTGCGCAAATCGCTCAACAAACTCGTGTCGTCACCCGTCCGCGCCTGCCCGGCGGCGGCAGTCGCCAGCGCGGCCTCCTGGCCTTCGCGTAGCGCCCGCGCCGTGCGTCCGGTCTCGGCACGGCGTTGTTTGAGCACGGCAAGTTGTTCGGCCAATTCGCGCTGGCTCGCCAGCACCGCCGCAGCCTCGAGATCCTCGGCTGCGCGACGCGTCTCCTCCATCGCGTAAGGCGAGCCTTCGATCTCGCGCCGACGCGCCACCGCCGGCCCCACCGGCATGGGCACGGGCGGCGGTGTCGGCGCGGTCGCCACTTCGCGCGCCACCGGACTCGGCATCGCCGCCGGTTGACCCGCCGGACGGACCGGCGCGACCGGACCGCCGCTCTGGCGCTCGGCGATCTTGCGGCGAATCTCCTCCTGGATGCGCCGCGTGTTTTCGTCGTGCAGCAGCGTCGGATCCTGCTCGCGCAGGCTCCGGCCGTCCTGCGGCTGCGTGTCGGGCTCGCCATCGCCGTCGTAGTCGGCGGGCTCGCCGGCTTGCTCTTTTTTGCGCGCGTTCAGCCAGTAGGCGATCGCGCCAGCAATCGCCAGGATGAGCTGCAGGTTGTCGAGGATCCAATCCATAGAGCCGTTACGGGTTAAACGTTAGAAAGCCGCCGAGGGGTTAGGCGTTAAACCTCAGGCTTTCGGGCCGTCGCCGGGCTGGGCGATCGACTTGCGCATGGCGGTGTCAGCCTGAACGTTTTCCATCTTGTAGTAGTCCATCACACCCAGACGCCCGGAGCGGAACGCCTCGGCGAGCGCGCGCGGCA
>CAMBUJ010000123.1 GCA_945871005.1 Opitutus sp. GAS368 | reverse complement strand
TCCCGGCCAAGTGCCCGGCCAGAGCGTTGGGTAAACCCGCATGGACTCAATCCCCACCTCAACCCCTCCCGACCCACCTTCACCCTGAACATCATGAACCCAACCGAACAAACCTTCGCCGTCGGCATTATCGGCTGCGGGAGCATCTCTCAGGCCTATTTCACCGCCTGCAAACGCTTCCCTTTTTTGCGGGTCAGCGCCTGCGCCGACCTGAACCCCGCCGCCGCCGAGGCCAAGGCCCAGGAGCACGGCTGCCGGGCGCTTACCGTGGAGGCGCTGCTGGCCGACCCGGAAATCGCCATCGTGGTCAACCTCACCATCCCCCGAGCCCATGCCGAAATCGACCTGCGCATCCTCGCCGCCGGTAAACACGTGTTTAGCGAGAAACCCTTTGCCCTGACCCGCGCCGAGGGTGAGGCGGTGGTGGCCGCCGCCGCCTCGGCCGGCCTGCGCGTGGGATGCGCACCCGACACCTGCCTGGGCGCCGCGGTGCAGACCGCCCGCAAGGTGATCGACGACGGCGAGATCGGCACCCCGCTTTCCTTTCAGGCCAACATGATTTGCGGCGGCCACGAGCACTGGCACCCGTCACCGGAATTTTATTACCAACGCGGGGGCGGCCCGCTGTTCGACATGGGCCCGTATTACCTGCACGCCCTGATCACCCTGCTCGGCCCGGTGAAACGCGTTGCCGGCCTCACCCGGATCAGTTTCCCGTCGCGCACCATCACCAGCGCGCCCAAACGCGGCACCGTCGTCGCGGTGGAAGTGCCCACGCACATCGTTTCGCTACTGGAATTCCACAACGGGGTGATCGGCCAGTTAACCACCTCCTTCGACGTGAAACACGGGCACGCCTCACCCAACATCGAAATCTACGGTTCCGCCGGCTCGCTCTCGGTACCCGACCCCAACGGCACCGGTGGTATCCCCAAGTTAAAGACGGCGAAGTTCGCCGACTGGGTTTCGCTGCGCCACACCCACCCGTATGCCGAAGGTTCGCGCGGGGTCGGCGTGGCCGACATGGCCCGGGCGATCGCCCAAGGGCGGCCGCACCGGGCCAACGGCGCCATCGCCCTGCACGCGTTGGACATCATGCAGGCGATTCACGAATCGAGTGACGAATGCCGCCACATCCTCCTCACGACCACCTGCGAGCGACCCGAAGCGATGCGAGGCGACCTGCCCGACTGGGTTTTGGAATAAGGGGCGGCGGTCGGACAGCCCCGAACGGGGAGAAAGATTAAGATAACGAGGAACGAGAACGAGTCGGAGGCCCTCCGGGAACTCCCCGTGTTCACGCACGGAACCACTCACGGAATGGGATCGGCCCCGGCAACTCCGTATTACCCTCAGGCTTTAGTTCAAAACCAGGTTTCGACCGCGCAACCCACTGGAAACGAAGAGGAACCGACCTACATTCGCAGACTGCAGGGCTCGAAATCGCACCAAAAGCATTGCCATAACGGAAGAACTGCCGCCATTTTGAGACTCAAAATGGTATTAATTCCTCGTTTTTTCAGGAAGCCGTCCGACCACTTCTTTCTCCTCGGCCCACGCGGAACGGGAAAAACCTCATGGACTCGCACGGTTTATCCCGAGGCGTTGCGGGTGGACTTACTTGATCCGGAGACGATGCGCCTGCTTTCAGCCAAACCCGAACGGCTGCGGGAGCTAATCGATGGAAATAAAGGGGTGCAGCAAGTCATCATCGACGAGGTGCAGAAGCTGCCAGAGGTGCTTGAAGTCGTGCACCTGCTCATCGAGGAAAAACGTGAATTACAGTTCGTGCTCACCGGATCGAGTGCGCGCAAACTACGGCGCGCCGGGGTTAATTTGCTTGGTGGCCGCGCGGCGCAGAAACGCCTGCATCCCTACATGGCCGCTGAATTAGGTTCGGCCTTCCAACTCGATAAGGCGCTCCGCCTCGGGATGTTGCCGGTGGTCCTTGGCGCGAAACAACCCGAGGAAATTCTGCGCGCCTACAATGGCCTGTACCTGCGCGAGGAGGTCCAGGCGGAGGGACTCGTGCGCAACGTGGGCAGTTTCGCCCGCTTCTTGGAGGCGATCAGCTTTTCCCAAGGGGCCGTACTGAATCTGGCTAATGTGGCGCGGGAGTGTCAGGTGAACCGCAAGACCACCGAGGGGTATCTGGAGATTCTCGAGGACCTGTTGCTCGCTTTTCAACTGCCGGTCTTCACGCGGAGGGCCAAGCGGGCTCTGGCCGCTCACCCCAAATTCTACTTTTTCGACGCCGGGGTTTTTAGGGCAAATCGCCCGACCGGTCCGCTGGACTCGGAAGCCGACATCGACGGGGCGGCACTGGAAGGATTGGCCGCCCAGCACCTGCGGGCCTGGTGCGATTACACCGGGGCGGATCATCAACTCCACTACTGGCAGACCCGTTCGCAGAACGAAGTGGACTTCGTGGTTTACGGTTCCACGGGGCTCTATGCGCTGGAAGTTAAAAACAGCTCCCAAGTCCGCCCTGAGGATCTCCGCGGACTGCGCGCCTTTGGGGAAGATTACCCGGAGGCGATTCGGTATCTGCTCTATCGTGGGCGCGAACGCATTCAGCGCGAAGGAGTGCTCTGTATGCCAATCGACGAATTCCTCTTGGCGCTCAGGCCGGGAGTGTTTCCGGCCTGAGCCAACACGGCCCCCGGCAGAAATCATCAAAGCGATGCGCCTCACCGCGCAAAAGATGGGCCTGCCCCGAATGGCACTTAGTTAGGCACGACCGCCCCAAAGGGGCACTCTATCAAAGCCTAGGGCACCGCCCTAGGAATCAATGAGTAAGAGCCAACAGCCCTGAAGGGGCGACCTAACCGAAAACGACGATAGCCCCGCTTAACTAAGCGCCATTCGGGCCTGCCCCCATTTTCCGCGACCGACTCGTTCTCTTTCTCTTAATCGTTCTCTTTCGTCAGGAGGGCCTGATGCCTGCGGCGAGCGAGCGGCGGTCAAACGGAATCGGAGGTAGAAAGATTAAGATAAAGATTAACGAGAAAGAGTCGGCGCTCACCGCCCCCTCGCCTCGCGCCGGTAGCGCAGCGGCGAGGTTTTTAGCTCGGCGCGGAACGCCTGCGCCAAATATTCAGGCGAACCAAACCCCGACGCCTCCGCCACGTCGGGGATCGACCGGTCGGTCTCGGCCAGTAGCACTTTCGCCCGCTCCAGCCGGGCCCTTCGCAGGTATTCCGCCGGGCTCGCCCGCAGGTGCGCCGCGAAGCGCCGCTCCAACAGCCGCCGCGACACCCCGGCGGCCGCCGCAACTTCGTCCACCAACACCGGCCGGCCCACCGTCGCGCGGATAAACCTCAACCCCGCCACCAGCGCCGGATCCTTGATCGCCAGCGTGTCGGTCGATTGCCGGGTGACGATCGCCAGCGGTGCCAGCCAGCGTGGTTTCACCGGCACGCGTTTGCCGTCCAGCAGGCGCCCCATCAACTCAGCCGCCTCGCCGCCGATTTGCTCGCTGGGCTGGCGCACGCCCGAGATCGGCACCGGGCTGATTTCGCACAACAACTCGTCTTCCGTGCCGGTGAGCAGCGCCACCTCTTCGGGCATCGCCAGGCCGGCCCGCCGGCAGGCCTCGACCACTTCGTTGCCGCCACTCCAGGTGAACACCGCCACCGGCTTGGGCAGCGCCCGCAGCCAGTTAACCAGCGCCTCGGCCCGCTCCGCCGCCTGCTCGCGTCCGCCCAAATGGCCGACCGAAAACTCGGCGCAGCTGTGCCCGGCCGCATTCACCGCCGCCGCAAATGCCGCGCGTTGCCGCTCGACGTAGTCCTGCTCCAGCAAACTGAGGTAGGCGAAATGGCAAAAACCCCGCTCCCGGTAATACCCCGCCGCCATCCGCCCGGCCGCCTCCACATCGGTCGCCACCCGGGCAAACGTCGCCTCCGGCACGTGCATCGCCGAGACGTTGACCACCGGCAGCCCGCTCGCCGCCAGTTGACCCGCCAGCTCGGCGTTGCTCACCCGCGCAATCACCCCGTCGGCCCGCCACTCCGCCGGCAAGCCCAGCGTCTCCGCACTGCCGCGCTGCTCCACCAACAGGCTCCAGTGGGGATGCTTGCGCGCCTCCCGCTGGATCCCGCGAATGATGTCGCGCCCCCAGGTCGAGGCCGTGTCCACCAGCACCGCAATCCGCCGCTCCGGGTTTAGGGATTTAGCCATGTGTCGTATTTTATAAGAATTGAGACGCGTTCACGCCTAGCGCGCCAGCCTCCATTTTGTTATTCTCAGCGGGTCGCCATCGCCCCTTTCCCCGGCACCGGCGGCGCCCGTCCCCCCAATCCTTTTTTCGAAAACCAAAATGAAAACCCTGACCCACTCCTTTGATGTCGTCGTTTGCGGTGGCGGCCTGGCCGGCTTCTGCGCCGCCGTTTCCGCCGCCCGCCAAGGCGCCAAAACCGCCCTCGTCCACAACCGCCCCGTGCTCGGCGGCAACAGCTCCTCCGAGGTCGGCGTCACCCCCCACGGCGCCGCCGCCTTCCACGCTTACGGCCGCGAGACCGGCATCCTCTCCGAGGCCCTGATCGAGGAGCGCGCCCGCAACCACGCCGAGATCTACGAGAACGGCTGGACCAACAGCGTCTGGGACATCGTCCTCTACGACCTCGCCCTCAGCACCCCCGGCCTGACCTTGTTTCTCAACACCGACGTCCAGGGCGTGGAAAAACGCGACGCCCGCAACATCTCCGCCATCACCGCCGTGGTGCAAAACGCCGAGACGATCCTGCGTCTCGAGGGCAAAATTTTCATCGACTGCACCGGTGACGGCATCGTCGCCGACGCCGCCGGCTGCACCTGGCGCATGGGTTCGGAGGGCCGCGACGAATTCAACGAGCCGCACGCCCCCGCCCAGGCCAGCGCCGACACCATGGGCAACTCGATTCACTTCCTCGCCCGCGACACCGGCCGCCCCGCGCCTTACACCGCGCCGGACTGGGCGGTTAAACACGAGGACGCCTCCTATTTCTACGAGCAGGGTCGCCTGCCCAAGGACAAGCGCGGCGGTTTTTGGTGGATCGAAATCGGCGTGCCGTATCACACCATTTACGACGCGGAAACCATCCGCCACGAGCTGACCCGCCACGCCCTCGGTGTCTGGGACTGGATGAAGAACAAGGACCCGAAAACCATGGAGGCGTGCAAAAACTACGCGCTCGACTGGATCGGCCAGGTCCCCGGCAAGCGCGAGAGCCGCCGCGTCATGGGTCGTTACCTCATGACCGAACACGATGTGCTCAACAAAACCGCCTTCCCCGACGAGATCGCTTTCGGCGGCTGGTTTGTCGACCTGCACACCCCCGGCGGCCTGTTGGCCAAAACCTCCGAGCCGTCCGCGGCGGTCGGCGGCCACGACAACGAGTACGACACCTTTAGCGACTACTCGGCCATGTCCTACTGCGGCCCCTACGGTGTGCCGCTGCGCAGCCTCCTCGCCAAGGACTGCGACAACCTGATGCTCGCCGGGCGCAACGTCTCCGTCACCCACGCCGCCCTCGGCACGGTTCGCGTCATGGGCACCACCGCGCTGATGGGTGAAGCAGTCGGCATCGCCGCCGCCCTCGGCATCGCCCGCAACCACAGCTTCGACGAGCTCGTCGTCCAGGACATCACCGACATCCAGGAGCGCCTTCTGGCCAACGGCTGCTTCCTCCCGCACTTCGCCCACCGCGACGCCACCGACCTGGCCCTGCGCGCCACCGCCAGCGCCACCAGCACCGCGCCGATCCACGGTGTCGCCCCTGAAACCCCCGGTTTCCACGAGGGCCTGACCGTCTGGAAGGACCAGCCCCAGTATAAAATCGAGCGCCTCGAAACCCGCCGCGGCCAACTCATCGCCACCTCCGGCGGCCGCCTCGATTTCCTCGAACTGTGCCTGACCAACGAGTCCGCCACGCCCCAGGTGCTCGACCTCGCGCTGCACCAGGCCGACCACATTTGGGACTACCGCGCCGAGCCCGGCGCGCCCTTCGCCACCGGCCAAGTCACCGTGCCCGCCGGCGGCCCGCACTGGGTGCGGTGGACGCTCAACCGCGACCTGCCCGCCACGATCACCACCGGTAGTTTCCTCCGCCTCGACGCGTTGCCCAACAAAGCCGTCCACTGGCACGCCGCGCAGAAAATCATCCCCGGCCACATGGCGATGTACGCGATTTCGCCGAACCGGATGCGCCGCTTTGGCAACGGCCACACGCTCGCCTATCGGATCGCCCCGGCCCAGCGCCCCTTCGACGCCGCCCAGGTGCTCACCGGCGTGACCCGTCCGCACCGCGCCACCAACCTGTGGGTGTCGGACCCGGCCCAGCCGCTGCCGCAGGCGCTCGAACTCGCCTGGGCCACCCCGCAGGCGATCAGCCAAGTGCAACTGGTGTTCCCCGTCCACCTGATCCGCGAATACCACGCCTACGCCCCGTTCTACCGCGACGCACAATGCCCGCGAGATTACGCGGTCGAGGCCGAGGTGGACGGTGTTTGGCAGACGGTCGTGACGGTGAAAAACAACTACCAACGCCTGCGCCGCCACGCGTTGGCCGCGCCGGTGGAGGCCCGACGTGTGCGGGTGGTGGTGACCGCCACCAACGGCGACCCGTCGGCCTCGCTCTACGAAGTGCGCTGCAGCTGAGCTGGACTGCAGGCCCAACCAAACCGATTTAACCGCTAATGAACGCGAATGGCCGCTAATCCGAACCTAGATTCCGGACTCCGAAATTAGCGTCCCTTAGCGTTCATTAGCGGTTAAAAACTCCGGAGGTTTTAACCACGAAAAACACGGAAAACACGAAAGTCGGCATTCATCCCACTTCCCGTCACCCCAGCTTCACCTCGCCCTGAAGTGCGCCGATACCCTTTAACCGCCCGCCCCCCTTTTTTTATCCCCATGCCCCCCACCCAACGCCTGCTCGCCGCCCTTGCCCTCACCGCCACGGCCGCCTTCGCCGCCCCCGCCGCGCCCGCGCTCGCCCCGGGCGAATACGCGGTGTTTCCCGACCGTCCCAAGCAGGTCATTAAGGGCATCGGTTTCGAAATCCAATCCGACTCGATCGGCTCGGGTAACCACGGCCTGCCCGAGGAACCCGTCGCCGTGCCCCACGATCTCGTCCCCGCCGAACGCGAGCGCCTGGCCAAGGAGATGCTCGCCGGCTTCCGCTACTGCCGCCTCGCGGGCGGTCTCTACTGGCGCGGCCTCGACGCCGAGCAAAAGTTCCTCCAACCCCGCTGGCCGGAGCAGTTGCAGGAGTTAAAACAACTGCTCGATACCGCCGGGGTTGAAGGGCTCTCCTTCGAATACTGGTCGCCCGCCCCCTTCTGGAAATCCAACCGCGCTTACCCGGGCGGCACGCTGCGCTGCTTCGGCAAGGACTTCGCCAAAGATCCCGATTACCAAGGCGACGTGAACCGCTTCCTCAAGGACTTCGCCCAAGCGGTGGTGGCGGATATCAACACCCTCAAACATGCGGGGCTTAAAGTTTCGATGTGGGGCCTGCAAAACGAGCCCCACATCGGCCACAGCCTGTATTCGACCTGTAAATATAATACCGCCCCCGACTATGTGAAAGCCTACGCGGCGGTGGCGGGGGCGATCCGCGCCGCCGATTCGTCGATTCTGCTCTTTGCCGACACCGAAAACGGGTTTCCCAAAAAAATCGCCACCGGCATGCACGATCCTGCAGTCGCCGCCTTGGTGGACGCCTATGTGGTGCACACGATTGGCGCTCCCTCGGCGCAAGTGTCCAAAACCCACGCCGAGATCACCGCCAAACTGCCGCCGCGCCCCTGGTTCCAAAACGAATACGAATACCTCACCGGCGGCGCCACCCCGGATCGCTGCCTGAACACGGTTGAGCACATCATGAACTCCTTCCAGTTGGCCGAAAACCCCACCTGGTTCTGGCTCCATGCCCTCAAGCCGCTCAAAAACGCCGAGGCCAGCGGCTACTCCCTCGGTTTCTGGAAGTCGCTGATCGACAAACCCAAGTCGGCCACCGCCGAGCAGCTGCGCCGCTGGCCCGAGGGTCCCGAAATTACCGGCCTGCCCGCGGCCCTGCAAACCGCCGAGTTGCTCACCCTGACCCGTCCCGCCGGCAACAAACCGGCGATTGCCTACAACTTCTTCGTCAATCAGCCGGTCACCGTTTACCTGCTGGCCGAAGCCGTCCCCGGCCTGACGCTGCCCCCGGAGTGGCAAAAAACCGAGTTCACCGCCGCCTGGGACGGTGGCACCGACACGATTTTCCAACGCGCCTTCCCCCAGGGCAAAATCGAGATTCCGGCCGCCACCGGCCAGACCGCCGAGGGCCGCCCCGCCGTCGCCCACGCGGTGCTGGTGGCACCGTCAGATGCGGCCCATTTCAAGGTCGAAATCGGCGTGAATCTGCCGATCCAAGTCCGTTCCGACGCGCTGGCGCTGGAGCGCAAGGCCGCGGCGATCGAACCCGGCCACTGGATTTTTAATCCTTACAACTGGAATGCGGTCGGCAGTTTTGCCAAACGCATGCCGTGGGACTCGGTGGCGCTGAGCATCGCCGAGGGCCAGTTCGACGCCAAAGCCCGCCTCTTCGCCTTCAAGCGCCCCAACGGCAAAATGACCATCGTGGTGGCCAACCGCTCCACCAGCGACGCGCGCCCCTTTACCATCGCCACCGGCCTGCCCGCCGACACGACCTGGCAAGGCTACCGCTACACCCCGGACGAAGCCGGCCCCGACACCCGCGGCGTGCCGATCGGCGTGGCCACCGGCGCGAAGCTCACCCCCACGCTGCCGACCCAAAGCTGGGAATTCTGGGATCAGCAGTAAGCGACCCGAGGTAGCGCAGACTTCTAGTCTGCTTCGGTTTGAGCTTCGACCCACTCGCCAACGACACCAGCAACCCAACCGGTTTCACCGCTAATGAACGCTGATGGCCGCTAATTCGAACCGGGATTCCGGATTCCTAGATTAGCGCCCCTTAGCGGTTAACAATCTGGACGTGGAGTTGCGCAGACTTCTCGTTTGCTCCGGTACGATCTGCGACCCACTCGGGGGAAACGACGCGCTCCCTAAATCCGAGATCAATCCATTTGTCTCGCGAAGTATTCGAAGGGCGCGAAGCCGGAAGAAAGCCCCAACCAAAGCAGTACAGGTATGCTCCTTCGCCCCCTTCGAATACTTCGCGAGACCACCGGTTTTTATCCGACACTTTTAATATTACCCCCGACTTACAGCGAATTTGACCGCTCGCTGGCGATAACCACGCCGCTTTGCTCACAGAACCGCTTGGTTTCCGATGCGATTTCCTCGCTCAGGGGGTGGAGGTCCAGCTGGGCGATCCCGGCTTCGACGAACATAGCTTCCGCGATCGGCCCCACGTCACGGGCCCCGCCAAGCCCGTAAGTCGTGCCGTCCACCACGGTCTCGGTGAGCTGCAACAGCGCACTCCAGCGCCGCACCAAGGGATCGCTCGCGGCTTCTCCATCATACTGACGCTTAATTACCTCCACGAGGAGTGGATTCATGCCCCAGGCCGCGAGCACGGCGCTGCCCAGTTCGGTGTGGGAGTAGCCAAAGGTCTCGCGCTCCCAGTTCACGACCGCCTGGCGGTCAGGCAAATCGCCGGCCCCGGCAGGGATCTCCCGCTGGACCGCCAGACGCTGAAGCACAATCCGCCCCAAATTATGCAACAACCCGATGGTATAACCGGCCTTGCGATCGAGCCCCGCCTTCTCGCTGAGAATCTCCATGCCTACCGCCATGGCCATCGAGTTGGCAAAGAGTTGGTCGGCTGAAATCCGGTAAACTGGCAGGCCCGGGTCGCAGAGTTTGGCCGACACCGTCACGCAGGCGACCCGGTAGGCCTGAAATGCCCCGAGCCAACTGAGCGCTTGTTCGAGGCTGACCACCGCCTCGCCTCGGGCGTTACAGGCACTGTTGGCCATGCGTAACAAACGACTCGTGATGGCCATATCCATGGACACCAGGCGCACCACTTGGTCGATGTCCACGTCCGGTTTGTTGATTGCGCGGTAAAGGGCGTCGATGAGTTTGGCCGACGAGGGTAGCCGGGTACCGGAGGACTTAATCCACTCAGGGTTTACCTTCATCGGTTTTTCATAGCCTGGGCTAGGCGCAAAAAACCGGTGAAGTAACCGATTGGGTGGAGGCGGTGGTGATGATACGGGACA
>CAMBUJ010000122.1 GCA_945871005.1 Opitutus sp. GAS368 | reverse complement strand
ACATCGCTGTTGAGCACCTTCAGCTCGCTGATGCGGGCCAGGACGCTGCCGGTGACTTTCAACGCGCCGTCCTGGGTCTGCAGGAGGGAAACCGCGTTGCCGATGTTGTTGTTGACCGCACCCTGGCGCTTGGCCGTGGCGCTGAGCTTCATGGAGACAGCAAGACCGCCCGCATCGTCGGATGGGGACACGATCTTCGAGCCGCTAGAAAGCCGATTAAGGCTCTTCTGCAGCATGCTATTGGAGGCGGCTAAGTTATTGGAGGCAACGGTAGCCGAATAATTGGTGTTAATGACGACAGACATGATGTTCTTCCTTGATTAAACGACCCTGTCCGTAGGGCGACGGGCCGAAGAAGGATTCGGGCCGATCCAGCTGAGGGGTTTCCCTCAGATGCCTTTATTAACGTCGCATCCGGAAAAAACTTTAGCCCCCACTTGAATTATTTTTAGGAAAAAACAAAAAAAGCAGCGTGGGCGGCGGCGGTTTTATAACTTAAGCCGTTACGGAAAAAGGAAATACCAGCGGAATTTCGACCTGGTAAATAATTTTCACGCGCCGGCCATTCCAGACGAGAACGAGTAGGAGCAGGAGAACGAGAACGATTTAAACAGCACAGACTCCGCCCTCCGCATCACTTCTTTTAACATACACTTACGAATTCCATTTGGCCTGGCCGTTTCCGCGGCCGGTGGAGCCCCGACCATTGGCCGGATTGAACGCTCGGTAATTCGTCCGCCGCCTGTTGCCATGGGGCGCAATGCCCATTCACTGGCCCCGCTCAACCTGCGCCTTCCGTGTCCATCGACCGACTCAACCTCCACCCATCCGCCCCCGGCGCCCTGCGTTCGCCGAACATCCGCGCATGAACTCGAGGCTTTACGAATGCCGTGTTCTCCACGCCCGGTTCGCGCCCCGCTCGCACCGCTTCGCCTATGGCCTGTTTTTGCTGGCGGTGGACCTCGACGAACTGCCCGCCCTACACGAACGCCTGCACCTGTTCTCCGTCAACCGCCCCAACCTCTATTCGCTCCGCGAGAGCGACTACCTGCCCACCAGCGCGCCCCTGCACAACGCCTCCCCCGCCACGATTAACCCCTCGGCCAGCGCCGCCGCAGCGCCAGCCCCCGGCACCGCCTCGCTCAAGGCCCGGGCCCTGGCCTTCTTCGCGGCGCATGGGGTCGATCCCGGCATGATCACCCGCATCGAGCTGCTCACCTTACCGCGTATCTTCGGCTACGCCTTTAACCCCGTGTCGTTTTACTTCGCCTACGACGCCACCGGTCACGCCGTGGCCGCCATCGCCGAGGTAACCAATACCTTCCGCGAAATGAAACCGTACGCCTTCGGGCCCGCCGATCTTTTGCCCTCCTCCACCGCCGGTGGGCCCGGCACGTTCCACCGGCGTGTCCCGAAGTTTTTCTACGTTTCCCCTTTCTCCGCAGTGGATGTCCACTTCGATTTCCAGCTACGCGTGCCCACCGAAAACCTACACCTGCAAATCGACGACTACGTGGGCAACGAGCGCACGCTCACCAGCCACCTCTCCGGCCCGGCCCGCCCGCTCACCGACGCCCGCCTCGCCGGCCTGTTGTTCCGCTACCCTCTGCTTACCCTGCGCATCATTACCCTGATCCACTGGCACGCGCTGCGGCTGTTTTGGAAAAAAGTCCCCTGGTTCACCAAAAACGCCCGCCCCGCCGACCAGCGCGACCTCTACCACCCGCACCACTCCCTTTCCGCCCATCAGCCCACCCGCCCCTCGGCTCCTCCGGACGCATGAACTCCTCCACGCTCACCTCCGTCCCGCCCACCGCCCCGCGCCCGCAGCCCCCAGGCCCAACCGCCGCCCCCGCTGCAGCCCGCCCATCGCGGTCCTTTTACGAGCGCTCGGTGCTGGGCAGCTTTGCCAACATGACCCGCGGCCACCTCCGAGTCGAACTGCCCGACGGCTCTGTGCGCACCTTTGGCTCCCCCATCCCCACCGCGACCACCCTGCCCCTAAAAATCTCCGCCGACGCCACAATCCGCGTGCGCCGGGCGGTGTTTTTCAAAAAGTGCGTGCTCCACGGGGACATCGGGTTTGCCGAAAGCTACCTCGACGGCGACTGGGACACGCCCGAACTCACCGCTGTGGTCGCCTGGTTCATTCACAACTTCGACCAGGCCCCCACCCTCTCCGGATCCAAACACGCCCGTTCGTTCGCGCTCAACGTGCTGCGTTTTGCCGACCGCCTCGGCCATCTCCTGCGGCCCAACACCCGGGCCATGGCCCGGCGCAACATCCACGAGCACTACGACCTGTCGAACGAGTTTTTCACGCTCTTTCTCGATCCCTCGATGATGTACTCGGCGGCCAAATGGACCACCCCCGAGCTCTCTCTGGAGGCCGCCCAGTTTGAGAAAAACGACGCGCTCTGCCGCAGCCTGCGTCTCCAGCCTGGCGACCACGTGCTGGAAATCGGCTCGGGCTGGGGTGGCTGGGCGTTGCACGCGGCCCGCCGCTACGGCTGCCGGGTGACGACCCTCACGATCTCGGAACGTCAGTTGGACTTCGCCCGCCGCCGCATCGCCGCCGCCGGTCTGGCCGACCGCATCGAGGTGCGCTTTCAGGATTACCGGGAGCTCACCGGCCAATTCGATAAAATCGTTTCCATTGAGATGATGGAGGCAATTGGCCACGCCTACCTGCCGGAGTTCTGCGCGGTAATCGACCGGGTGCTCAAACCCAACGGCCTGGTCGCCCTCCAGTTCATCACCTGTCCGGACGCCCGCTACGACGCTTTCCGCAACGGGGTGGATTTTATTCAGAAGCACATTTTCCCCGGCTCGCTGCTGCTCTCGCTCAACCGGGTCAACGCTCAGCTCTCCGCCCACGGTGGTTTTGTGCTCCACGCTATCACTGACCTGGGGCCCGACTACGCGCGCACCCTGCGCCAGTGGCACCAGACGTTTTGTCAAAAACTCGCCGAGGTCCGCGCGCTCGGCTTCGACGAACGCTTTATCCGCAAATGGAGCTACTACCTGTGTTACTGCGAGGCGGCCTTCGCCCTGCGCAACATCTCCGTGGTGCAGACCCTGCACACCCGCCCCAACAATCTCACGCTGGAGTGATGAAGCAGTAGCGAGTAGTGAAACCGTAGTGAGTAGCGAGTAGCGGGCAGTGAGTAGAAAAACCACCCGCCGCCACCCGTCCGCCCTACTCGCTACCCGCTACTCACTACTCGCTACTTCCCCAATTCCCCCCGCCCCTCCCAATCCCTATGCTCAATCTTCTGCGCGCGCTCTTTGTAGTGATCATTGTCTCCATGCTGGCGGTGACCGGTTGGGCCAGCACCCAGTGCGCGATTTTCGCCATCCCCCGCGCCGTCTTCACCCACCCGTGGTTCATCGCCACCTTGTTCGACGCCTATTGGGCCTTCCTCACCTTCTTCGTCTGGGTGGCCTGGAAGGAGCGCTCTGCCGCCGCCTGCCTGCTTTGGTTCGTGGCAATTATCCTCTGGGGCAACCTCGCCATGGCCCCCTACTTTTTGGTTGAGCTGTTCCGTATCCAGAAAATCGACCAGCTCGGCGAGGTCTTCGCCACCCGCCGCCCAGGCAAACTCGTTTTTCCCGCCACCCTGAGCGTACTTGGCGTTTTGATTTACCTGCTCGGCGCTCAGTCCCTGTTCGCATGACCCCAACCGAGTCCCCTCCCCGCCGGTCCTTTTGGCAACGCCGTCTGGGCGATCCCCTGCTCGGCCTGCTCAAGCAAGGGGTCAGCCCGGACCAGCTCGCCGCCACCCTTGCGGCGGGCACAGCCGCCTCGCTCTGCCCGTTCTTCGGCACCACAACCGGGCTCAATGTCGCCGTCGGCTGGCGCTTCCGCATGAACCAACCGCTGCTGCAGGCCCTCAACTACCTGCTCACCCCGGTGCAACTGGTGATGATTCTCGTTTATGTGCGCAGCGGGGAATGGCTGTGGGACTCCCCGCCCATGCCCTTTAATCTTAACGACGTGCTGACCACCTTTCGCGCCGCCCCACTGATTGAGTTTTTCCAACGCTTCGGCTGGGCCGGCGTGCACGCCGGCACCGCCTGGCTGCTCAGTGTACCGGTGATCGTCGCCGGGCTTTATTACCCGCTGCGCCCGCTGATGCGCCAACTCGCCCGGCTCAACCGCTCCAAGCCCCGCCCGCCCGCCTGATTCCACACCATGACTAACCTGTTGCTCTCGGGCCTCGCCGCCATCGCCCTTGCCCTGCTCTTTGCGTTCAGCTTTCGCTTGGCCCGACGCTGGGACAATTACGGGATCGTCGACGTGGTGTGGGCCGCTTCGTTCGGCGCGCTGGCCCTGTTCTACGCGACGGCCGCAGACGGCTGGGGGCCGCGCCGCGCGCTCATTGCCGGGATGGTGATGCTGTGGAGCGGGCGCCTCGGCATCCACCTTTACCGGCGGGTACGCAGCCACCACCCGGTGGAAGATGCCCGCTATGAGGCCCTGAGGCTGCGCTGGACGAACGACTTTGGCCGCCAGATGGCCATCTTTTTTCAACAGCAAGCCGTCTCCGTGCTGATCCTCGGGATGCCCTTCCTGCTGATCGCCGCCAATCCGGCGCCCGGTTTTCACCCGTTGGAAATCGCCAGCTTGGCCCTCTGGGCGTTGGCGCTGGTGGGCGAAATTTTAGCCGATGCCCAGCTCGCGGCTTTTAAGCGCAGTCCCGGCCAGCAAGGGCGGGTGTGCGAAATCGGGTTGTGGCGCTACAGCCGGCACCCGAACTACTTTTTCGAGTGGTGCGTCTGGCTGGGATATTTTGTGTTCGCCTGCGCCTCACCGTGGGGGTGGACCAGTGTGATCTGCCTGGCCGGCATGTTTTATCTGCTGCGCTGGGTGACTGGGGTGCCCATGGCCGAGGCCCAGTCGCTGCGCAGCCGCGGCGAAGCCTACCGTGACTACCAACGTCGCGTCCCGGTCTTCGTGCCGTGGTTTCCCAAAAAAGACTAAAGCCCCGCCCCGAAAAGCAACCCGCTCCCTTTTTCACACCCGACCATGCTCGACACCCTCCTCGAAAAAAACCTCCTGCCCGACTGGCTGCTCCGCGTGGGCATCCGCCGCCTGCTGGCCCAGCGCATCACCACCGAAACCGCCCGCTACCAGGCCGACGCCTACGTCGCCGACCTGAAAACCCGCCCCCTGGCCGAACAGACCGCAGCCGCCAACGAGCAGCACTACGAGGTGCCCACCGACTTCTACCGTTACTGCCTCGGGCCGCGCTTTAAATACTCGGGCTGCCTCTACCCCACCGGTAAGGAAACCCTCGCCGAAGCCGAGGAGCTCATGCTCGCCCTCTACGCCGAACGCGCCCAACTCGCCGACGGCCAGGACATCCTCGAACTGGGCTGCGGCTGGGGTTCGCTCTGCCTCTACAACGCGCAAAAATTCCCGCGCTCACGCATCACCGCGATTTCCAATTCCCGCACCCAAAAGGAACACATCGACGCCGAGGCGCGCCGGCGCGGGATCACCAACCTCACGATCGTCACCTGCGACATCAACGCCTTCGACACCGCCGCCAACCAGTTCGACCGCGTCGTCTCGGTGGAAATGTTCGAACACCTCAAAAACTACGACCAGCTGTTCCGCCAGATCGCCCGCTGGTTACGTCCAGGGGGGCTGTTGTTCACCCATATTTTCACCCACAGCCGCTTCAGTTATCACTTCATTTCTGAGGGCCCCAGCGACTGGATGAGCCGCTACTTTTTCACCGGCGGGCAGATGCCCGCCCACGATTTATTGCCGCGTTTCAACGCCGATTTGCAGCTCGTGCAGGACTGGAAAGTCAACGGCCGCCACTACCAGCAAACCGCCGAACACTGGCTGGAAAACATGGACGCCCACCGCGCCGAAATCATGCCGTTGTTGCGCACGACCTACGGGGCCGATCAGGCCACCAAGTGGTGGGCCTACTGGCGGGTTTTTTACCTGAGCTGCGCGGAACTCTGGGGGTACCGGGGCGGCGAAGAATGGCTCGTGAGCCACTACCTGTTCCGCAAGCCCTGACGGCCTCGGAGCGGCGGACTTGCCGCTAAAAAATCAGGCCGGATTCGCGTCGTCGGACGCGGAGGCAGCGGGCGGTTTTTCGCCTAGGTTAAACAGCCGGGTGCGGCGCGCTCCGGTGCTGCCTTGGGGCCGGAGACGGTCGGCGGGGGCGCTGTAGGCCCGCCGGCGATACCCTTCCCGTGCCGGATCACGCGCGCAGCGAAGTTGGTAATCCTGCATACGCGCGAACAGCCCGAGCAGTTGCTCCGGCAAGGGATACTCATCGAGTCCGGAACGCTCCAGGGCGAGGAGCAGTTCGTGCGTTGCCTCAAGGGTGGAAAGACAGCCCTCGACCGGCTGTTGTTTGATCACGTAGCGGCTCGGCGCCGACGGCGTGAACATGAGCCGGGGCAGGCGTTGCAGCGAGGGGCTGAGGCGAAGCATTTTTTTGGCCAGCGCCCAGGTGGCATCGAGCAGAAAGACCACCAACTGGCGGTCGCCGAGGTCGGCCGGTTGCAGGTCGCCGCGGGAGAGGTTGCGCGCACCTGCACTCGGGTAAACGAGCATGGCCAGGTTGCGCGGATCCTGAATTAACGCCTGAACCGATTCGTGCGCATCGAATTCGACGCCCATGTGAATCTCACTGCGGGCCAAGCACAGGTGGGTGAGTCGCCCGGTGCCCGCTTTCTCCTGTTTGAACTCTTTCGGGTGCATCAGGAAAACAAAACGGGTGCGCGAAGGCATCGCGGTGATCGATGGACACCAGCAGAGCGACTGGGGCCAAAAACACCGATAACACATTTCGCGACTCATGACGGGAGGGAGTTAATCAAACCAACGCCGCCGAGGCGCTGAGTGCCTGCCGGAGCTCCGCGATGAGTTCCGCGTAGGCAGGCTCGCTGAGCAATTTTTTGGGATCGGGCATCATGGTGAAGGTAGTGCCCCAGGCAGGCCCGTCGACGTATTTGGGGACGAGATGAAAATGCAGGTGCGGGAGTTTATCGGAATAGGCCCCGTAGTTGATCTTGGCGGGGTTAAACGCTGCCTTCATGGCTCCGGCGGCGCGGGCCACGTCCTGCATGAACCGGGCGAGCTCTGCCTCGGGTAACTCGTAGAGTTCGTTCACGTGTCCGTTATAGGCGACGATGCAGCGGCCGTGGTAAGTTTGCTCCTTGAACAGGTAGAGGGTCGAAACCTCGAGCGGGGCGACTTCGATCATCAGATCCGTCAAACGCGGGTCTTTGCGGCAGTATAAGCAGTCGGGGAGGTGGGACATGTTGGGTTAAGCGAGGGTTGGCTGACGGTCGGTTTTAGTGGGATTGCACCGACGCACGCGGGGAGAATCGCGGCCGCCCCGCCGCAGGGACGAGGTGAAACAAATGAATCCATTTTCAGAAGCGCTGGGGCCACGCCGCAACTTGCGCGACAGCGATCGAGTTATACCAACAGCTCCAGGAAATTAGACTTTGCCAAACGAAACGACTCCGGCGTCCCGCTACGTCACGGAGCGATTCCGAACGTAGCGGGATGGCGCATCCATTTCGTAATCCGGGATCCCAACGACTTCGTCGTCAGGCTACGCGCTTTCCGAACTCCGAAACGTAGCGGGATCGCGGAGCGATTTCGAGGCTCGGGGCTTGGGGGTATGCGCCCGCTCAGGCCGAGCCGGAGCTCGGCGCTCCGTGCGATCCCCCAAACTCGAAACGACTCCGTCGTCCCGCTACGTCACGGAGAGATCCCCGTCATAGCGAGATTGCGGAGCGATTTTGATCTGCGACAGGAAAGTCCAAAAGCAACCAGCTGCTGGTATTACGGCACCTCCGCCACCCACTCAGGCCAATAAAAAGCCGTGGTTTAATTTTTTAAAATCAAACCACGGCTCGCTGAACCGCTTAGCCCCCGGCTTGAGGCGTGCGGTTGGAGTTACTGAACGCAGCTGAGCACCGAAACGGGCGGCAGGCTCCAGATGTCCTTGGCGTATTCGCGGATGGTGCGATCGCTGGAGAACTTGCCGACGCGGGCGGTGTTGAGGATCGCCATCTTAGCCCAACGGGCCTTGTCGCGATAAGCAGCGTCCACGCGCTCGTGCGCTTGCACGTAGGTGCGGTAGTCGGCGAGCACCTTGTAGGGATCGCCACCGTCGAGGAGGCTGTGGTGGAGCGCACCGAACGCATGGCTCTCGCCCGGCGTGAAGTACTCCGAGCCCAGCCAATCGATCACTGCGCGCAGCTCCTCGTCGTTGTTGTAATAGTTCCAGGGGTTGTAGCCCACAGCGTCGAGCGCCTCGACGTCAGGCACCTTCAACCCGAAGATGAAGATGTTGTCGTCACCGACCTCTTCGCCGATCTCCACGTTGGCCCCGTCGAGCGTGCCGATGGTGAGCGCACCGTTGAGGGCGAGCTTCATGTTGCCGGTGCCGGAGGCCTCTTTACCCGCGGTGGAAATCTGCTCCGACAAATCGGCGGCCGGAATGATCCGCTCGGCGAGGGAAACGCGGTAGTTGGGCAGGAACACCACCTTGAGCTTACCCTTGATGCGCACGTCGCGATTGATGCGGTCACCAATGACGTTAATGGCGCGGATGATGTTCTTGGCCAGGTCGTAACCGGGAGCCGCCTTGGCGCCGAAGATGAAGACGCGGGGCACGATATCGAGGGCCGGGTTTTGCAACAGGCGGCGATAGAGCGTGAGGATGTGCAGCAAGTTCAGGTGCTGGCGCTTGTACTCATGCAGGCGCTTGATCTGAACGTCGAACAGGGCGTCGGGTGAAACGTCCACGCCGCAGAGCGATTGAATCACCTCGGCGAGGTCCTGCTTATTGGCGCGCTTGATCGCCATGAACTCCTTTTGGAAGGCGGCCTGATCGGCGAATTTCTCCAACCCGCGGAGCACATCGAGATCGCGGGCCCACACCAAGGGTGAACCGAGTTTCTCGGTGATCAACCCGGAGAGACGCGGGTTGCAATCCAGCAGCCAGCGCCGCGGGGTGATGCCGTTGGTCTTGTTCTGGAACTTGCCTGGGTAGAGTGCATCGAAATCGGGGAAGAGATCCTTTTTGAGCAACTCGGTGTGCAGGGCGGCGACGCCGTTGACGGCATGCGAACCGACCACCGCGAGATTGGCCATACGGAACGCCTTCGTGCCGCCCTCTTCGACGAGCGAGAGGATGGCTTTCTTGCGGTTGTCGCCGGGCCACTTGGCTTCCACCGCCTCCATGAGACGACGGTTGATCTCAAAGATGATTTGCGTGTGACGCGGCAGCACGCGGGTGAACAGGGGCACGCCCCAACGCTCCAGCGCCTCGGGCAGGAGCGTGTGGTTGGTGTAACCGAAGGTTTTAACCACGATTTCCCAGGCCTTTTCCCAAGTGAAACCATTCTCGTCGATGAGGATGCGCAGCAGTTCAGGGACCGCGACGGCCGGGTGGGTGTCGTTGAGCTGCACGGCGACCTTGGCGTCGAAGTTGGACCAAGTGTTGCCATTGAGACGGAAGTGGCGGCGGATGATGTCGCGCAACGAGCAGGCGACAAAGAAGTACTGTTGCACGAGGCGCAGCTCTTTGCCGTTTTCAGTTTTGTCGTTCGGGTAAAGCACCTTGGAGACGGTCTCGCCGATGGCCTTCTCGCGCACGGCATCGACATAACCACCGCTGTTGAAGGCGACTAAATCGAACTCCTCGGTGGAGCGGGAGGCCCACAAGCGGAGCAGGTTTACCGTGGCGGTGCCGTAGCCGGCGATCGGAATGTCGTAGGGAACGCCCAAGATGGTCTTGGTATCGACCCAACGGGGACGGGAGTTGCCGTTGTCGTCGAACACATGCTCAACGCGGCCGTAAATCTTAACCTCGGTGGTGTATTCGGGGCGAACCACTTCCCACGGGGTGCCGAAAATCATCCAGTTGTCGGGATGCTCAACCTGGTGGCCATTGAAGAACTCCTGCTTGAAGAGTCCGAACTCGTAATGGATGCCGTAACCGATGGCGGGTAAATCCAGGGTGGCCAGGGAATCGAGGAAACAGGCAGCCAGACGGCCTAAGCCACCGTTGCCCAAACCCATGTCCACTTCGCTTTCGCGCACCGACTCCCAGTCAACGCCGAGGTCTTTGAGCGAGGCACGGGCCTCGTCGTAGAGGCCGGTGTTGTAGAGATTGTTCTCGAACAGACGGCCCATCAGATATTCGAGGGAGAAGTAATAAAGGCGACGGGCGTTGTGTTTGTTATGCTCACCCTGGGTGCGGATGAGGCGGGCGAGGATGTGCTCGCG
>CAMBUJ010000121.1 GCA_945871005.1 Opitutus sp. GAS368 | reverse complement strand
AGAAACTATTTGCAGAAAATCCCCAACCGCGAGTCGTGACAAATCCTGCGCGAGGCGTTTTTGTAGCCCTCCCTTTTTCTCCCCAAAACATGTCCACCCAACTCGACCAGCTGAAACAGTTCACCGTTGTTGTCGCCGATACTGGCGACTTCGCCTCCATGAAGGAGTTCGCTCCCCGTGACGCCACCACCAACCCCTCGCTCATCCTCAAGGCCGCAGCGATGCCCGCTTACGCCTCTCTGATGGACCAGGCGATCAAGGACGCCGGCGCCACCGCATCCCTCTCCGACGTCATCGACCGCCTGCTGGTCGTGTTCGGCTTGGAGATCCTTAAAATCGTTCCCGGCCGCGTGTCCTCCGAGGTCGACGCCCGCCTTTCCTTCGACACCGCAGCCACCGTGGCCAAGGCCCGCGAGATCATGGGCCTGTACGAAAAAGCCGGCATCGGCCGCGACCGCGTGCTGATCAAGATCGCCTCCACCTGGGAGGGCATCAAGGCCGCCGAGCTGCTGGAAAAAGAAGGCATCCACTGCAATCTCACGCTCCTGTTCTCCTTCGCCCAGGCCGTGGCCTGTGCCGAGGCCAAGATCACCCTCATCTCGCCCTTCGTTGGTCGCATCCTCGATTGGCACAAGGCCAAGAACCCCACCGCCAACTTCGTCGGCGCGGCCGACCCCGGCGTGATCTCGGTCACCCAGATCTACACCTACTACAAAAAGTTCGGCTACAAGACCGAGGTCATGGGCGCGTCCTTCCGCAACACCGGCGAGATCATCGAGCTGGCCGGTTGCGACCTGCTGACCATCGCCCCGACCCTGCTCGCCGAGCTGAAGGCCTCCAACGAGCCGCTGGTGCGCAAACTCGACCCGGCTGCCGCCGCCAGCGCCAACCTCAAGCAGGTCTCGTTCAACGAAGCCGCCTTCCGCTTCGCCATGAACGACGACGCTCTCGCCACCGAAAAGACCGCTGAAGGCATCCGCCAGTTCTCGGTCGACATCGTCAAGCTCGAGCAGCTCATCGCCCAAAAGCGCGGGTAATACTCCGCCATCCAGCCCCGACCGCCGGTCGGGTTACTAGCCCGCCGCCCTCACTGGGCGGCGGGCTTTTTTGCGGCCGGTGACCGCGAAGGCTCGCCATGCTGCCGCGCGCCACATTTCTCTACAAAACATGGACGGCACCCTTTTTATCCAAGACCTCGCCCTCGTGCTCCTCGCCGCCGGGCTGGCCGGTGCCCTTTGCAAGCGTCTCGGACTGTCGGTGATCGTCGGGTTCCTGGCTGCCGGCCTGCTCATCGGCCCCCACATTCCGCTGTTTTCGCTGGTGACCGATGTCGAGCGCATCCAAACGCTCTCCCAGGTCGGTCTGGTATTCCTGATGTTTTCGATCGGGCTGGGCCTGAGCCTGACCAAACTCGCTCGGCTCGGTCTGCCCACGCTGGTGGGCACCGCACTGGGCGCATTTGGTATGCTCCACCTGACGCAATTGCTCGGCGCGTTCGCCGGGTGGTCGCCGCTGCACAGCCTGTTTGTCGCCAGCATGGTGATGGTTTCCAGCTCCGCGGTGATCGCCAAAACCGTCACCGAACTCAAACTCACCCACGAGGGCGCCGCCCAACGCGCCCTTGGCATCTCGGTGATGGAAGACGTCGTCGCGATCGTCATGCTCACCCTGCTCGCCAGCCAGGTCCAGGCCGGGGCCAGCGGCGATGACCACCACCTCGGCATCCTCCTTGCCTCCCTGAGCGCCTTCGTGGTCCTGCTCGTGGGCATCGGGCTTTTTTTCATCCCCCGACTGCTGCGCCGGCTCGAGGCCCGTGCCGACCCTGAGTTGCAGACGATCATCGTCGCCGGCGTCCTTTTCCTACTCTCTCTGCTGGCCGCCAAAGCCGGTTATTCCCTGGCGCTGGGAGCCTTTTTGCTCGGCGCCATCGTCGCCGAGATGCCGCAAAAAGCCGCGGTGGAAAAGGCCTTCGCCGGCCTGCGCGACCTCTTCAGCAGCGTGTTCTTTGTGTCCATCGGCATGATGATCGAACTGCCCCTGCTGGCCCAGGCCTGGCCTTGGATTCTGGGCTTGTTCCTCTTGGTGATGATCGCCCGCCCGGTGTGCACCGGCGTGGCCATGGTGCTCACCGGCACCGCACCCGGAGAAGCCCGCCGCGCCAGTCTGCTGCTCACCCCGATTGGCGAATTTTCCTTTATCATCGCCCAGCTCGGCGTGGCCGGAGGCGTGCTGCCTCGGACTTATTACCCGATCGCCGTGGGCACTTCGATTCTCACCGTGCTGGCCACCCCGCTAATCAACCGCCACGCCGACACGTTGGTATCCCTCTCGCAGCGCCTCGAACCGCGCTGGCTGACCCGCACCCTGGAGGCCTACCAAGGCTGGATCCAGCAGTTGCAAAACCGTAAAAACACCCCGCTGGCTTGGCGCCTGGTACGCGGTCGTCTGCTGCAGATCGGCGGGGAAATCCTTCTCGCCACCGGCCTGCTTATCTTCTCGGGCCCACTGCTCGAGGCCCTCAAATCCACCTTCGATCCGGGCCGGGTCAAAGACGCCGTTTTGACCTCCGGCTTTTGGAGCGTGGTGGGGCTGCTGCTGCTCATCATGCTAGTGGCGCTTTGGCGCAATATCTCCGCGGTGGCCATGATCCTCGCCGAAGGTCTGGCCGGGGGCACCCGCCTGCCCGCCCCCGTGCTCGACAGCAGCCTGCGCACAATTGCCGCAGTGATGCTCGGTTACTGGCTCTACGCCATCCTCCCGTTCGCCGTTTTGCCCGGCTGGGGTTGGGCCTTGGTCGCCCTGACTGCCATCATCGTGGTCGCGGTCAGTTCCAGCCGCCTGATTTACTGGCACAGCACCTGGCAATCCTCCGTCCACGACGTCTTCACCGCCGACCCGGTGCCCCCGCTCAAGGCCCGCTCCACCGCTCGCGTTGCCCTAGACCAAGGCCTGGAAGCCTGGAACCTTCACCTCGACGACTGCATCGTCCCCGATGACGCCGCCTATGCCGGCAGCGACCTGGCCAACCTCGCCATCCCGGCCCGCTTCGGCTGCTCGGTGATCGAACTGGAACGCAACGGCTACGTGATCACCCGAACCGGCCCCGACTTGCGCGTTTACCCAGGCGACAAACTCATGCTGCTGGGTAAATCCACCGACTTGGTCGCCGCCCGCGCCTTTATCGAAGGGGAGAAACAACCCGTCGCGGAAGGATCAGCCGAGTTCAGCGGTTCAGTACTCCAGACCCATGCGGTGCCCGCCGGCCCGCACTCCGGCCAAACGCTAGCCGCACTCCAAATCGCCCGGCTCACCGGGGTGAGGGTGGTCGGCATTCAACGCGGGGATACGCAGATCATCAACCCAACCGGCGACCAGCGCCTTCTCGCTGGCGACAGCCTGCTAGTGGTGGGCACGCTCGCCGAATTACGCGCCTTCCGCCGGTGGTTGCGCGGCGGCGGCGAAACCCAGCCACCCTTCGCCTTCAGCCCGGCCGCGCCCACTGCATGATCCGCGCCTTCCAATGGGACCTCGCCCGCCAGGTCGAGTGCCTTGACCACCTGCTCGCCCTGCTACCCCGCTATGCCGAGTGGGGCTACACCCGGCTCTACCTGCACTTGGAGGACGCGGTGGATTACCCGTCGTTGCCCGGCCTAGCCCGCGCCGACGCCTACACCTGGGCGGAGCTGCAACAACTCGTCGCCACCGCCGCCGCCCACGGCATCCAGACCGTGCCCATCGCCAACCTCCTTGGGCACACCCAATACGTCATCAAGCACCCCGACTGGCGCGACCTCAACGAGCTGCGCGAGCCCGTCACCGGCGAGGCCCTACCCGCCGGCCAGATCTGCCCCTTGCACCCACGCACGCCCGAACTGGTGTCACGGCTTTTTGGCGACCTCGCGCCGCTCTGCACTGCCGGTGAAATTCACGCCGGCCTCGACGAGAGTTTTCATCTGGGCAAACACCCGCTCTCCCGCGCCGAGGTAGCCGAAGTCGGGCTAGCCGCCCATTTCGCCCGCCATGTCACCCGCCTGCATGCCGCCGCTGCTCGCCACGGGCTGCGCCTCGGACTCTGGGCCGACATGCTCGCGCTGCTCCCCGAAGCCATTCCGCTGCTGCCGGCCCACGCCGGCCTGGCCGCCTACGACTGGTATTACCACCCGTTCGGCCAGCACCCGCGGATGGAGTTGTATAATTTTTCCGAGTACGACCTGGTCCCAGCATTGAAGGCGGCCGGGATCGCCTACTGGGCCTGCCCGATGAACGGCGCATTTCGTCACGAGTCCGCCCCGGTCTGGACCGACCGCCTGCAAAACCTCGCCGCCTGGAACCACCGCGCGCAGGCCACGGGAGCGGCGGGTTATTTGGTGACCAGTTGGGAGCCGCACCGGCTCGCCTTGCCCACCACCACGCTGGTGGACGCGGCCGCCGCCACCCTCTGGCTCGAACCCGGCACGCCCGACGACCCAGCTAGCCTGCTCGCTGCCGGGCTGTGCCGTTACACTTACGCCTCAGATCCCCAGTCCAAACCAACCCATTGGGTTGGTTCGCCTCCGGACGCCAGTGGCGTTACGACCCTGCCTGCGACGGCCGCCTTCCCCGGCAAACCAACCCATTATGTTGGTTCACCTCCGGAGGCCAGGGGCGCTACGACACTGCCTGCGATGTTAGCCCCCCCCGACCAACCAACCCATTGTGTTGGTTTACCGCTGGAGGCCGGTGGCTCCACCGAACTGCCAACGGCGGCGGCCCGCAGCCTCGCCCGTCGCTTGCTGGCCACCGATGCCCTGGCGTTCGCGGGCAATTCGCGCTGGGAAATCAACAACGGCTGGGCCCCAGTCGCTTCGCGACGCGAAAGCCCCCTGCCCTTCGCCCGCGCCTACCGCCGCCTCTTGCGCCTGGCCGCCGCCCCTGAGTTATCCGTACTGGCGGGCCGCCAATCGCCCCTCGCCTTCCTCGGCGCCACCGCCCGCTTCCTCGCCTACCTCGCCGAACGCGAAACGTTTGTCCGCGTCTGCGTGGCCCATATCCACCGCCTGCGCCACCTCGGGCGCAGCGGTACTCCGGGCGACAATGACGCGATACACGAAAACCTCCGGCTTGCGGACGAGCTGGCCGGCTTCTTTGCCGACTCACTGCACCAAGCCCGCGAGCACGCCCGCCAGCTGTGGATTGCCTCACGCCCCGCCGACAGCTTTGCCCAATCGCCCAACGCCCGGTTGCTCGCAGCCGACGAAGCACAGCTGCTTGCCCTGCGCCGGTGGTTCGCCGACTGCGGCGATCAACTCGCCCACGTGTTCAGCGCCTCGCCGGTGTGCGGACGCTGGACGCTGCGTTTCACGCTCCATCATTTCTCCCCCGCCCACCAAAAAGTGGTCATTGAACAACAAACACCGGACGGCATCTGGCGGGAATTACACAGCCGGGTCTTGATCGAATTCCGCGGGCAGGCCGCGCAGGTCAACACGCCGAAGCTTCGCTTTGAATTCGCTTGCCCAGTCGATGATCCGGACGCGCCGCTGCGCATCACCGCACGCTGCCTTGGTGAATTTGCCGTGAGTCACCTCGAACTGACCGACGGCGTGAGCACGCGCCGGCAGCGGCCGTTCAACGAGCGCCACCGGCTGGGAGCACCCGCACCCGCGACCGGCTGGCCCAAGATCGACTGGCAGACCCACACCGGAGAGCTCCGCCTCCGCTGGGACTGAGCGCGGGTAACGCACACGCGAGCGCGTACCGAGTTTCAACGCGACTTACCCCGAGGCGCTACGGCCCGCCGGCCGCCTCCTTTCGGCGCTGGTTTGGACGCGAGCAGCGCGTCGAGCGAGGCCATCACTTCCGACACTGATGATGCTGATGCGCTGGCGGAGGTCGCGGCACTTTTCCCCTTGGCCGCGCGCACCGGGAGACTCACCGCCTTGACCGGTTTCTTGGGCGCAGGAACGGCGGCCTTGGCTTTAGATAGTTTCTTTTTCGTGGGTTTCGCCAACCGAGTCGAGGCGGGTGCAGCCACCGGCATGAGCGGTGCCGCCTCGCTGGCGATATCAATACCGAATACCGAAGCCAAATCGTCGTCGCCTAGGGTCGCCCCCGCACCATCCGCTGCGCCCAACGGCACCCGTTTGACCGCGCTCAACGCCTCGGCCACCAGCTCCTGATGATCCACTCCGCGCAGTAAAAACAGCAGCTCCGGGCGCGTATCCAGCCGCGCACCTACGCCATAAAGCACCGCGGCGAGGTGCTTGCACAGGTTGGCCGAATCCGGGCAACTGCAGTCTAGTTCAATCTCTGCCGGAGCAGGGAAAAGTCCGCTGGCGCGGTCGGTGATCACCCGCAAAACCTCGTCGGGCAGACGCCCCTGAAGCAGCCCGACCAGAGAGGTAATTTTGCCGGCGCAAGCCGCTTTGATCGCCACCCAACGCGCGGGGGCGAGCGGCTTTATTTTAATCGACTCGGTGTAGAGCGAGGAGCCCTGCACGCGGGCCGTGATGAGGCCGGCGGCGATTTGCAAATCCACCACCGAGCCGTTGCGCACGTAGGTGCGGCCGCGCGGCAGGCGGTTTTCGTAATCGCTATAAGATTCCAAGTGGTCGCACCACGCCTTGCCCCAGAACGTCGTGGCGATTTTTTTTCCGGTGAGGGCCACGGGGCTCCAGCCTGCGCCGTTTTTGGCGGCTTTGGCGGCCGCCTTCGCGGCCTGTTCACGACGCTGCGCGACGGGAACATAGGGAGCAAAACCGGAATAGCTGCGGGAGCGGGAGGAATACCAGGCCATGAGTGTAAATGAGTGAAGCGGTTGGTGTAGTAACAGGTCGAAATGTTCGGCGGTGCCCCGCGCTTAGCCAGCGTCCGCCGCCGTGGAGGTGCGCAGGTCCAGCGCCACGAAACGCAGCAACTCGTCGTCGCCCATCTCGGTGAGCGCCACCTCGCCGCCTTCCGTCAAGACCGCGTCAGCCAGAGCGCGTTTTTCCGTAATCAGTTTGTCGATGCGCTCCTCCAGCGTGCCCCGGCAAACGAACTTGTGCACCAGCACGTTCTTTTTTTGGCCGATGCGATAAGCCCGGTCCGTCGCCTGGTTTTCCACCGCCGGATTCCACCAGCGGTCGAAATGGATAACGTGTCCCGCCTCAGTGAGCGTGAGCCCGGTGCCGCCCGCCTTGAGCGAGAGAATGAAAAACGGCGGGCCTTCCGGTTGCTGAAACTGCTCCACCAAGCTCCGGCGTTCGGCCACCGGCGTGCCGCCGTGCAAGACCAGCCCCGCCCGCCCAAATACTCCCGCCAGGAAATGCTGGAGCGGCCCGGTCAACTCGCGGAACTGGGTAAACACCAAAACCTTCTCCTGCCGCTCGGCAATTTCTCCAGCCAGCTCGGCCAGTCGCAGGAATTTGCCGCTTTCCTCTGGCACGTAGTCGGCCCCGGCATCGGCACCGGCCCATTGCGCGGGGTGGTTGCAGAGCTGTTTGAGGCGCATAAGCGTGGCCAACACCAGCCCGCGCCGCTCCATCGCGTCGGTGACCCTGAGCTTCTCCTTCAGCTCCGCGACCATCCCGGAGTAGAGCACCGCCTGCCGTTTGGAGAGGCTGCACAGGGCGTTGACCTCGGTCTTGTCGGGCAGATCGGCGATGATGCGTCGGTCGGTCTTCATGCGCCGCAAGATATACGGCGCGACCAACTGGCGCAGCGGGGCGTAGGCGGCGGGGTCGGCGGCTTGGGTGAGCTTTTTGGCAAAACGGGTGAACTCAGCGGCCTTGCCCAGCAGACCGGGGTTGAGGAAATCAAACAGCGACCAGACGTCGCCAAGGCGGTTTTCCACCGGGGTGCCGGTAAGCGCGATACGGCGGGGGGCGCGCAGCTCCTTCACGGCGCGGCTTTGGCGCGAGCCGGAGTTTTTGATGGCTTGCGCCTCGTCGAGCACCACCAGCGACCAGTCGCGGGCACGCAAGCCGTCGAGCTTGGCGACCAGTCCATAGGTCGTGAGCACCACGTCCACACCAGTGAGCGCGGCGGGCGGAGGAGCGGTGAGCGCCGCCAGCTCCGCAGCCGTGCAGGCCGAACCGTGGGCCACCCGCAGCCGCAACGACGGGGCGAACTTGGCCGCCTCGTCGCTCCAGTTGCCCAACAGCGAAGCGGGCAACACCAGCAACGCGGGCGGGGCGTCCGGCTGTTCGGCGCGGGCGTGGAGCAGGAGGCCGAGCACTTGGATGGTTTTGCCCAAACCCATGTCATCGGCCAGACACGCGCCGAGGCCGAGACGGCTGAGAAAGCGCAACCACGCCACGCCCGCCGCTTGGTAGGGGCGCAGCGTCGCCAACAAGCCCGGCGGGGGCGGTTCGCCCGCGCCCACCCCGTCCGCACCGGAGCCGGGGTCGCGCATGGAGGCGAGCGTGGCCCGCAGCCACTCGCCGGGCTGCACACGGGTCCAGCGGCGCACCTCGTCGGACTCCGCTTCGGGGGCACCGGTGCCCGTCTGTGCACCAGCCAGCAAACGCAGTCCCTCGGCAAAGCTCACCCCGCCGGCGCGCCGGCCTTTTTCCAGTTCGCGCCAATGCGCCAGCACCTGCCCGAGTTTGTCGCGGTCCACCTCCACCCAGCGGCCTTTTAACAACACTAGGCCGTCGGTGCTGGCGGCGAGTTGCGCCCACTCCTCGGGGGAAATGGTTTCGCTGTCGAGGGTGAGGCCGACCTGGAAATCGAGCATTGAATCCAGCCCCACGCCCACCGGGGATTTGCCGCCGACGGTGACGGACACGGCGGGACGCGCCAGTTTGCCGCCCCGCCACCAGTCCGGCAGGCGCACGAGCACGCCGCTGTCTTCGAGCACCGCCACGTCGCGCAGAAACCGATACGCCTCGGCCGGCCTCCAGCGCTGCGGCTGAAAAATGCGCTGCGAATCCACCAACTCGCGCACACAGGCGCTGCGTGCGGCGGCGCGCTCGACGGGAGCGAGCAGGGCAACGAGGGCGGGCCGTTGCTCAGCCTGGGCATACTCCTGCAACGCGCGGCCAAGGGGCAGGTATTGGGGCTTGGCCTGCTCGGAGAGCCGGTGGGTGTAGGTCGCCAGAAAGGCAAACGGCCAATCGGGATCGCGCTTATTTTCCGCCAAATGAAACGTCACCCGACCGACCTGATTCCAGAGCGGGTTGCGCTCATGCAACCAGCCGCCCGCCCCGCCCCGGTGCGCCCGGCCGGCCGCCGCCACCGCCGCATCCAGCTCGGCCCAGAGCGCGGCGAGCACCTCGGGGCTGAGGTATTCACCGCCCGGTAACGGCGGAGCCGACAACACGACCTCCGGGCCCACCGCGTCGGGGGGCGCAACGAGGGTGCCGGCGGCCTCGGGTTGCTGGCAAAGGAGGGAAAAATAACGGCGGGCCAACTCGCGCCAGAAAACTCCTGTCACGGGCAACGGCTCGCCCAGTGCCTCGGTGCCCAGCCAAATTAAGAGTCGGGCCGAGCCGCTCGCCGGTGCCGCTAGAGCGGTGACCTCGTCGCGACCTGCGCTGGCCCGCGCCAGACCGGCCGCCACGGACGTCGACAGCAGGGCCACATCCGGCGCGTGGGGCACCAAGTGGCCGCGGGGCGTGAGGAGAATCGGCATGGTGCGGGCGGCGCGGACCCGACGCGCGCGGGGGCGGATGAATCAGAGCTTGGCCTTGAGCGCGCGGGCGGCCTCCAGCGCGGCGTCGGCGGTGGCGGCGGTCACGGTGAAATGCCCCATCTTGCGGCCGAGGCGCGGCTCTTTTTTCCCGTAGAGGTGGAGCTTGGCGCGCGGCTCAACGAGGATCGCCTCCCAGGCGGGATCGCCGGCGAGGTATCCGTTGTCCCACTTCCAAGCGTCGCCGAGGATGTTCACCATTACCACGGGAGAAACGACCGAGACGTCGCCCAGCGGCAAGCCGCAGACTGCACGCACATGCTGCTCGAACTGCGAGGTCACGCAGGCGTCGAGTGTCCAATGGCCGGAATTGTGTGGGCGCGGGGCGAGTTCATTGACCAGGATTTCGCCGCGGTCGGTGAGGAACAGCTCGATGGCCAGCAGGCCGACCACGTTGAGCTTTTCCACAATGGCGAGGGCGAGCTTTTCGGCGTCGGCGCGCACCGTGTCGGCGACGCGGGCGGGCACGATGGAAAAATCGAGAACGTGGCGGGTGTGGATGTTTTCCGCGACGGGAAACACTTTGACCTCACCGTGGGTGGAGCGGGCCACGATGACCGAGAGCTCGCACTTGAAGTCGATGAATTTCTCGATGACGCAGCGCTGCTTGCTGAACGCGGCCACGGCCTTGGCGAGCGAGGCGTCATCGGCGACCTTGATCTGGCCCTTGCCGTCGTATCCAAAGTCGGCGGTCTTCACCACGCAGGGTAGGCCCATGCGACGGATGGCGGCGGCGAGGTCGTCGCCCGCCTCAACTTCGGCAAAGGGTACGTGGGGGAAGGCGTGTTTGCGCAGCCAGTTTTTCTCGCGCATGCGGTTCTGGCAGGTCTCCAAAACGCCCCAGTGCGGGTAGAGCTGCGCGTGGTGCTCGATTTCGCCGAGCGGATCGGTGGGGATGTTTTCGAATTCGTAGGTGAGTACATCGACGGCGTGGGCGAAGGCCTTGAGCGC
>CAMBUJ010000120.1 GCA_945871005.1 Opitutus sp. GAS368 | reverse complement strand
GGAAAAGGTGGAGTGAAAAAAGGGGACACCAAGGGGACACCTGATCATTTCACTGATCCCTGAAACAGCCCACTTAACTCCCGTAAGTTATTGCCCTTGAAGCTGGTGCCCGGGGGGGGACTCGAACCCCCACGACCTTACGATCAAGGGATTTTAAGTCCCTGGTGTCTACCATTCCACCACCCGGGCGGGAAGCAGGCGGGCAGACTGAACCGGCGGAATGGCCGTGGTCAACGCTGCCGCAGCGGTGAATGCAAAAACTTGCTCCAGGGTGTTCGTCGCCTGCACTCAGCGGACCGAACCCGTCGCTTTAATCCCAGTGGCTGGCGGCTTTTAGACGTTCCGATCTCGGATCAAAAGCGCTCCGCGCTCCCGCTACGCTTCGGAAGCACACCTGCGGTCCGGGGCGTAGCGGGACGACGGAGTCGTTTCGATCAGGGGGCCGGGATGCGTCCTTCCGCGTGGGTGCCCGGGCATAAGCCTTGAACTCCCAGCGGCCCCCCGTGCTAATGGCCCGCGCGCTGCCCGCGTTGCCTCACCTCTCTTTCGCAATGCCCTTCGACTATCACCGCACGGTACACTTTCCCGACACGGACGCCGCTGGCGTGGTGTTTTTCGCCCGCTACCTCTCGATTTGCCATGAGGCCTACGAAGAGTCGCTTTCGGCGGCCGGCCTGCCGCTCGGCACTTTTTTCGCCGATCATGGCGTGGTGGTGCCGGTGGCCAAGAGCCAGGCCAGTTACCTGCGTCCGCTGGTCTGCGGTGACCGCCTGCGTATCGAGGTGATCCCGCGCGCCCTCAGCGAACACAGCTACGCCCTCGACTATGTGATTTGGAAAACAGGCGCCGTGGAAAAACGTGCGGCGGTGGTCTGCACCGAGCATGTCTGCATCTGCTCAAAAACACGCGAGCGCCTCGTCTTGCCCGCCAATCTGCATGCCTGGGTCCAGGCCGGCTGAGGCCTCGGGGCAACTTTGTAACAACGGGCCGTCTCCCTGCGTTCAATCGAGCCCAACCGGGTTCTGCGCCGGCACCGCTGGACGTCGGTGGGGGAACCGGGCGGCCGGTTATTTCTTGGGTTTGTTCACCGGCAGGAGCGACGAGGCTTTTTTGCCCCGGGCCTTTTGGGCCTGTTTGTTCAAAAAGCGCTCGCTGGCTTTGAGGTCGCGGGTGGTGGGAAGGTACTTCTGTGCCATCCCCCAAAACCGCCGACACTCGCGCCTCCATGCAATCAGAAAATCCCGCAGGGAGCGGCGCCGGGCGAGAACAACCCCGGGCTCACGCCCGAAGCCACGACTGAGGGGTGGCCCTGGGCGTGAGCGCAGGGTTGCGCTCCACCCCGCCGATTCAGAGTTGCGTCGGCGTTGCCCGCGCCCATCACTCTGCGCTTTTATTTCGCATGGCGTTCCACCTCAAAAAAGTGCTCAAGGCACTGCTCTTCTCCTCGAGCCAGCCCCTCACGGTCAAAGACATCCAGACCGCGTTCGCGCGCTTCCATGACCAGGCCTCCGCCCCAGCCGCGATTGTCGATCCGACCGCCGAGGGTGCCGCCGACCCGGAGGCCGCCGCCCCCGCCGGCACCGAGCCTGCCGAGGTGTTTGTGATCGCCCCGACCGAGACCGACGCCGACCTCTATCAGGACGTCCCCTCGCTGATCACCGCCACCCAGATCCGCGAAGCGATGGACCAACTCGCCGCCGAATTGCGCACGGCCGACGACATTTACCTGCTGATCGACGGGGCCAGCGGCTACCGCCTGGTCACCCACCCGCGTTTTGCCCGCTGGATTCGCATCCTGCGCGACGAACCCGCCCCGACCAAGCTCACCCAGTCGGCCCTCGAAACCATGGCGATCATCGCCTACCGCCAACCGGTCACGCGCACCGAGATTGAAACCATCCGCGGGGTCTCCGCCGAGGCCGGCCTGAACAAGCTGCTCGAGCGCGAGTTGGTTTACATCGTCGGCCGCGCCGATCTCCCCGGGCGCCCGTTGCAATACGGCACCACCGACAAGTTTTTGGAATTCGTGGGGGTTAAATCTCTCGTCGAGTTGCCCGCCTCCGACGTGCTCTCGCCGCGCCAAATCGACGAGTGGCTTAAAAACGCCATCAACGCCACCCCGCCCACCGACAACGAGATGGGCCTGCCGCTCGAAGACGGCGAGGGCGATTCGCCCAGCCTGTTCCCCGTCGAAGTCGCCCACGTTGCCCCCGCCGTCGCTTCTGCCGCTCCCGCCGACGTGCCCGCCGGCGCACCCGTTGCGGCGTCCGCATCCGCCCCAGCTGCACCTGAATCCGCCGCCGACGACGATTCCGTTAATCCGACCGCTTCCGCCTAAACCATGTCCGACCCGCTCCAACCCATCCGCGATCAAATCGACGCGCACGATCGTCAGATCGTTGAGTTGCTCAACAGCCGTCTGGCCCTGGCCGCCGAGATCGGTAAACTCAAACGCGACTCCGGCGGGCAAATCTACGTGCCCGAGCGCGAGGACGCCGTGTTTCGCAAAGTCACCAGGCTGAGCCAAGGGCCGATCAAGCCCGAGGCGCTCCAGGCGATTTACCGTGAAATCATGTCCGCGGCCATCGCCCTGGAAAAGCCCCTGCTGATCGCCTACCTCGGGCCGGAGGCGACCTACACCCACGCCGCCGCGATTAAAAAATTCGGCGCCAGCGTCGACTACACGGCGATTGCAACGATCGCCGATATTTTCACCGCGGTGGAAAAGGGCGAAGCCGACTACGGGCTGATCCCGATCGAGAATTCCACCGAGGGCTCGGTGCGCGAGGCGCTCGACAGTTTTGTGGAGAGCGACCTGAAGGTGGTGGCGCAGGTGGTCTTGGAGATCAACCACGCGCTGATTTCCGCCACCCCGCTCGCGCAGATCGAAAAAGTGTATTCGAAGGATCAGGCGCTGGCCCAGTGCCGCCACTGGCTGCAACGCCACCTGCCCCACGCGCAACTGATCGACACCTCCAGCACGGCCCGCGCGGTGCAGATTGCCAAGGACACCCCGGGCGCCGCCGCCATCGCTGCCGAACTGGCCGCGCAACACCAGGACGTCCCGGTTTTGGCCCGCGGCATCCAAGATCAAACCGACAACACCACGCGCTTCTTTGTCATCGGCAAAAAAGCCTCCGGCCCGGTCGGCGGCGGGCGCGACTTGACCAGCCTGGTGATTTCGCTCGGGGACGAGGCCGCCTCCCACTCCGGCTCGCTCCTGCGGATGTTAAAACCCTTCGGTGAGCGCGGCATCAACCTGTCCAAGGTCGAATCGCGCCCGAGCAAGCGCCGCCCGTGGGACTATCTGTTTTTTATCGATGTGAGCGGGCACTATGACGATCCGGCTATGAAAGCGGCGATTGCTGAGCTCAAGCAGTTTTGCCCGTTGGTGAAGTGGCTGGGCAGTTACCCGGCGCTCACGCGCTGAAGGCTTTGGCTTTAAACGATAGCCGCCTGAAGTAGCGCCGAGTTCCGGTCTGCCCGTCTCCGTTTTTTGAGGAACGCCGAGCTCCAGCTCGGCTCTGGAGTTTGGCCCCTGACTAGTAGGCCCGGAGCGCCGAGCTCCAGCTCGGCTCGGAGAAACTACACGCGGGCTGGCCAAAAGCCGAGCTGGAGCTCGGCGCTCCTTTTTTTCAAAAGCAGGCTGGAAGCCTGCGCTACTTTACACGCCGCTGACGTGCGCCATAACCGCTGCCGGGGTCAGGGCTTGCAGGCAAGGCTGCGCCTGCTGGCACTCCCGCCAATGTCCGCTGCACACGCAAGGAGCGCCTTGGAGCGCAACGTGCTTGGCTCCCTGCGGCGCCCAGCAGTCCGCGCTGGTCGCCCCGAACAAGCCGATCGTCGGCACTCCCAGCCCCCCCGCCAAATGCAGCGGCGCGGTGTCCCCGCAGATAAACAGACGCGGCCGGGCCAGAATCGCGATAAACAGATCCAGCCCCGGGGTAGGCGGCAGGCAGGTGAAACCGGCCGCGCGCAGGGGCTCGAGCAGCTTTTGCTCGCGTGGACTGGCGCCACTGGAAAACACAACCGGTTGCTTGGCGGCGACCAGACGTTGCCCCAGCTCGATCCAACTGGCGCTGGCCCACTCCTTTTTTACCTGGCTGGTGGAAACGTGCAGCAGCACGGGGTTGCCCGGTAGCCACTCGGCGGCGGTGGTCGCCAAGGCCGGATCGGCGCGCACTTCCGCTTCCCAATCAGTGGGTTGGGGGATGTCCCAGGCCTGGAGGATGTAGTAATCGCGGATAGATTGATGGCGGGTGGTGTCGGGATCGTCGATGAGCTCGTTGTACATCAACTTGGCGAGCAAGGGGGAGCCCGCGTCGGTCACGACCACGCCGAGCCGGCGGGGGGCGCCGATGAAGCGGCTCAGGTAGGCGCCGCGGTCATTGCCGACCAGATCGACCGAGGCATCAAAACGCTCCCGACGCAGGGCGCGCAGCATGGGTAGGGTGTCGGCGAGGCGCAGTTTGCCGCGGGTGCGGGGCAGGGCCCAGACGCGGGTCAGCCAAGGCAAGTGGCGCAGGCCGTGGGCGGCGTCATCGGCGGTGAGGACATGGATTTCCGCATGCGGGTGGCGGGCGCGTAAGGCGCGAAGGGCAGGCACTGCCAGGACGACGTCGCCGATGTATTTGATCTTGATGACCAGGATCTTTTTGACGTCGGCCGAAAGGGGGGCGCGTTGCCAGGCAATGGGTCGGCTCATGTAAAAGTAGACGTTAGAGACTTAAAAGTTCCCGAAGCGCCTGTTTGACTTCCAACATTTGCGCAGGCGGCAGCGCGCCAAGTTTCCGTAGAAGCGCGTGGTGGTCGACACTCGCAAGCCCCTGGATGTTTACGGCTGAAGGTTTGGGCAACCAGCGGGGTTTGCCGAGGTCAACTTCTCCACGATAGCCGCGGATTTGCGAGGTGAGGGGAGCGACAACGACCAAGCTGCGGGCATCATTGGGAAGGGGAAAAGCCAAGACCAGAACCGGGCGCTCTTTTGCGGCCATGCCCAAATCAACGATCCACACTTCGCCGGGTTGGGCTTTAGTAGGCACCTAATGAATCCTCCCACTGTTTACCTTGGGCCTCCGTGGTTAGCAGGCGTTCAGGGGCGGTCGTAACGGTGAGGGGGAAGTCTTTACGGATTTCAATCTGAGCCAGGAAAATGTTAAAGGCATCGCTGGGTTTCATGCCCAACCGAGCCAAGATTTTCTCGGCGTTTCTCAGGCGAGCCGTGGGGACACGGGAACGAAACAGGGTGGTTGCAGCCATGGCTTGAAAGTGCTCAAAAGTGATCACGGGTCAAGAATCCTGAGTGATCGCACCAACCCAAAAAATGCAAAGACGGGAGTGATTGCGTTGTTCTTCGCGCCACTTAGCGAGCCTTCGCGGTTAAGTGGATCGGGGTTCCCGTTTTTGTGTCATTGGGTGGTTTTTGTGGCCAATGGATTGGGGTGGCACACCGAAAACGGTGCGGGCCACCTTACTCGGATTACCGAAGGTGGTGTTCAATCCCTTGTGCGCAGCGGACTGCCCGACTGGCTAAAACCGCGGCCAAGCGCTCTTGGTTGGTTTGCACCTGAGCCCGCGACGCCACGGGGTGGTTTAAATGATAAACCAGCGCCCGGCCGTGGACCAACTTCCGTTGCCGCCCCAAATGATATAGCCGGCTGCACAAATCGGAATCCTCCATCCCCCAACCCGCGTAGGCCTCATCGAAGCCGTTAACCGCCAGCAAATCCTCGCGCCAGATGGCCAAATTGCAGCCAATCAACCCGCGTTGACCTTGGTTTTTGCGAACAATCGGGATGGGGAGTCGGACGGCTTTAAATAAACCGCTCAGACGACCGGTTACGGCTAGACCCAGCAGCGAAACGCGCCCGGCGACAAAGTCCCCAACGGCTGATTCCTTAATAAACGCCCGCCTTCCTTGGACAAAATAGCCGGCCTCAGCCAACCGAGCATGGTCGGCGATAAACTGACGGGAAGGCACACAATCACCGTCGAGAAAAACAATATAAGTCTGGGTGGCCAAGGTGATGGCCTGATTTAGAATAATGGTTTTACGAAACCCCTGATCCTCGTGCCAGCAGTGTTTAATGCTAACGCCCGCTTTGAGTTGGTGCCGGTGGATGACGCTGGCGGTTTCCGGTTTGGAGCCGTCGTCGGCCACGATGATTTCCGCCGGCTCTAGCGTTTGCCGGCGCAATGCCGTCAGAATACACTCCAACGCCGCCGGTTGGTTGTAGGTGCTAACGATGACGGTGAGGGCGGTTTGGCTCATGCGGACTTAATGCCAATGAGGCGGGGGATTTTTTTAAATTCCTTAAGGGAGGTCCTAAATTCATTTCCGCACTGTGATTTTTCAAAAACCTCGATTGCGATCGAGGATACGTTCGCAAAAGAGGGCAGTTGATCGGCGTTAATGTTATGGTTTCACGTGATTTGAGCGAGGGAAGAGGTCGGTCAGGCAGTGCAGCGGACGCGCCCGGTGACAAGTTGCACGCATCGGCACAGGTTGTAGCACAGGTTCATCATGCCGATTTGATGTTTGTTGCGAACCAGACCGATACACCGGTTGTAAATGCGTCCGAGCGATTTTTCCATGAACGCAAAGGTATGTTCGACCCGTGCACGCGTCTTGGACTTGCGACGATTGGCCAACAGTTGAGCCTCGGTCAGCTCAGCCCCAGGGGTCCCCTTTTCGTGAATGTAATTATGGACGCCTTTCGCCATCAAATCCTTCGCGATGGTTTCGCCGATGTAGGCCGAGTCCGCATGCACGGCCAGATCGCCACTTTCGATCAAATTTGGCATCGGCTGACTGTCATGCGTGTTAGCGGCGGTCACCGTGTAATTTTTAATCAACTTGGTTTTAGCGCCCACTTTGACGTGATCCTTGTAGCCGTAAAACGACTGGCTGTTTTTCTTCGTCCAGCGCGCATCAACGTCCTTCTGTGCAAGTTTGCGCGGCTGCTTCGACCACTCCGTGGGTGTCTCGCCTTGCTTGATCTTCGCGTTGTCTTCCCGCGAGTTACGCTGACGGGGCACCTCAACGAATGTAGCGTCCACCATAACGCCCTCCTTCACCAGCAAGCCTCTCTCGGCCAATTGCCGATTGAACTCATTAAACAGCTCGCGCGCTCCATCCGCCTTAGCCAACTGATCGGCATACAACCAGATTGTCCTGCTGTCCGGCACCGAGTCGCCCAGCCCAAGTTGCACGAAGCGAAGGAACGACAGTCGGTCCCGCAGTTGATACTCCACCTGCTCGTCGGAGAGATTATACAGCCGCTTGAGCACCAAAATCCGCAGCATCACTTCCGTCGCCCATGGCTTTGGACCGCAGGACGCCTTCTTGTCGGCACCCGCGCGCCAAATCTTTTCAACCACAGCCACCAACCGCGGCCATTGGATATGACGATCCAGCTCAACCAAGCGGTCTCCGTGCTGCGTCAATGACTCCAGCGCCGCATGATCACCAAAGAACGTGTATTGATTATTGCTCATTGAGATACAGCCTATGCACAACTCATGCCATTGCTAGTCAATTAGATGCTAATTTTAGGAGTCCCCTTAATACACCGTTCTGACCGCCGCGTTAAATAATCCCGAATGAGCTGCCACTGGGGTGGTCGGGTGATGGTTTGCGGCGGAATCTGCAGTTCGGGGCAGATGCGGGCCAGTTCCACGAGGGTCGCCGGCATCGCCCGCTGGGCCAGATGGACGTTGTCCATCAGGAAGAAGGGCATGAGGCGACCGCGTTTATCTACTAGGTGGTGCGTGGTTTCGAGGAATTTGGCGCGGCTCGTTTCGCACCGGTGTTTGGCACCGGCATTAAACAGGGTGGCGGCTTTTTGGCGCTGTTCCCAGGTGCCAACCGCGACCAATTCGGCCTCGGATTTTTCATAGTCAACGCCACGGTGTTTTTTGCTGAACCGGGGTGGGGTTATGTTGTACACGATCACCTTGTAGCCCAACGCCATAATCTCGCGCACGACTTTGAAGTATTCATCCAGGCAGGCGTCCACTGCGGCCTCAAGGGGGACGGTTTTTTTGTGAGCTTGTTTCACCAAGTGAACCCGGCAGTCAATTTCCCCAAAGGAGAGCAGGATGTAATCTCCTGGCGAAGCCTGGCTGGCAATTACCTCAAATAAACTCTCCCGGCCCTGACTGGTCGTGCCGCTTTTGGTGAGGTTGTAGGCGAGGGCGGGGCCGATGTGGTGGGTTTTGAACCACGGCAGCTGATCGCAGGAGGTGGCCGGCCAACTGGGCTGAATTCGATCCAAGCCACTAAAAAAGGAGGAGTGGCTGTCGCCAATGCAGTGAATTATAGGAGGGCGGGACATTTTATTGTTAAGACATGGGGTCGAACCGTTTTTAACCACTAATGAACACTAATGGTCGCTAATAAAACCGGGGCAGCTGGTTCTGGAATTAGCGCCTATTAGCGTTCTTTAGTGGTTAAAATCCTCGGTGTGGGGTTTGTTTGTCTTAATTATGCCCACTCGGCGTCTTCGGGGTTACGTGTTCGTACAGGCGACAGTAGCGGATGAAGGTCGAGAACGCGGTGGAGAAGGCTATATATAGACCGGGGAACCCGTCGAGAAAACCGGCGCGTAAAATATACGCTCGGAAAAAACGCCACGCGGGGCGGCTGATGATTTGCAGGATGGATGCTTCGGTTTTTCCGGCTTCAAGTTGGCGTTTTAAAAAGTAGTCGGAAAACACGACCATTTTTTGCACATGCGAACTGATCGTTGGATTGGAGAAATGATAGAGGTCGCCTTCGAGCCGCGTGACGGGGCCTTCGAGTTGAATACTATCATGCTCGGCGGAGCCGGCCCATTTACCGGAGCTATGCTTGAATAAGCGCAGGCTTAAGTCGGGATACCAGTCACCGTGGGTGATCCAACGGCCCAGAAACCAGACTTTCCGGGGAAAGCGGGCTCCGGAGAAGGAGTCGGCTTGGGCGGTGGCGAAAAAGTTAAGGATGTCAGTTTTGAGCGCCGGGGAAACTTCCTCGTCGGCATCGAGTGCGAGGACCCAAGGTTGGGTGACGAAACCCAGTGCGAGGTTTTTGGTGTCGCGGTAGCCCAGCCAGGAGGACGTTTCCACGCGAGCGCCATAGGAGCGGGCGATTTCCGCCGAGTTGTCGGTGGTGTTGTTGAGGACGACCACGATTTCGGCGACCCAGCCATGCACGCTCGCCAGCAGGCGCGGCAGGTTACGCGCCTCGTTGCTGGCGATGATGGGGACACTGATGGGCAAAGGGGCGGGCATGGCGGTCGAGAAAGTTGTGCGCTTGGGTTTAATGGATTGGAGCAGGTAATGAAAAGCACGGAGTTGCGAAAAGGCAGGCATAGTGCGCTTCCCTGTGTTTTTGAACCAAAAGCAATTCATCGGCATTTAAAGCGGACGGCACATCGGAGTGAGACATAGATAAAATGAACGCCCACTCAGAGCCCACAGAGCAAACCTGCTTATTCAGCGGATTTTTTAACCGCGAAGACGAACCGAAGGTACGCGAAGCGGCGGAATTCAAATTTATCAACAGTGAGGGACCATTTTCTACAACACCACTTTGCGAGGCTTCGCGGTTCGCTCGTTGGGAGCACCCATTTTTGTGGCATTTAGTGATTTTTGTGGCCAATGGGTTGCATGCTGACCACCGGAACGTGGAAGGACCACACGAATTCAGGGGGGCTATTTTTTAACGCGAAGGCGAACCAACGGAACGCGAAGCGGTGAAATTCAATTGATTAACAGGGGGGGGGGCAGGTTTTCATCGCGAAATTTTGCGACCCTTCGCGGTTAAAAATCCGATGGGGCGGTTGTTTTGCCTGGTGTTTGTTTAGACGATGCCGCCTTCGCGAGTGTCCGCTTGGTGCGCAGGGCGAAGTGGGTCAGGTTATAGCCACGCCAATGGACTCGAAGGACGGCCAAGAAAACTTGCCCATTTCCTTAAAACCGGTATTTTCTTGGCATGAGCATCGCTGAACTTAGGCAATTGCCTAATCTTGAAAAACTTAAGATAATTGAGGCGCTTTGGTCTGATCTATCTGGCGACGAAACTGTAATTGAAAGTCATGATTGGCATGCGATTGCGTTGCAGAAAACGGAAGCTGATTATCGAGCTGGTACCATAAGTTCAGTTGCGTGGGAAGACGCCAAAAAATCTCTCCGGTTGCGTTTCGAATGAAGATTCGTATACTCGACCCAGCTATTGAAGATATAGCATCCGCTCGAATCTTCTATGATCATCAGGCTTTAGGGCTTGGTGATTATTTTATGGATAGCCTATTTGGTGAGATTGATTCGTTGGTTTTATACGCTGGTGTACATTCTATCCGGCATGGTTATCGTCGATTGGTTGTGCGCAAGTTTCCGTTTTCTGTATACTACAACGTGGAGGGTGATACGGCTGTAGTTTATCGAGTTTTGGACTGTAGGCGTGACCCCCTTTGGATTCAGAAGCAGCTTTCGGAGTAAAAAGCCATTCCGTCGCTAAGCTTTAACGGTTGATCCAATGAATGCGAAGGGCACGCCAATGGAAGGTTCTTCCCGTTTTGCTGTGGGTGAATTCAATCAGAAATACCCCAAACCGCTTTTAAGTAGTTAATTATGCGAGAACCGGGCGAAATGCCCGTCGCGCCGGTAATTTACCGATTAACTTATTGTCTATTAATAGCATCCGATGCATTT
>CAMBUJ010000119.1 GCA_945871005.1 Opitutus sp. GAS368 | reverse complement strand
ATGGTTGCGTAAGTCCCCCTGCGAACCCTGCCCATGGCATCCCAACACCACGTCCTTGCTTTTGACCGGCCCCTGATCGCGGTACAACCCGCGGTCGGGGCGCTGCGCGAGCACACCGCCGGCGAATTGATCGCGGCCCGGGTGGCCGGCTACCAGGCCGGGCAGGACGCCGCCCACGACTTTTCCAATCAGCAGATCGTCGAGCTGCGCGCTGAAATGCAGGTGCTCCAGACGGGAATTTTACAACGCCTCGAGGATGCCCAGGCCGAACTCACTGCCCAGGTGCGCCGGGCCCTGCCGGAGCTGGCGGTGGAAATCGGCCAGCGCCTGCTCGCCGGGTTCGTGCCCCCGCCCGAGTTGGTCGACAAACTCTGCCGCGAAGCCCTCGACCAGCTCTATCCCGAGCGCGACGGGCTCGAGCTGGTGGTCGGCCCGCGCGATGCCGCCGCCCTCGAGCGCCTGGTGCCCTCCTGGCGCGGGCATTTCACCAACCTGCGCATCACCATCGACGACACGCTCAACCCCGGCGACTGCCTGGTGCGCAGCCGCTTCGGCCTCACCGACGCGCGCGGCGAATCCAAAATCGCCAGCCTTAAGCAGGAGTTACTCGGCACATGAGCACCCCCGACGTCAGTGAATTTGTCCAACAGCTGCGCACCCAGGTGCGCCACGCCCCGGCGCTGCGCCGCATGGGCCGGGTGGTGGCGGTGACCGGCCTGATCATCGAGTCGGAAGGCCCCAACGTCGGCCTGGGCGACCTCTGCTTGCTCAAGTCCGAGCGCGAAGAATTTGAGGTTTTGGCCGAGGTGGTCGGGTTTCGCGCCGAGAAGGTCCTGCTCATGCCCCTGGGTGAAACCGCCGGGGTGCACGCCGGCTGCTCGGTGACCGCCTGCGACCGCCCGCCGCTGCCGGTGGCCGGCCCGGCCCTGTTGGGGCGGGTGCTCGATCCGCTCGGCCGCCCGTTTGATTCGCTCGGGCCGGTGCCCCTGCACCGCAACACCGGCACGGGCAAGCCCCCGCATCCCCTGCGTCGGCAACGCATCCACGATACCTTCCCCACCGGGGTGCGCGCGCTCGATGTGTTTACCCCCTTTGGCCGCGGCCAACGTCTCGGCCTGTTCGCCGGCTCCGGCGTGGGTAAATCGACGCTCCTCGGCATGATTGCCCGCGCGGCCCAGGCCGAGGTGGTGGTGATCGGTCTGGTCGGCGAGCGCGGCCGTGAGGTGCGCGAGTTTTTGGAAAAGGATTTGGGCCCGGCCGGCCTGGCCCGCTCGGTGGTGGTCGTGGCCACCTCCGACAGCCCCGCGCCGCTGCGCCTGCGCGCCGCCACCACCGCCACCGCCATCGCCGAGGGCTTCCGCGACGCCGGCAAAAATGTCCTCCTGTTGATGGACTCGGTGACGCGTTATGCCATGGCGCAACGCGAAATCGGCCTGGCCATCGGCGAGCCGCCTGCCACCCGCGGTTACACCCCCTCGGTGTTCGCGATGCTGCCGCGCCTGCTCGAGCGCGCCGGCGCCGGCGAAACCGGGGCGATCACCGCCCTTTACACCGTGCTGGTGGAGGGCGACGACATGAACGAACCGGTCGCCGACGCCGTCCGCGGTATTTTGGACGGTCACTTGGTACTCTCCCGCTCCCTGGCCCACGCCAACCATTACCCCGCCATCGACGTGCTCGAAAGCGTCAGCCGTCTGACCCGAGATATCTGCAAACCCGCCGAGGTTGAGCTGGCCGCCCGCGCCCGCGAGCACCTCGCTTTGTATAAACGCAACGAGGACCTCATCACCGTGGGTGCCTACCAAAAAGGCGCCAGCGCCGCCCTCGACCGGGCGGTTGCTCTGCACGACGGCCTCAAGGCCTTCCTGCGCCAGTCGGTCGATGAGGTCACTGTACGCGCCACCGCCTACACCCGGCTGGCCCAACTCCTCGGACCTGCATGAAACGCTTCCGCTTCCGCCTCGAATCGATCCGGGCCCTGCGCGATGTCGCCGAGCGCAAGGCGCGCGAGGGCTTCGGCCTGGCCCAGCAGCAGGTGGTGCTCGCCGAGCAGGCGGTGCAGGCCGCCGAGGTGCGCCGCAGCGAGCTCAACGCCGCGATCACCGGGGCGCGCGCCGGCAGTTTCCGCCCGGCCGACCAGGTGGCCGGTTTGGCCGCGCTCACCCAGGCCGAGCGTGAGGTGGCCGAGGCCGGGCGCCGGCTCGGTGAAACCGAAAAAGCCCGCGACCTGGCCCGCGAGGGCTGGTTGAACGCCCGCCGCGCCCTCCAGGTGATGCAAAAACTCGAGGAGCGCGCCCGCCTCGCCCATCGCGAGGCCGCCGACAAAGCCGAACAAACTCTGCTCGATGAAATCGCCTCAATGACCCTTGCCCGCCTCGGGCCCCTCGCATGAAAGAGCTTCCCGCACCTGTTGTTATCCTGCTCCCGGTCCTCCTCTCCGTCGTGCCCATGCTGATGATGCTCACCACCGCGTCCACCGCGCTGGTCGGCAACATCTCCGTGCAAAAGGCCGCCGAGGTCGAAGCCAAGCGCCCGCCCAAGCCCTGGGATTTCTGGACTCCCGAGGTGGAAAACCTCGCCCGCGAACTCACCGAGCAGAAGGCGGGTTTTGCCAACCGGGAGGCCGATCTGGCCACCCGCGAAAAACGCCTGGCCGCCGAGGCTAAGGAGCTTGATCAAATCCGCACGCAGATCGAGTCGCTGCGCGGGGAAATTGCTTCCCGCATCACCGAGGTGCAGGCCCAGGAGCTCAAAAACATCAAGACCCTCGCCAACACCTACAGCAAGGTGAGTGCACCGGCCGCCGTGGCGATTTTCAACCAGATGGACGTGCCCTCGGTCACCAAGATTTTGTCGCTCATGAAGGTGGAATTGACCTCCGCCATTCTTCAGGAAATGGGCCGCAGCGCCGGCCCGGATAATATCAATGCCAAACGCGCTGCGGAAATCTCCCAGCGCCTGCGCATGATGCAGCCGGCCAAGCAGCCGGCCAGTTAAGCACCCCCTTTCTCCGCAACCTCCCCCTTTCGTGCCAAGGACGGCGCGAGTGAACTGCCATGACGGCCTGCCTTCCCCATGCTGTCTCCCTTCATTCCGGTCCCGTCGTCCTCCACCCCGGTTAAGCCTGCGGATCATCCTGGCAGCCACAAAGCGGAGGGCTCCGCCCCCGCCGATGGCGCCTCCTTCCACGAGCTGCTCGCCCGCAAAACCCACCCGGCTGCGGCTCATTCCCAAGCGGCGGCCCATACCAAGGCCCACGCGCCCAGCCATCACAACGCGCACGCCAAGTTTCACTCCGAGGCCCACCTGAAGCAGGCCCGCGCCGCCGAGTCCGCAGCCCCGGAGCGCCCCGTCAAGGGCCCCAAGGACGAGCGCCCCGCCCCCCGCGACACCGCGGACAAGCCGGTCGATCACGCGGTCAACCGGCGCTTGGCCAAGGCCGCCGCCGATAAACCCGCCGAGGCTTCGGCCGGGACGAAAACTACCGCCGAGGGGAACGAGCGCTCCGGGGCACCCGCCCAGCTCGAGACCCCGGCCACCCCGCTCGACAGCGCCGCCGCGGAGGCGAGTGGCGAGGACGAAACGCCCGCCGAGGCCACGCCGCTGCCGCTCGAGCCGGTGCAACAGCTCCCGGTGGCCGTTTTACCCCCGGCCCCGCTTCTCCCGCTGACCGTAGGCCTGCCGAGCGCGGTGACGCCCACCCCAGCCGAAACCGCCGAGACGGTGGAAGGCAGCGAAGCGCTTGCCGCTCTCGGTTTGGGCGAGGGCACGGGCCCGGCCGCTACCCCCACGACCGCTGCCACCGCCAAAGCGCGTGCCCAAACTGCGGCCACCCCGGCCACGCCCGCCACTCCGGCTGAAAAAAATCCGGCCAGCGAACAGGCGGCTCTGGCTTTGGCTGCGGGTGCCGCCGAGGCTGTCGTGGACGACGCCACGAGCGCGACCTCCTCCGAGCCGACCAACGAGACCCTGCCGAGCACCCCCGGCGCGGCCACCCCTCTGGCCTCGACTGACGCCCGCCAAAGCGCCGGCGCTTACGGGCTGGCGGCACAAATTGCCGCCGCCTCCAATCCGGCCGCTCCCGCCGCCCTGAATCTGGCCTCGGATAAAATTAATAACATAAATCAAGACGCTGACGCCAAGGGTTTTAAGAAGTCGGATGTGAGCGATGGCATACGGCGAGCTTATGAGTTGCCCAGTATGTCCACCGCCGCCCCCGTTTTCCAGCCCCAGACCGCCTCCGTGCAGGTCTTGGGACCGGTCAACGCCAACTCCCCGGTCGCCCCCACCGTGGCCTCCACTGCGGTGCGGATGGTCGAGAAGGTCAGCGAGGTCGCCGACCACCTCGCCTCCCACCCGGCCGAGCAGGTCACGGTGCGCATCGACTTGGATGCGACCCACCGCGTCGACGTGCATGTGTCGATGCGCGGCGGCCAGGTGCATGCCGACTTCCGCAGCGATTCGCCCAACATGCGCGCGGCGCTGGCCTCGGCCTGGAACGAGTTTTCCCAAAAACGCGACGGCAGCGACCGGCAGTGGGCCGCCCCGGTGTTCTCCCCGTTGGCCACCCCGGCCACCCCTTCGAATTTCTCCTCCAACCAACAAGCTTCCGACGGCTCGGCCTCCTTTGGCGCGGGCCAAGATTCGGCCAATCGCCAAGCCGCCGAGCGTGCGGCGCAGGCCGAGGCGCGGGCTCTGGGCGGTCCCGCCCGTGGCGCCGCCAGTGTGAGCGCCCCGGCTCCTGCTGATGCTAAAACCCCGATCGTGCGTTCCGAAAACTCCCAGCACCTCAGCGTGCTGGCTTAACCTCCTCCTCCCCCTATGAGTACCTCCGCAATCTCCGGCGTCGCCTTCAACCCGGCCAACTCGCAGACCCAAGCCGGCTCGGCCCGAACCCCGCAGAAGGCCCTCGGTCAGGCCGATTTCCTCAAGCTGCTCACCGTGCAGCTGCAATCGCAGGACCCGATGAAGCCGATGGAGGACACCTCTTTCATGGCCCAGATGGCCCAGTTCTCCTCGCTCCAGCAGTCCTCCGAGATGGCCAAGGACATTTCCAGTTTGCACAACGACTTCGCCCTGCAATCGGCCACCGGCATGCTCGGCCGCCAAGTCACCCTGAATACCACCAACGGCCTGGTCACCGGCCTGGTTCAATCGGTCGATGCCTCCAACGGCAGCGTCAATCTGAACGTCGATGGGACCGCCTATCCTTTATCCAAAGTTGTCGGCGTCGCCCCTGCGCCCTCCCGCGCCTAACCGCCAGTTAACCCCTAATCCTACCCCCCTATGTCACTCATCGGCACCCTCACTTCCGGCACGAGCGCTCTGCAAAGTTTCACCAAGGGCCTCGAAGTCATCGGTAACAACATCGCCAACGTGAACACCGTCGGCTTCAAGGGCTCGGTGGCGAACTTCCAGGAGAGCTTTAGCAACACCCTGCGCGCCTCCGCCGCCTCCACCGACACCAGCTCCAATCTTTCCGCCATCCAAGTGGGTACCGGCGTCAAGGTCGCTTCGATCAACGCCAACATGAACCAGGGCGCGCTCAGCAGCACCGGGGTGAGCACCGACCTGGGTATTTCCGGCACCGGCTTTTTCGTGGTGGCCAGCCCGATCGACGGCAGCCAGTTCGCCACCCGCGCGGGCGATTTCCGCATCGATGACAAAGGCTTTTTGGTCACCACCAAGGGCATGCGGGTGCAGGGCCTGACCGGCGGCGATTACCTGACCGCCCCCGGCACGGTGGGCAACGTGCGCCTGCGTACCAGCGCCGAGATCGCCGCCACCTGGCCGGCCCATAACGCCACCAATATCGCCGCCACCGCCGCCAACGCCACCGTCGCCGCTGCGGTTAACACCAGCCTGTCCGGTTTGGTCACCGCCGCCGCCGGCCAAAACAACGCCACCGCCCTGACCACCGCGACCACCGCCCTGACCGCGGCGACCACCGCCGAAACCACCGCGATTGCCGCCGCCGCCGCCGCCCCCACCGACGTCTCGCTGGCGACCGCCTCGGCCGCTGCCACCGCCGTCAAGGACGCGCTCACCGCCGCGATTGCCGCCGGCAATTCCGCCGTGCTCGCCACCCCCTCGGTGACCAGCACCTTCCTCACTTCCCTGACCACCTCCTCGACCACCGCCGCCGCCAGTAAAGTGACCGCCGACGCCGCTGCTCTGAACGAGACCACCCCGGCCGGTTTGCAGTCCTACTCCTTCGACCTCCAGGGCAACGTGATCGAGTTCTACTCCGACGGCAGTTCGGCCACCACCAACAAGCTGCTCCTGCAAAACTTCAAGGACCCCTCGGCGCTGCAACGCGCCGGCGACAACCTCTTCTCCGGCTTCATCGCCGCCGGCCCGATCACCGGCAGCACCGCGCTCGACGCCACCGGACTGAATAACCCCGGCAACAACGGGTTGGGCACGATCCAGGCCGGCACGCTGGAGTTGTCCAACGTCGATCTCACCGAGCAGTTCGCCAACATGATCACCGTGCAGCGCAGTTTCCAGGCCAGCTCGCGCATCGTCACCGTCTCCGACTCCATTTTGGAAGAAGTCGTTAACCTGAAGCGTTAAGTTTTTTAATTTATGTCCGACAAAAAACCAGATGCCGCGCCAGCGGCCGAAAAAGGCGATGGCCACGGGGCGGCGCCGGCGGCGGCGGGCGGTGGCGGCGGGATGAAGGCGATGATGCCCGCGATCATCGCCATCGTGCTCGCGCCGGCGGCCACCTGGGGCGTGGCCAATTTCGTACTCCTGCCCAAGTTCAAGGCCAGCGTCGCCGAGGCGGTGGCCGCCGGCGACCCGGAGGCGGCCGCCCACGGCGCGAAAAAAGCCGACGCTCCGGCCGCCAAAGCCGATCCCCATGGCGCCAAAAAGGCTGATCCACACGGGGCGAAGAAGGCCGACCCGCATGGCGCCAAAAAAGCCGATCCGCACGGCGCCAAGGGCGGTGGCGGCGGCGAGGGCTACAAATTCGACAACGTGGTGGTGAACCTCTCCGGCACCATGGGCACGCGTTACCTCAAGGCCTCCTTTTTGATCACCGGGGAAAAACCCGACTTGGCCGAGCGTTTTGCCGAGGCCAAGCCCCAGTTAACCGACGTCACGCTCGCGGTGTTGTCCTCCCTGACCCTCGCCGATTTGGAGGAGTCCGGTTCCAAGAACATCATCCGTGAGCGCCTGATTGCCTCCTACAATCAGGCCCTCGGCGGCAAGGTCGCCGAAAACCTCTATTTCTCCGAATTCGTGGTCCAGTAATTATGGGCGAACTCACTGACAAGATCGGCAGTGGTATTCTCGATCAAAGCGAGATCGACCAACTGTTGTCGGCGGCCGCGGTCGAGTCGCGCCCGCCGCTGATTCGCGCCGACGGCAAGCGCATCGGCGAGAACGAGGAGGTGCGGGTCGAAGCCTACGATTTCCGCAATCCCGCCTTCCTCACCGAGGTTGAGTTGCGCCGCCTGCGCATCCTTCACGAGGATTTCATCCGCTATCTGGCGGCCCGCCTGGCGATGTTCCTGCGGATGGAATGCAGCCTGAAAATGGCCCGGCTGCACACCCAGTCCTACGCCAAGTTCACCGAGGGGTTGGCCTCTCCCTCGCACATCTGTTTGTTTAAAATGGACCCGCTCGTCGGGGTCGGCCTGTTGGACGTCAACCCGCGCCTGGCGCTGACCTTTGTTGACCGCCTGCTCGGGGGCCGAGGCCACTCGGTGAAGGCCGAGCGCTACCTCACCGAGATCGAGGTGTCGTTGCTGGAGGACGTGTTGAAGATCATTTTGGAGGAGTGGTGTTCGCAGTGGAAAGAAGACAAGGAGTTGCACCACGCGATCATCGGCCACGAAAGCAACGGGCGGTTCCTGCAGACCTCCCCGCGCGACTCGATCGTGCTGGCGCTGGCCATTGAGGTGAGCTTCGGGGACTGCTCCGAGCAGATCCAGATCGGCCTGCCTTATTACACGATCGAGCCACTGGTGAAGGCGCTCCAGACGCGCCGCCAAAAGGACACCGCCCCGGTGGCCGCCCCGGCTAAGGCCGAGTGGCGCGATGTCTATGAACATGTGCAACTGCCGGTGCGCACCGAGTGGACGTTGCCCGATATGCCCCTGCGCGAAATCGCCAGCCTGCGCGTAGGCGACCTGTTGGAAGTCCCGCTGGGAATCATCGACCAGACCCGGATCCTGCTTAACGGCATCCCCAAATTTGTCGGCACGGTTGGCCTCGAAGGCCAGCAGGTGGCCGTGAAACTTAACCGTAAACTGACTGAGGCCGACCAAAACCGGTCCTGAAATCCCATGGAAAACGCCACAATTGACCTCGTGATGGATGTGAAGGTGAAGGTCACCGTGCAACTCGGCTCCAGCCTGCTCTCGATGCGCGAGGTGCTGGCGCTGACCGCCGGCTCGGTCATCCAGTTGCAGCACAAGGCCAGCGAGCCGGTCGGCCTTTACGTCAACGACAAGCTGGTTGCTTACGGCGAGGTCGTGGTCGTCGAGGAGAACTTCGGCATCAAGATCATCGAACTGGTCGGCCCCACCTCCTCGTGAAGCTTCCTCTTTTGTCCTCTTCCGGCCTAACCCGCTGGCTGACTGTGGTCGTTAGCTGCGTCGTTGTGGAGACGGCGCAGCTGCTGCACGCGGCCGAACCAATTTCAACGCCCCGTGGGGGCGACACCGTGCTGTATCCGGCAGGCGGGGTGAGCGCCGAAGGGGTTGGCCCCCAGGCCTCCGCCGGCACCTCGGGTAGCTGGGTGTTTGTCCTGCTCGTCGGCGGGATCGCCGCGGGGGTGTGGTTTTGGCGCCGGCGCCGGCCGGGTGGAGTGGTGGGCCGCCGCGGCACCATTCAAATCGAGGACACCCGCCCGCTGGGCAATCGCCAGTTCCTGGTGGTGGCCTCCTGCGATGGCCGCCGCTTCCTGCTCGGTGTCGCCGCCGGCGGCATTCAAATGCTTTCCCCCTTGGACTCCCACGACGATCTCGATGATTCCAATAAAGCTTAGCTGCGTGCGTGGCCTGCTCGGTGGCCGGGGCGTCTCGCCCCTGATCGGCAAATTCGCCGCTTGGTGCGCTCTGGCGTTGCTGCTGCTGGTGCCGGCAGGACTGTGCGCCCAAGAGGCGGGCGCTCCGGCTGCGGCCGCCGCCGCCCCGTGGCGCCTGGCGGTTGATTTGGAGGGCGGGGCCGGGCAGGCCGGTTCGGCCAGCGTGGGCATGCAGATTGTCATGGTCATGACCCTGTTGAGCGTCGCCCCGTCGCTCATCCTGTTGATGACCTCGTTTACCCGCATCGTCATCGTGCTCGGGTTTGTGCGCACCGCCATCGGCGTACCCAGCGCCCCGGCCAATCAAATTGTCACTGGCCTGGCCCTGTTCCTGAGCCTGTTCATCATGGGGCCGGTGTTGGAGAAATCCTACAAAAACGGCGTCCAGCCCTACATGGAAGGCAAGCGCGGCACGGCCGAGGCGCTTGAGGCCGCCACCCAGCCCTTGCGTGAATTCATGATCAAGCAGACCCGCACCCGCGATCTGGAGTTTTTCCTCCAGCTGGGGCGCTTCCCGGCGACCAAGGTCGATGACCTGCCGTTGCGCGTGGTCGTGCCCGCCTACGTGATCAGCGAGCTGCAGACCGCCTTCCAGATGGGGTTTTTGATTTTCCTGCCCTTCCTGGTGATCGACCTGCTCGTCTCGGCGACCCTGATGGCGCTGGGCATGATGATGATGCCCCCGGCGACCATCGCATTACCCTTTAAACTGCTGTTGTTTGTGCTCGTTGATGGCTGGCACCTGGTGGTGCAAAGCCTGGTGACCAGCTTCCGCCTATGAACGCCGAGGCCGCCATCGATATTTTCAAGACGGTGGTGATGTTCTCGCTTTACCTGATGGCGCCGTTTGTCGGGGTGATTCTGCTGGTCGGTTTGCTCACCAGTTTGGTGCAGTCGGTGACCAGTATTCAGGAGGCGACCCTGACCTTTGTGCCCAAACTGTTGGCGCTGGCCGCGGTGATGATGCTGCTGGCGCCCTGGGTGCTGCGGCTGCTCTCCGAGTTCACGGTCCAGAGCCTGACGCGGGTGGCGAGCATGGGGCCGTAACCCGCCGACGGCCATGCCCTGGGATGAAATTCTCGTGGTGATGATGGGCTCGCTGCGGGCGATCGGAATCGTGCTCGCCCTGCCGACGGCGGGAGGGCGGCCGTTGCCGCCGATGTTGCGCGCGGCCTTGGCCTTTATGTTGGGCGGCCTGCTCGCCGCGGTTTCGCCGCGGGTGGCCCTGCCGCCGCCGGAGGCGCTGGTCAGCCTGGCGGGGGCGGCTTTTCACGAGTTGTTGCTGGGGTTGGCGATGGGGCTGGTGATCCGCATGGTGTTGTCGGCGGCTGAGTTGGCCGGCCGCCTGATTTCGGGTGAGGTCGGCTTGATTGCCGCGCCCGGTTTCGATGTGCCGATTCCGGCTCAGGAACCGTTGCCCTCGTTCATGGGTTTTTTTGCCGGGCTAATGTTTTTCGCTCTCCATGCCCATGAGCAGGTGCTGGCGGCCTTCGCCCGCAGTTTTGTGATCGCTCCGCCGGGTCTGGGCGGGTTGAGCCCAATGGCGGCCGAGACGATGGTCGGAGGGGTGTCCGCGCTCATGGAGATGGCCCTGCGCATGGCCGCCCCGTTTATCGCGCTCAATTTCGTGATCACCTTCGCCTTTGCCATTTTGGGCCGGGCGGTGCCGAAGATGAA
>CAMBUJ010000118.1 GCA_945871005.1 Opitutus sp. GAS368 | reverse complement strand
CGCCCGCGCCCCAGAGCAGGCCGAAGAAATAAGTCCAAAATAAGGAGCTCGCGGAAGTCTCCCGCAGCACCGCGATCACGTCCGGGGTGTTGATGAGCGCGCCCACCCACGGCGCGATCAACCAGCTGAAAACCCCGCCCACCAGCCAGTACGTTTCCCACGACCATCGGCGCACCGCGCGGTAGGGGACATAAAAGGAACCGGAGGCGAGACCGCCGAGCCAGTGAAAAAGGACGCCAAGAAACGGATTAGCCATGAGCGGGAAAATGCGGACGCTGGGGTAGGGGGGCCGAGGGGTGGAGGGGGGGCGTTAACCTGCGCCGAAGCGAAGGAAAACCTAGGGGACTGGACCTATCCTGCGCCCCCGCGACCCTGGAGCCATCCCCAAAAAACCAGTTTCACGACACCGCCACCCCCAGTCCACAGTCGGGGACTCCATGAGATTAAAAGTGTCTGTAAAACCGACACGAGACGCTCACCGACCAGGATCCCATATAGTCATTGAGCCCACCAATTGCGACGCCACGCTCGTTCCCATGAAGCCAGACCCCCGACCCCAAACCGCGCCGCCAACCGAGGCCAACACCCCAAAGAACTTCCATCACTACCTGCCGATTACCGAGACGCTTTTTGATGGCGGGGTGTTCGTGACCAGTGTGGGCGCGGGCAGCGTGGACGCGGGCGCCCACTACCCGCTCCCCGGCCATCCGTCGCTTTATCACTTTAACTGGAGGGAAGGCCGCACCCTGCCCGAGTTTTCACTCATGCTCATCACGGAGGGCACGGGCCTGTTCGAGTCACGCTCCACAGGGGCGGTGTCAGTGGCTGCGGGCGCGGTAATCATGATCTGTCCGGGAGTGTGGCACCGTTACCGACCCGAACCAACGACAGGATGGACGGAAAAGTGGATGCACTTTAACGGGGAGCTGGCGCATCGGCTGCTGGCCCAAGGGGTGTTTTCACTGCGGCAACCGGTCTGGCGCCCGAACGACTTCAAACTCGTCGAAGCCGCGCTCAACCGACTGCTGCTCGTCGTGCAGCGACGACCAGCGGAGAACTCCCTCCAAGTTTCCCTCCTCGGCCTAGCCCTGCTCTCGGCAGCCCTGGCCGAGGACGCCACGGTCGCAGGGCCAGCCTCGGAGTCCCCGTCCCCGACCGGCCAGACGCCCAGCCTGACCGACCCGCTGGTGCAGCGGTCGATCGACCACATCTGGACCCAAGGCCATAAGGAATTGGCTGTCGCGGATGTGGCCGCAGCCATCGGGGTGAACCGGCGCAAGCTCGAACGCCACTTCCGCGCCACCCTTGGTCGCGGCGTTTTGGACGAGATCATCAACTGTCGGTACAGCCGGGCCGAGCGGCTGGTCCGCGAAACCGACCTGCCGCTGAAAAGCATCGTAGGGCTGGCCGGCTTTGGGGGGATGGAAAACATGCGCCGGGTATTTATAGCCCGAGCGGGCCACTCCCCTGCAGCCCACCGCCAGTCGTTGCGCACCGGCTAACAGGCAGCACCCCTCGAGTTGTCTGATCGAAAGTAGTGCGGTGCTTCAGCCCGCATCGGCGATTGGCTGGACATCCGTTCAAACCTCCGGGCTAAAGCACCGCACTACCGCAGAACTCAGTCCAACAAGATCCATGTTACTATCTGTTCGAACCACGTCGCGCCCGCGCGCCGCTGGGGTCTTTGCCTGATAAGCCCACTTCGTGATTGTCTTCACCGCAGGCATGGGCGAAATCTGCGTCCGCTTTAATCCTGCAACCTCCTTATTGATGGCCAACTCGTTCCCCTCCTCGGGCGGCAACCGCCCCGGTTACTTTCAGCGTCGTAACAACGACCCTTTTGCCCACATCCGCCGTAACTCGCGGATCAAAGAGCCGGAAATTCGCGTCATCAGCCCCGAAGGCAAGCAGCTCGGCATCATGCAGACCGAGCGTGCCCTTGCCCTGGCCCAGCAGTTCAATCTCGACCTAGTCGAGATGGCTGCGACCGCCAAGCCGCCGGTTTGCCGCATCATGGATTTCGGCAAATACATTTACGAAGAGCAGAAGAAGGCCAGCCACGCCAAGACCACGGCCACCAAGCTCAAGGAAATCGAGTTCACCCCGCGCATCGCCGGGGGCGACTTCCTCACCAAGATCCGCCACGCCGAGGAGTTCCTCGATCACGGCAACAAGGTGAAACTCCGCCTGAAGTTCCGCGGTCGTGAAATGGCGCACACCGAGATCGGCTTCGCGGTCATGACCAAGGCGCTCGCCGAGCTCGAGGGGATGGGCCACCCGGATTCCACCCCGCGGCTGATGGGCAAGCAGATCAACGTGATGTTGACCCCGCTGCCCACCAACAAGCGCAAGCGCAAGTACACCCTCGACGCCGACGAACAGGCGATCGACGACACCGGGTCCGACCACGGCCACGAAGAGTCCAGCGACGACGACGTTCCGGCCAAGGCCTGAGCACCCAGTCGGGCATGGTGCGGCTACGGCATACTTATCTGATGAGCGCGGCTTTGGCCGCGCTCATTTTCTTGGTGGGTAACGGTGCCGTCGCGCGCGCCCAGCCGACCAAGACAGGCGCGCCCGCTGCCGCCTTTAAGCTCAACGGCAACAGCTACATTGAGGCGCGCAGTTTCTTCGCCCGCTTCGGGTTAAAGGCCACTTGGGTCGAGCGCGGCAAAACCATGAGGCTGCAATCGAGCGTCGCCCGGATCGAAATCGAAGACAACAAACGCGACGTCGCCATGAACGGCCTACGCGTGCTCATGGGCGAGCCGGCCGTGGAGCGCGACGGGGCGCTCTACATCAGCCGCATCGACGCCGAAAAGCTGTTCCAGCCCCTGCTCAGCCCGTCTTCCGTGGCCAGCCCGGCCGCGCCGGCCCTGCGCGTGATCGTGATCGACGCCGGTCATGGCGGCCAGGATACCGGCACCCAGAACAAGACATTCAAGCTAGACGAAAAAAAATTCACCCTCGATGTGTCGATGCGGCTGCGCACCCTGCTGATCCAGCAGGGCTACAAGGTGGTGATGACCCGTACCGACGACCGCTTTGTTGAACTGCCCCGCCGCGCCGAGATCGCCAACCAGGCGGGCGCCGACCTGTTCATCAGCATTCATTTTAACGCGGTTGCCGGCTCGCCTACGGTGCGCGGCTCGGAGACCTACGTGATGACCCCGCAATTCCAGCGCTCCACCAGCAGCGCGAAGCGCGAGGCGAGCGACAACGTGCTCAATCCAGGCAATCGGTACGACCCGTGGAATGCGCTGCTTGGCTACCATATTCACAACCAGGTGATCGACTCGCTGCGCGGCGAAGACCGCGGCTTTAAGCGGGCGCGCTTCGCCGTACTGCGGCTGGTTAACAGCCCGGGCGTGCTGGTCGAAGCAGGTTATCTTTCCAACAACGACGAAGCCCGCCGGATCGCCACCCCGGCGTATCGGGCATCCTTGGCCGAGGCGCTCGCGCAAGGCGTGCGCGCCTACGCCCTGGCCATCACCACCGCAAAAACGCGGTAAGTTTCCCCTGCTCGGCCAAAACTGCCGGGCACACTAGACCCGACCGGTGGTCGGGTTGTCTTCTCGGTATATCGACCTAACTGATCCCGGCCAGACGTCTTGGCCGAGCGTGGAGTCACCTTGAACTAAACGGTGGGCACGATGATTCACCCGAGGCAGGAGGTCTGATACCAACAGCTACATTAAATTAGACTTTGCCAAAAGAAACGACTCCGTCGTCCCGCTGCGTTCCCGATCCTGAGATCCGGGCTCCGGGGCGTAGCGGGATCGCGGAGCGATTTTGATCCGAGACCGGAAAGTCTAAAAGCACCCAGCCGTTGGTCTGAGGCAAGCGGCGGGGAGGCTCGACCAACGGGGTTAAAACCACCTGGGCCGTTTGCGAGGGGGGCCGCGTCTCAGTAGACTGCCCCGTGTGGTACGGGCTCCTTTTAATCATGGCGATGGTCTGGGCGGGGGTGGCCTCGTTGACCTGGTGGCGCGTGCCGACCTTGGCCCTGTGGAAAACCGCGGTGATCACCGGGGAGTTCGGGCATTTTTTGGCGGTGGTGCCGCTGCTAACCGGCGCGGCCGCCTGGTGGGAGGGCGGGCCGTGGAGCTTAGGTATTCAGATGCTAAGCCTGCTGGGCGTGCTCGCCCTGCTCCGCCCGGTGGTGCAGGCGGCGTGGATTAGCCGCGGCCTGCCCGCCAAACTGACCGCGGCGTTTGGACGGGTTAAGATGGATCACCCGCCGTTTTCGCTCAGGCGACTGATCGCCCCGCTGTATCCGCCGGTGCTGGTGGAAACCCAAACGATCGCCGGCGGGCTGGCGCTTGATTTTTACCGGGCCGAAGGTCGCGTCGGCCCGGCGCCCTGCGTGGTGATGATCCACGGCGGGAGTTGGGAAGCGGGCGACCGGCACCAGTTACCTGAGGTCAACCACCACCTCGCCCATCGCGGTTATGCGGTCGCGGCGGTGAGTTATCGGCTGGCGCCCGGGACCGTGTGGCCGGGCCAAGCCGAAGACATCGCCGCGGCCATCGCCCACCTGCGTGCCCAGGCTTCCGCCCTGGCGATTGATCCCACCCGCGTGGTGCTGATGGGGCGCTCGGCCGGCGGCCAGTTGGCCACCGCGATGGCCTACGGGCGCCCCGACCTGGCGGTGCGCGGGGCGGTCTCCTTTTATGGGCCGAACGACCAAGTCTTCGAGTGGGGAATTTCCCGCGACGACGACTGGCTCAACGCCATCCAAATCCTGCGCCAGTTTCTTGGCGGCCCCCCGGACAAGGCCCCCGAGGCCTACCGCACCTCGTCGGCCTACTTGATTGTTAACCGGGAAAACGCCGTGCCCACCCTGTTGGTCCACGGCTACCAGGACTCGCTGGTCTGGTACCAGTTAAGCGAACGCCTCCACACCAAACTCGACACCCTCGGCGTGCCCAACGCCCTCGTCACCCTGCCCTGGGCCAATCATGCCTGCGACTTCAACCCCCACGGACCGTCCGGGCAGTTATCCTGGTATGCGCTGGAATGGTTTTTGGCTGCGGTCACGAAGTAGCGCCGCGCACATTATAGTCTCGGCAACGGGTTAGGCATTTGGGATGCGTTAGCCACCCCGCCCCGCACACCCTCTTTACGCCATCATGTCACTTTGGGAATATAAGCACATCACCAGCGGTCCCCATGGCTTTGCGACCCCGGCGCTCCTGGAGTCGTATCTCAACCAACTCGGCAAAGACGAGTGGGAGATCATCAGCTACCAGAACCTGCCCAACAACCCCCTCGCCTTCAACGGCGTGGCCCGCCGCACCACCGTGCGCGACTGGACGCTGGAAAGCGCCGCGGCCGCCGCCGCCAAACTCGAGGCCGACAAGCTGCGCGCCGAGTTCGCCGCCAAATTCCAGGGCAACGCCACCGCCGCGACCACCGAGGCCGCCGCCGAAAAGCCTTCGACGCTCATCTCCGAAAGCGCCGCCGCCGAGGACGGCTACCGCAAGCTGCGCGACACCGAACGCGACAGCGACCCCGACGCCCACGCCGGCGAGGACCTCGATGAGTGGGATAACTACGACGACGACCTGCCTAATTTTTTCGAAGCGGTCAAACCGCACCTGCGTAAAAACCAGCGCGGCAACGGCCAGTCGGTCGGCGTTACCTTCCTGGCCAAGCGCTGGGAGCAGGCCGAGGGCGACATGATCGGCGCGCTCAAGGAGTGCGGCTTTGTCATCCCTGAGACCGAGGATGCCCCGCCCGAACACCTCGAATTCGAGGGCGACCTGTACTGGTTGAACCTGAACAACCGCCACGAGCTCTTCATCAACACCCGCGAAAAACCGCGTCCGGTTTACCGCGTGGTGCCCGGCAAAAAGCTCGACCCGAGCGATCCGGCCGCCGCGCTACTCATCGAGGAAGCCAACGCTGAGCAGGCGGAGAAAGCCAAACGCGAGGCAGAACGGATCGCCCGCGAAGCCGAGCAGGCGGCCCGCCGCGCCGAACAGGAAGCGCGCCGCCTCGCCCAGCAGGCCGAGCACGAGGCCCGGCGCGCCGCCGCCAACGCGGCCCGCGAAGCCGCCCAGGCAGCGCAAGCCGCCGCCCGCGCCGCCGCTTTGGCTGCGGCTGCCAACACCCCCGACGCAGCTACCGCCCCGGGCGAGCTTGCGGCCAGCCCCGAACACTTTCCGCATGGCGAAGCCGCCGGCTCTACCGCGGGCGAATCCGTCGCAGCCGAAGCCACGGCGCGTCCGGATGCCGCTGCCAGTCCCTTGCCGCAGGGCGAGGCGTTGCTGGATGCGATCCGCCCGCAGATGCGCCGCAACCGGCGCGGGCCCGGCTACTCGGGTAGCACGGTGTACCTGGCGCGTGCATTCAAACACACCGAGGCCGAGCTGGTGGGCGCACTTGCCGCCTTGGGCCTCCATGTGCCCGAGATCGCCAACGACAAGCCGGTCAAGACGACCCTGGGCGAGTATGTGTATTGGTTAAATAAAGACTCGCGCGGAGGCCTCTGGATCAACGGCGACGAAGCTCCGGCGCCAGCCACGGAACCTGCGGCCGACCAGCCGACCAACGCAGCTCCGGCGCCCGCCACGGGTGAACCGGAAGGCGCGGTGATCGAGCCAGCCGCGACTGCACCTGCTGAATCCCCCCCCGCTGCGCCGATCGAACCCGACGCACCCGTCGCGCCAGTCACGGAAGCCTCGCTGGCGCCTGCTGCGGAGTCCGAGACGCCCCTCGCCCCAGTGACCGAACCCCAAACCACCCCCGAACGGGCCGGGAACCGCGCGGCCCGGCCTGCGCCCGGGGCGCAACTCGCGGCCTTACGGCTTTTGCTCAAGGCCAACAAGCGAGGCAGCGGGGTATCCGCCGAAACCGGTTATTTGGCACGTGCGGTGGGCCAGGATTTGCAGGTTTTACTCAGCGCGCTCAGCGACATGGGGCTCGCGTTGCCGGCCACCGAAGAGCACAAGCCCAGCTTCGTGGCCCAGGCCGACGAGATTTATTGGCTCAATAAAAACCCGATGGACGGCTCGGTCTGGCTCAACGCCAAGGCGGCCAAAGCGGCGGTCAAGAAAACCGGGGGAACGGCTAAACCCAGGGCGAAGAAACCGGCGGCCGGCGCCTGATCGCCAGCCGCGCCCCGAGGCGCTCAACGAACCCCGTGTTCACGCCCGTGGCCAAGATAGGCGTGGCCTTGAGCGTGAGCTTAGGGAGGGGGCGCGGTTTTTTGGTGTAGAAATCGAGGGAGCGCCCGATTTCTGGGGCGAATCGGCGCTGGAGTGTGGCCCAACAACCCGAAACGTCACAACGCGGCGACGCTGCGGAGTTTTCTCCGCACTAGCCGACGCGGCCGCAGACGCTATTTAAACATCCGCCCCGTACCCAACAGTTGCACGCCGACGGATTGGTAACCGGCGGGCGGCTCAGGACGGGCATAACCGGAGTAATTCACGTCGAACCCAAACCCCGCACTTCCGCGGGTGATCGGGGCGATTGGCAAAAAAAAGAACCCCCACTCGGCCGTATCATAGTTCCGCTCAGCCAATCGTGATTCATGCAAAAAACAAAAGTCCGCCGGCGGCTTGTACCCTTCCAGTAGCAACCGGTCATCGGCCTGATTAACCGGAAACATCACGACCACCACGCTGGCTTGGTTTTTCCGCAACGGATTGGGAGCGGCCAGCAGGAGCGCCCCCAGATCCTCGGTAGCGAGTTGCTTGAGCTCATCGGCGGTCAGCCCCTGCAGCACGCCAAGTGCGCCTGGGCCGAGCTTTAACCGCCGGCGTTGGTCATCCGTAAAGGACCGGAGTTGAGGAGTGGCATACGGTTGTAGTCCTTCCCAGCCCTCGCCGCGCGGCGGGCTCGGCAAGGGCGGCTGGTTTGTCGCGGCAACGGCCAAAATGGAAAGAAGGAATCGATCCGTCTCCGAACCGACCGGCACCGCCACCGCACCCGGCACACTGGCGTGGGCCGCGCCAATGAAAAAAAACCGCTCTAACGGCACCACCTTGTTATCGGATCCGGCACCGATCGGCGTACTCGCGCCAAACACAAAATAGCGGCCCCCGGAGTCCTTAAAAAAATATGCGGTCGATCCGCCATCCAGGTACCCACGGGTAAACATCAATTCTGCATCCGCCCGCATCCCCGCATCCGCCCAGCTCCGGGGCAGCGGCCGGTTGCGGTCCCAGCTCTTCCGGTCCTCCGGCGCAGCCTCATAATCGCGGGCCCGGCGCGCCTCCTCATCGTAGTCCTGCGTGGCCCGCACCGCGGGAATAATCCGCACGCCTTCCGCCCAGCCGATCGAGCCCAAAGCTAAAAACAAAACGAGCGGAACGAATTTCATCCCGCTCGTCTGCCGGTTTTACCTCGGCAGCGCCAGTGCATTGGTGGCGCGCCTCAAACCTGAGTCCTGAAGTACGCGATGGTGCGCTGGAGGCCCTCTTCGAGCTGCACGGTGGGCGCCCAGTTGTTCAGGTATTTTTGGGCAAGCGTGATGTCGGGCCGGCGCTGCTTGGGGTCGTCGGAGGGCAGCGGGCGGTGGACGATCTTCGACTTGCCGCCGACCAGCTTGAGGGTGAGCTCGGCGAGTTGCAGCATGGTGAATTCACCGGGGTTACCGATGTTGATCGGGCCAACCGTCTCGGTCTGGTTCATCAGACGAACGAACCCCTCGATCAGGTCGTCGACGTAGCAGAAGGAGCGCGTCTGCAGACCATCGCCGTAGATGGTGAGGTCCTCGCCCTTGAGCGCCTGGACGATGAAGTTGGACACCACCCGGCCGTCGTTCGGGTGCATGCGCGGGCCGTAGGTGTTAAAAATACGCACGATGCGGATATCGACTTTGTTCTCGCGGTGGTAGTCGAAGAAGAGCGTCTCGGCGACGCGCTTGCCCTCGTCGTAGCAGGAGCGCTTGCCGATCGGGTTAACATTACCCCAGTAGCTCTCGGGCTGCGGATGGATCGCGGGGTCGCCGTACACCTCGCTGGTGCTGGCCTGAAAGACCCGGGCGTGCACGCGCTTGGCCAGACCGAGCACGTTGATCGCGCCCATCACCGACGTCTTGGTCGTCTTGATCGGGTTAAACTGGTAGTGAGGCGGCGAGGCGGGGCAGGCCAGGTTGTAGATCTGGTCGACCTCGAACTTGAACGGGTCGATCACGTCGTGGCGCACCAGCTCGAAGTCGGGGCGGCCGTGGAGGTGGGCGATGTTGCTCTTGCGGCCGGTAAAAAAGTTATCGAGGCAAATGACGTCGTTGCCGTCTTTGAGCAGGCGGTCGCAGAGGTGGGAACCCAGAAAGCCGGCGCCGCCGGTGACAAGAATACGCATGGTGCGGCCGAGTCGAGGGACGGGCCGCACCGAAGTCGAAACCAAACTCGGTGACGTTACGGCGTAGCGCAGACTTCAAGTCTGCTTAGACCCAAAGCCGTCTCACCGATGCAGGTGTCAGCGGCACTACTTTTCAAGCCACGCGCGCGGCCGCGCCCGCCTCATAGCGGGCCACCCAGGCGAGGTGCCACGAACCGTAATCGCCGGCCTCGATGTGGGCGCGGGCCTGCGCCATCAAATCGAGATAAAAGTGCAGATTATGCAGCGTGCAGAGCGTGCAGGCGAGAATCTCGCCGGCCACCGTGAGGTGGCGCAGGTAGGCGCGGGAGAACTGCGTCGTGTAGTTAACCACCTCGTCGCTGATTGGGCGCGGGTCGGTGCGGAACTTTTCGTTACGCAGGTTAAGCGGGCCGTCGGGGGTGAACACCAAGCCGTTGCGGGCCACGCGGGAGGGAAGCACGCAGTCGAACATGTCCACGCCGAGGGCGACCATTTTGAGCAACTGCGGAGGCGTGCCCAAGCCCATAGTGTAACGGGGCTTGTCGGCCGGCATAAACGGCGTGGTCGCGCCCACTTGTTTGAGCATCTCCGGCTCGGGTTCGCCCACGCTGACCCCGCCCACCGCGTAGCCGGGGAAATCCAGTGCCGCCAACGACTCTGCGGCCTCGCGGCGCAAGTCGTCGTAGGTCGAGCCCTGTACGATGGCGAACAGGTGGTGCCCCGCCGCGAGCCAACCGCTGTCGGTGGCGATCTGTTTGCACTGGGCGGCCCAGCGCAGGGAGCGAGCGCAGGCCTCGGCGGTGGCGTCGCGCTCGCAGGGCCACGGCGGGCATTCGTCGATCACCATCGCGATGTCGCTGCCGAGGTTTTGCTGGATCGACATGACCTCACGCGGGCCGAGGAAAAGTTTTTTGCCGTCGAGGTGGGACTGAAACTCCACGCCGTCGTCGTGCATCTTGCGCAGCTTGGCCAAGGAAAACACCTGGAAGCCGCCACTGTCGGTAAGGATCGGGCCGTCCCAGCCCATGAACTTATGCAACCCGCCGAGGTCGCGGATCAGCTCACTAGTCGGGCGCAAGTTGAGGTGGTAGGTGTTACCCAAAATGATCTGTGAGCCGATTTCGCGCAGGTGGGCGGGGGTGAGCGATTTGACGGTGCCCTGGGTGCCCACCGGCATAAAAATGGGGGTCTCGATTACGCCGTGCCGGGTGCGCAACCGGCCGCGCCGGGCCGCCGTAAGGGTGTCGGTTTTGAGCAGTTGAAAATGGTCGGGCATCGCCCCAACCTACCGCCGCGCTTGACCCTTGTGTCAACCCGCGAGGATACTGCCAAAAAATCTCACCGTGCTGCTCGTCATCGACAACTACGATTCGTTCACCTTCAACCTCGTCCAATACTTCGGTCAGTTGGGCGTAACCCAGCGGGTATTTCGCAACAACGAGATCACCGTCGCCG
>CAMBUJ010000117.1 GCA_945871005.1 Opitutus sp. GAS368 | reverse complement strand
GTGTCGGATTCTGAATCGGAGTTTTAACGCTAAGGCGCAAAGGGACGCAAAGATCGCCAAGCAATTCCCAGCCTTACTTGGCGCACTTCGGGTCGACCTTCGCGTCTTTGCGTTAAAATCCGTATGATGTCCTGAGTAAATAATTGGGGGCCAATCCGCAGTGCGCAAAGTTGCCCGTACTTTGCAATCTTTGCGTCCTGCTCTTGGCGACTTTGCGTTAAAAACTCCGCTTCCGGATCGACGAACCCGATCCAAGTTAACCACTGATTGGCACTGATATTCACTGATATCGGAGGAGTATCCATCGAACCACGGCATTTTAGCCGCAGAGGAACAAAGGTCGCAAAGAACAAGCCCTGTATTTCTATGCGATCTCTGCGTTCTTTCGCGGCTAAAAGGCTCAATGTATTGGCCTTGATGCAGACGGGGCGGCGGATGCGACACTTTAAATGTCACAGCCTGCCAGTGTAGATTAGCGGTTAAGAATCTGATGCCCGGGTGGTTGGAAGGTGGCTGCGTGGAGTCGCCGATTTTGTGGTTTATTTAACATAACCGAAGGTCGCTGACACTTTGGGTCAAAAGAACCGGTTATGGTAAACGATTCCACGGAAATGCTATTTTTTCGGCAAAACAACTCTGATAAATTTGACTTTGTGGTCTCGCCCTGTCGATTTAACCCGGATTTTTAACCTGAAACACCACACCCTTGTCTACCTCCGCGACCTTTTACCTGCCCGCGGGGATGCCTTAAACTCCTTCAGTAACTCCACACGTTGCAGGTTAGCCCCAACGGGCGGCGGTCGGCCTCGGCAGACCTCCCCATTGCCCGAGCGAAATGCCTTCAACCCCGGGCTCTAGTGTTAGCGCAGGGAATATCTCGCCCCAAGACGCCGTTCTCGCAATTGGCTCAAACCCGTCCCCTTCGATTCGTTCGCTTTCAGACCCCAGTCAGCCCCCCCCCCGCCCGCCCGACCGCATCCATTCGGCCCACGCTTCCACCCGGCGCTAATGCCGGTCTGAGCTAAAAACCTCGCCAGCCTGCCCCATGCCCAATGGGTGCACGCTGTTTCCAGTCCCCCCCAGTTCGCTTTACCCCCTTGCTTATGCCCCCGATTGTCGTGCGTTTGTGCCCCTTTGCGTTGCTCCTGGCGTGCCTGCTCTGTCTGGCGCCCCGCGCCCTCGCGCAGCCGGCTTCGTTTACGACTACGATTTCAACCAGCACGGAGTCGGTCGTCGTCAACTTCGGGCACTATTCGATCCGCAGTCCCAATTTCAACGTTCTCGTTTAGCAAGCAGACGGCTCCTACGTGGAGCATGTGGCGGACGTGCCCCGCACCTACCACGGCACCGTCGTCGGCAGACCGGGCGCCACGGCGATCGGCCTGGTGCGTGCGGATGGCAAGCTGCAAGCCCAAGTCTCCTTCGAGGATGGCAGCACCTGGGTAAAATACGCCAACAACAACATCGCCGAGGAAACGGGCAGGGAAACGTTTACCCCCCTTTGGCCCACCAAGACCACGACGGCTGTGGGCGCGGGCCCCACGGTCTACGCGGCGGAGGTCGGCATCGACTGCGATTACGCCAACTATGTTGAACGCGGGAGCGTGGCTGCCGTCCTTGATCAAACCGAGTTCGGCCTCATGGCGGCCAACCTACTTTATATTCGCGACGCGGCCATAGTTCACCGTTTAGGCAAACTGATCGTGCGCGCTGACGCCGCCCAGAATCCGATCGGCAACACCACCGACCAGCTCGGCGACATGGCCAAAGTCTGGAACGCCGGTACGCCCATGGGGGCGACCCATGATGTGGCGGCCTGGGTGTCGCCACGCAGCAGCAACGGCGGTCTGGCCTGGACCGGGGGCATTTACTCGAATCCCGGCATTCGATATTCGCGCAATTTCGTGGAGGGCGCGGATGTCGACTTCAGCCGCTATTTTCGCCACGAGGTGGGGCATAATTGGGGGTCGGAACACAACCCAGGCGGCGCGCCGGAAGGCTCTACGGTAATGACCCCCATCAACCTCTACTCCCGATTTTCATCCAACGAACTGGGTCGCATCCTCGCCGGCCGCGGCCTGATCACCGGAAAACTGGACAACTTGGGCGCTTTCCCGCTCCCGGTTCCGCCGCGCACCAATTTGGATACCGTGGAATTCCTCCGCAACGTAGCGACGCCAATCGATGTCATGGCGAACGACTCCGATTCCAACGGCGACTCCCTCGCCCTGCTCTCGTTCGATGGCGTTAGCGAACGCGGCGGCTCGATCACCCGTTCCGTGGGCACCGGCCCCGGCGGCCGCGATCAACTCCTCTACAGCCCGCCCGCCGATATCCGCACCGGCGTGGACTGGTTCCGCTACCGCATCCAGGACAGCTCAGCCTCCGCTCTGCAGGGAGTCGGACTCGTGGTGCTGCGGCTGCAAACCTTCACCCCCACCGATCACTGGCCACTCGATGAACGGTTCGGCTCAACCGCGCTCAACCTCATCCGCGACAACCGCAACGGCACCCACGAAAACGGCCCGTTGATCAACCAACCCGGCGCCAACCCCGCCGTCACTCGCAAGGGCGTCTACTACGACGGGGTCGACGACCAAACCGCGATCCCCGCGCCCGGCTACAACACCAACACTCTCACCTTCACCGCTTGGGTGAAACGCAGCGGCACTCAAACCACCAGTGCACCCGTGTTCTTCAGCCGAGCGGGCACCTCCATAGCCGGTCTCGGTTTCGGCTCGAACAACGAGCTGCGCTACGAGTGGAACGGCCTGGCCACGACGTATAACTGGAGCTCCGGGCTGATCGTGCCCGCCGACACCTGGTGCCTGGTCGCGATGTGCGTTTCCCCCTCCGGCACCACCTTGCACCTGCGCACCCCGTCCGGCTTGCAGAGCGCCACCAATTCCGTCGCCAATACCGCGGAAGCCTTCGACGGCACCACCTACCTCGGCCGCGACTCCGTCGCCTCCACCCGCCGGTTCAAGGGCTGGCTCGACGATGCACGGGTTTACAAGATGACCCTGGCCGCCGACGACATCGAATCGCTCTACGCGCAAGCCGTGACCCCTCCCGCCGTCACCCTCGCCGCGCCCCTCGCCGGCGCGTCCATCTCACCGCTTAATGTCACCCTCGCCGTCAGCATCAGTTCGCAGGCGCAGATGGTGAACGACGTCACCTACCTCAAAAACGAAGCCGCACTCGGCGAGCTCGAGGTCGAGACGCCGCTCGCCACCGTCTTGGTCGCAACGGGCTTCACCTTGACCGATGACAGTCCCGCCCCGGTCGTGCCCGAGGGCGCCCTCTTCGCGACGGTCCTGCCTGAACTCGTTTCGGGCACCCATTCGCTCACCGTGCGCTCCGCGTATGGCGACTGGGGATACTCGGTGGATTCCGCGCCCGTGGTGTTCACCGCACTGCCGCCGCCACCGCCCGCCGTCACACTTGCGGACACGGCCTCCGCCTACAAACGCGGCCCGCTCGCCGGCTCCTTTACCCTCCTACGCTCCCACGCGCGCACCGAAACCACCGTGTCGCTCACCTCCGGGGGCACGGCGACGCCCGGGAGTGATTATCTCACTCTGCCCACCAGCGTGACGTTCCCCGTGGGCTCACTCGAGCAGAAGGTTACCGTGACTGCCCTAGCTGGAGGTCCCGATAACGGCACGCCGGAAACCGTTAGCCTCTCGATTTCCCCGAGTGCTCAATACTCGCTGGGCGACACCCCGAGCGCCTCGCTCGCCATCGTGCCCCTCGAGGTGCAGGTGTGGGATTCGTTCGCTTCAGCCGACAACGTCTGGAGCCCGCTTCCAGGCGCGGCCAACTGGCAGCCGGCGTCCGTGTGGACGCAAAATCGCAGCGCGCGTTTTGACGCCACCTCGGGCTCGCCCGAAGTGGTCACCCTCGGCGCCGATGTCGTCGTTAACGATCTCACGTTTGATGTCACCGGGTTCAGTATCAACGGCGCGGGCACGGGCTCGCTGCTTCTCAGCGACGACCTCGCCAGCACGGTCTCGGTGAATCCGGCAGGCGCTTACGCCTCGATTGCCGCCATCCTCGCCGACAACTCCGGCGGCGCTAGCACACTGACCAAAACCGGCGCCGGCACGCTTACCCTCAATGGCACCGGCGCGAACACCTATTCCGGCGGCACCGTGATCAACGCCGGCACGCTCCTCGCCAGCCACGCCGGATCGCTCGGCACCGGCCCAGTCACCAACACCGCGCTGCTCCAACTCACCCAGCCGGGCGTCACCTACACCGGCTTGGCCAACCGCCTGCTCGGCAACGGGACGACCCAGGTCACCGCCTTGGGCACCGGCGCGACCACGATGTATCTTAGCGGCGATTACTCAGCCTACACCGGCAGCTGGGACCTAGGCGTCGGGGCCACCGCCGGCGCGGGCAGGGTCCGCATGGACGGTCCGGACAACGCGGCCACCACAATCAACGTCCTCCCGCACGCCACGCTCGCCGTGGGTTTCGGCACGCATCAAGCCAAGGTCATTCTCAAGGGCGGCGATACCGGCGAATCCTCGGGCCAGCTCTGCCTTGAGTGTACCGGAGAAGTCTGGTCGGGCCCGGTCGTTCTCGACGGCGCGGCCACCGGTGCGAATGACGGCATGATCGGCGCGCGCAACGGTCGCTCCACCCTGAGCGGAGTGATTTCTGAAACCGGCGGCAGCCGTGAACTCACCAAGGCGGGCGCGGGCACCGTCGTGTTAACCGGCACCAACACTTACTCCGGCGCGACTCGTGTACTCGCCGGCATCGTCAGTGTGGGCAACATCACCAACGCTGGCGTCACCGGCAACCTCGGCACCCACGGCACAATCGCTCTGGGCAACGGCGCCACCGCTGGCGGGCTCGACTACACTGGCGCGGGCTCGACCACCGATCGCGTGATCCAGCTCGCCGGCACCACCGGCGGCGCGTCGCTCACCCAGTCAGGAGCAAGCGGCCACCTAAAGTTCACCAGTGCAGTCACGGCTCCCGGCCTTGGCTCGAAAGTCCTAGAACTCCAGGGCGCCACCGCCGCCACTGCAGAAATCGCCGGTGCCATCGTCAACAGCACCGGGTTCACCACGGGTGTCACCAAGTCCGGCAGCGGCACCTGGACGCTCAGTGGCGCCAACACTTACACCGGCACGACCACGGTCGGCGGCGGCAAGCTCCAGTTGCACTACTCCACAAGCAACACCTCCAAAATGGGGGATACCGGCGCGCTGGTACTGGCCGGCGGTACGGTTGAATTGTCCGGCGGTTCGCACACCGAGATCGTAAGCGCCACAACCCTCGCGGCGGGCACCTCCAGCCTGATCACCCGCAGCAACGGCTCCTCGGTGTTGCGCTTGAACGGGGTCACCGTCCAGTCCGGCGGCTCGCTCGTGCTCGACCAGCCCGGCATCGCCACCACCGACAATCTGAATCAGGCCAACGGCATGCTCGGGCCGTGGGTGCGCGTGAACACCGGCGGCGCGCTCACCTGGGCGAAGAACGCCACCAACGCCGCCGACGGCTCGATTGTCGCCTTTACCGGTTACAGCGACGTGCCCCAGTTAGGCGGCAGTATTGCGAACGCTTCCACCAGCCAGGTCCGCATCGTCAACGGAGGCGCATCCGGCAACCTGACCTTAGGTGGCGGCGCGCTCACCCAGATCGCCTCGCTACAGAACGATTCCACCGGCGCGACCCTTGCTCCGGCCCAGACGACCTCCGTGCTCAATATCGGCGCCGGTGGCAGCACCGAGGGCGTCATCTGGCAAACCGCAACCGCCGGCCCTTTGATCATCGGCACGGTCGCCGGCGATGGCGTACTCACCTCCGGCGGCTCCATCGACGCCTCTCCGGCCACCTTGCGGCTAATCAATGACAGCCCGACGAACGCCCTCACGATTAACTCCGTCATCGCCGACAACGGCACCGACGTGGTCAGCGTGATCAAAGCGGGCGACGGCGTCGTTACCCTCAAAGGTGCCAACACCTACACCGGTACCACCACACTCATCGACGGCACGCTCACACTGGCGGGTGGCAACAACCGCCTGCGCAGCGCCGGCACCGTTATATTCGATGGGCAGGGGGTGCTCGATGTCGGCACCACGACTCAGGCGCTGGGTAACCTCACGGTCGTTAATGGCGGAACCGGCACGGTAATCGGCAGCAGCGGCACGCTCAGCCTCAACCTGGGCACGTTCCGCCTCGGCAGCACGACGGCAGTGGCCAACCAGGCACTCGACCTTAGCGGTCTGGCCAACTTCCAGTATCAAAACGCCTCTGGGTCCTTCCTCGTCGGCACGAGCTATAACAACGCCTCCGCCTCGAACGCCACGTTGCTGCTGGCTACCACCACGACCGTCACGGCGAACACCTTGGATATCGGCAACTCCAGCGCGGTGCTGACCAACGCACCCAACGTCAGCTCCGTTGCACTCGGGCGCACAACAACGCTCAACGCCAACACCCTGACGATCGGCGCCAACAGTCGCGCCACCGGCACGCTCCAGTTCCAAGCGGTGGCCAATCCAAGCCTCACCGTTCGCGGAGCAACCGGAGGCGTAAGCCGCGCCAACGTGTTCGTCGGCACCCAAAGTAGCGCGGCCGTTCCCAATGTCGGCACGGTCGATCTCACCGCGAACCTCACCGGCCAAAGCACGCTCGATGCGCGCCTCGATACGCTCCTCGTCGGTGCCAATCTCCGCGGCTCCAGTGCCACCACCAACGCCTCGATCGCCACCGGCACCTTCGTTTTGGGCGGCGGCGTACTCGACGCCACCACCATCGTCATCGGTCGAGATACCGCTGGCGGTTCCAGCGATAATAGCGCGAGCGTGACCACCGGCACTTTCGGTTACGGCCCCGGCGCGGGCACCGTAAAGGTCGGCACGTTGACCCTCGGCGACAAGAACAGCACCAGCGCCAACCTCGATCTCATTGCCACTTTTAACCTGGACCACGGTGGCACCCTGCGCGCCGCCACCATCCAGCCGGGCAACACGGCCATCACTGCGGTCACGCGTAACTTCAATTGGATCGACGGCACGATCAAAACCTACGACGCCACCACCGATCTCACCATCGCGGCCGGCCCGACGTTCACCCTGTCACCGACTGGCTCGCACACCTTTGACGTCGACGCAGGCCGCACCATCACGGTCAACGCCGTGCTCGCCGGCCCCGGGGCAGCGCTGACCAAAACAGGGGCGGGCACCCTGATTCTAGCTGGCGCGAATACCTTCACCGGGCCGATTACCATCCTCGAGGGCCAAGTGAAGGTAACCAACCCGGCCGCGTTCCAAAACAGCGTCCTCGACACCACTTCGAAGTCGGGCGGGCTCGACCTGACCGGTTACACCGTCCCGACCTTCGGCGGCCTCTCCGGTAACGGAAATCTGGCGACGACGCTCATCGGTTACGCTGCGATGACCGAGTTGATTCTCAATCCGCCCGCCGGCGCGCGCGTCACCTACGCCGGGACCATCGCTGACGGCGGGGTCAGCCTCGCCGTCACCAAGCTCGGCGCGGGCACCCAAGTCCTCTCCGGAGCGAATACCTACACCGGGGTTACGACGATCGGCGCCGGCACGCTGGCCCTTGAAGGCGGCGCCAACCGTTTGCCCGTCACCGGTACGGTTAAATTCACCGGCAACGGCAACCTCGACCTCGGCACGACCAGCCAGACGCTGGCCAATCTCGCGGTGCCGAACAACCTCACCGGCCGCATCACCGGGGCGGACGGCGGGCTCAACCTCGGGTCGACGCCCTTCGCCCTGGGCGGAACGGCCGACGGCGGAGTTGCGGCCTTAGATTTGTCCGGCTTGGGCAACTTCAACTATAACGGCCCGACCCAGGCCTTTGTGGTCAGCGGCGGTTATCAAGACGGTTGGGCCAACGGGACCATACCGAGCTCCACCGGCGTACTGACCCTAGGCGGTTCCAGCACGGTCACCGCCGCCAGTTTTAACGTGGGTAACGGCACCTCCAGTTACGCCGGCTTCAGTTCCGGCACGGTTAATCTGGGCCAGCAGACAATCCTCAACACCGCGGCGATTAACATCGGGACGATGGGAGGTAAGACCCAGGGCCTGCTGCGTTACACCACCGGGCTCGACCGCAATCCGACATGGACGGTACGCGGCCTCACCGGTGGCAGCAGCCGTGCGGATCTGCTCGTCGCGGTGTGTGGCAGCGGCAACCTCGCCTACGAGAGCTTCGTGGACCTGGCGAGTGGTTACCCTGGCGGCACCACGCTCGACGCCCGGATTGGCACGCTGCGCGTCGCCTACGCCAACCGCACCGGCAGTGCCGGCAGCTCCGGCGCGACCGGCACATTCACGATGGGCGGGGGCACACTCGATGCGTCCACCCTCATCATCGCCGCCGACACGACGTTTAACTCCGTCACCGGAGGTTACGCCACCGGTAACTTTAATCTGGGTACCGAGGACGGCGCCCCTGGCGGCACGCTCAAAGTGGGCACGCTCAAGCTCGGCGAGCGCCTCGGCGCGAGTCTCATCACTGCGGAGTTCAACTTGAACCAGGGCGGCACCGTCGCCGCCCAGTTTATCCAGCCCGGCGCCAGCCCCATTCCAGACCTCACCACGACCCGCACCTTCAGGTGGCGCGACGGCACTCTGCGCAACTACGATGCGCTCACCGACCTCACGATCGCCGAGGGGTTTACCACCTTCGAATTGGCAGGCGGCGGGAGCCACGTTTTCCAAATCGACGCCGGCCGTCTGGGCACGGTCAACCAAGTCCTCTCTGGTTCAGGCGGCCTGACCAAACTCGGCGCAGGCACCCTCGCGTTGAACGCCACCCACACCTACACCGGCCGCACGACGATAGGCGAAGGCAGCCTGCTGCTGGCAGGCTCGCTCACCAGTGACTTGGTCAACTCGGCCACCTTTACACCGCAAGGCTTGGCGAACCTGCGCGGCACCTTCACCCAGAGTTCAACCGGGCGCTTCCAGGCGCGCCTTAACACCCTCGTGGTGGGCAGCGGTTACGACCAGCTCAAGACCTCCAGTGGCCCCGTCTTGGCCGGCGCGCTCGAGCTCTTGCCCGCTGCCGTCTTGGCGGAAGGCTCCGCATTCACGCTGATCGACAACTTGGGCACCGAGCCGGTGAGCGGCACGTTCTCCGGGCTGTCCCAAGCGGCCGAGTTTTACGCGGGAGGGCACGGGTGGCGGATCAGCTACACCGGCGGCACAGGCAACGACGTGGTGGTGACCCGCATCGCCGCCAACGCGCTGCAAACCTGGCAGGGCACGTACTTCGGCGCCGCTGCAAGCAACCCGGAAATCGCTGGAGACACCGTGGATTACGATCGGGATGGCGTGTCCAATCTTTTGGAATACGCCCTCGGGCTTGATCCGGCGACGGCCACCGCGCCTGCATCCCTGCCCCAGAGTAAAATTGAAGCGGGTAAACTCACGTTAACCTTCACGCGCAGCACCGCGGCCACCGATGTGACCGTGACGGTCCAAGGCACCGACACGCTCAACGGCACCTGGACCGACCTGGCGCGCAGCACTGCGGGCGCACCGACGGTGGCGCTTGTCGACGGGGTTTCCGTGAGCGATACCGGCACCGGCGCGATCCGCACGGTGCTGGTCACCGACGCCTACAGCACGAACACCCCTGCCCCCTCCAAGCGCTTCCTGCGCTTACGGGTAACGCGTTGAGCTGCCTTTGGTGAACTAACACCGACAGCTACATGAAATCAGACGTTGCCAATCGAAACGACTCCGTCGTCCCGCTACGCCTCGGAGCCCGCTCCGTAACTCCTTAACGTAGCGGGAGCGCGGAGCGCTTTCGTCGGCTCGCCCACTCCCCCCGCCCTCAAACCTCGAAACAACTCCGTCGTCCCGCTATGTGCTCCGGACTCCGAACGTAACGAGATCGCGGAGCAATTTTGATCCGAGAGCGGAAAGTCTAAATGCACCCAGCCGTTGGTATAACACACCCCAACCCATTCACGGGTCGGGCAGACCCGGCAGCCCCAACTTCCTCCACCGCGTGGACAGGCGCGTCGTTTAGCGGCCGGACTGGAGCCGGCCGCGGAAAATCAAGCGTAGCGGCGGGCGGGGGCAAGGGGCGGCAAGTGACGTTCGATTTCGCCCCGCGCCGCTTCAAACGCAGCCGGCAACCGCAACGCCGTGCCGAGGCTGGCCACCGGTTCGTCCAACGCAAAACCGGGCGTGGCCGTGGCGATTTCAAAGAGCACCCCGCCCGGCTCCCGATAGTAGATCGAATGAAAATAGGTGCGGTCGCGCACCGCCGAAACCGCATAGCCGGCCTGTTGCAGACGCTTTTGCAGCCCGACCTCGGTGGCGTCATCCGGGACGCTCCAGGCCAGGTGGTGAACCGTTCCCGCCCCGCTAACTCCGGGCGTGGCCGAAACATCCTCGATCACGTCGATCCACTGCCCGGACACCCCGGCGGATCCGGACGCCCCATAACGGGTGCGCTTACCTTCGCGACTAACTTGGCGGTAGCCCATCGGGCCGGTAATTAGCGCGGCCGTCGGTCCGGCCACGCGCACCGTCAGTTCGGCGGAGTGCAGGCCGCGCAAAGCCCGGGCGGGAGGCACGTCGGGGTGCCCCTGCCAGCCCGCGCGCGGGTCGGCCGCCACCGCGACCAGTTCGACGGGAATGCCATCGGGATCGACGAAGGCGATCAGGTCTTCGCCCAAGCGGTTGCCCTTGGTAACAACCACGCCGTGGCGCCCCAAGCGCTCCTGCCAAAAGCCGAGCGAGTCGGGCGGCGC
>CAMBUJ010000116.1 GCA_945871005.1 Opitutus sp. GAS368 | reverse complement strand
CTTCACTGGCAGCGACTCTCTGCCAACACTACTTCGAGGAGGTGCAACGACGCGCACTTCTACCACAGCGACGCGCCCGTTCCTGTCCTCGCGTCCGTCGTCAACCGGTCAGCCCCTGGCCCAGAAAAACCAACCAACCCTCCTTCTCTAGCCCCGTTAGCCTTAGCATCCTCAACATGCCTTAACGGCATTGGGCTTAGGCGTGGCTGCTGGAGCTGCGTCGGGGCGCGGCGGTGGTCAACTCGGGCTGGTGGGCGGTGGTGTTCGTGAATGGAAAAGGTGCGGTTACGGAAAAGGGGACGGGCGCAAGAGATCGATTAAGAGGAACGCGAAAGAGCCGGCGCGATCAGGGTGAGCAGGTAGGTCGAGAGATCGTCGGCGCGGACCGCGTGCGGTAGTTGAGGAGGGGGATGTGCAGGAGTTAGCAGGGTCGTGGCTTCTGGGGGCGTCCGTTGAGGGTGCGGTGGAGCGTGCCGGTCAGCACCTGGATGAGGGCATGGTTTGGGGTAGTGTGGCGCAGTGCATCCTCACCATGCGTGATAAACCCCGGAAGTTGGAAAGCGTGATCACCGGCATCGCCTCAGCTTCGGTGGCGCAAAATACGGGTATTGGCCAAATCAACACAACCCTGCGGCAAATGGACGGGACGACCAAGCAAATGGCGGCCACTGCGGAGGAAGGCGCGGCGGCGGCCGAAGAACTTAGTGCCCAGGCCGCTGAACTGGGCGGACTCGGATTGGCACTGCAGCGCATCATGCGCAGGGGCGAGGTAAACAACTCGCCGAAAGCGGCCGAATCGGTTTAATCCTTTTCTCACTTATGATCCGTTTTGGTAAAGCCGCCCAGACTGCCATATCCGCAATGAGCCTGCTCGCTGAGGTTTACGACGGCGGAAAAACCAAGCTGAGTTCGCTGGAGATCGCGGATAAACGCGAGTTGCCTCAGCCGGTGGTGGCGAAGGTGTTGACCATTGTCTCATCGCTCGGGCTCGTCGACGGCACGCGCGGTCCTGGTGGCGGATACTGGCTGAAGCGACCGCCTGAGAAGATCTCTCTGTTGGATATCGTCGAGGAGTTTGAGCGTCAGGATTCGCAGATTATGTGCCCGTTTGGGCCGAACTGGTGCGGCCATGGCGAACCCTGCCCGATGCACAATTCCCTGGTGCGCATCGACACGGAGTGGAAGACCTACCTGCGCGACACCAAGCTGAGTGTGTTTCAGAAAAAAGCGGCCAAGCGCTAGAGAGGGAGCAAGTAGGTAACTTCGGTAGTGCTGCAATTGCGCAAGGTCTGCGCCTTAGCCCGCCACCAGTTTGATGCAGGCGATGGCCAGCACCACGGCCAGGGCCGGGCGAAGTTGGGCGGAACGAGCGGTAATACTACCCCAATGCGCGCCGATCCAGCCCCCCGCAATCACCCCCAGCGCCAGCCACGGCCAACTTGGGGGCAGGTGCTCTAGCGAATCGGAATGGCCCAGCAGGCCCGCAGCGGAGTTAACAAAGATAAAGGGGGCGGACACGGCGGCCGCCGATTTGGGTTGGGCCCAGCCCAAGAGAAGGAGCAACGGGGTGAGAAAAATCCCGCCACCCACGCCGATCAATCCGGAGACAAGCCCCATGATCGCGCCGAGGGCCAAAGCCCAATCAAGCGGCAGGGGCCGCGCTTCGGTCTGTTGGGGGGCGGGCGCCACGAGGCGGAGCGCGGCGAAGCCCAGCGCCAGCACCAGCAGGATTTTGAACATCGGTGGAGGCAGGGCCAATCGCCCGCCGATAAAGGCAAACGGGATCGCGGTCAGGGCGAAGGGCCAAAACAGGCGCCAGACAAAATGACCGGCACGCACAAAGAGCACGGTGGCGATCAACGACACCCCGAGGTTAAGGGTCAGCGCGGTCGGTTTCATGACCGCCGGAGCCAGCCCCGCCAACGCCATCACCGCGAGATAACCCGAGGCGCCCCCGTGGCCCACCGTGCCGTAAAGCGCCGCGACCACAAAAAGTGGGATCAGTAACTGGAGCCAGTCGTGCGTCATCACCAAGGAGTCAGCCGAGCGCAGACGGCCGAGCGAGAAAGAACGAGAGACTGGAGCGGGCTGCGCATGAATCGATCAGCCGAGGCTGGCTGGCGTGGCTCGGGCTGGCAACCGGTATGGCGTCGCGCCGAGCCCTTCAGGCGACTTTTAAAATCTTGCTCAGAGCGCCACGGCGGGGGGCGGGGGCGAGCTCGGATTGGCCGGCGGGTTCAGACGCAGGCGAATCGTTTCGATCGACGGGGCGACCCCGCGCAGCGCGGGATCGGCCAGTAACCCGTCCATTAACGTGCGCGCCGCCGCATCGCGCTCGGGGATGGTCTGGGCGGGGTTAACCGTCTCCCAGTCGGTCACCAGCCGGTTGCCCTCAAAGAAATTGGCCAGCGGGTAAATCGAGGCGAAGTAGCTCAGCTCGTTCTCGGCGTGGGGTGTATTCAATAGGTAATTGCGCAACTGTTCAACGTGCGCCGGGTTGGTCGGATCGAGCCGGGCGAGCAGGGAGGCGCGCCAGTTGGGCTGGTCGGCGAGGAAGTTCGGGTCGGCTGCGAAGGCGGCGAGAATTGCCTCCGGGGTGCGCAGCATGATGCGGTCGAGGGCGATGAAGGTGGTCCGGCTGAGCGCCTCATTGTCGCGCAGGGGGCTTTGGTGGGCGAGCAGCGCACGGACCAGATCTACGTTGGCCACCGCCACGGCCACATCGAAGGATTCCAGGAATCCGGCGCTGGGGTGGGCGGCGAGGGCTGGGTCGTTGAGCGATGCGAGGAAGGATTGCCGGATGAGCGCGGTTTGGGCGCCGTCGGGGTTGAGCCAGGCGAGGTTGCGAAGGGCCAAGGCGTATTCCTCGGGGCCTGGTTTGGCGGCGAGCAGGTCCTGGCTGTAGGCGAGACTGGCCACGGGATCGGTCTGGCCGAGTAGATCGAGCAGCGCGGTGCGGAAGGTGGGCGACTCGTCCATGACCCCCTCGGCCCCGACCTGGAAGCCGAGTCCAGTGGGGGCGTCCGCACCAGCGTCAAGCCAGGCAATTAGAGTGGCTGCGGCGACGTCAGGCGGGAGGGCGTGAATGCTGGCCTTGAGCGCCTTGAGTCGTGCTAAAAGGGCGGAGCGTTCGATCGGGCCTTTTTTTAGATCAGTCAAAAGTGCGCCAAGGGCCGCGTGCACGGCCGGGTCGGGCGGGGGCAGGGGGATTTCACGGTGGACGGAAGAGTTTGCTGGGGCCGGGGCTGCGGGGGCGGAGGCGGACGGTGGGGGCGCAAAGCCCGCACGCTCAGTGGCGGTGGCGACCGGGGAGGTTGCGACGGGCGGCGGGGTGAGGGCATAAAAAACCCCCAGCGCCACCCCGCCCAACACCAGACCGAGGGTGAGGAGCGAGCGAGGACGGCGGGGGGATTTCATGAGGTCAAAGCAGCGGCGACGAAGGCGGTGGGCGAACTGAAACAGTTTAGAGTTTAGTGACCGTGAGGGCGGTGGAGTTAAAGGTCGACGGGTTGCCTTTGACCACATCGCGCATGAATAGGCCCCAGGTTCCGGTGCAGGCCGAACCTGCGAAGGTGGTGGTCAGGCTGGTGTTGTTCAGCACCACGTTGGCGGTTTTGTTGGTGGGGCTGTTTTGGCGGATGATCGCAACCCGGCCGTTGGGTGAGCGCAAAAACACGTCGAGATTACCAGCGGCCTTGGTGGTGATGTTCAGGCTGAGCGTCACGGTTTTGACGGTGCCAGACAGGCGTGTTACCGGGAGATTAAGCAGCGAATACGCAGTGTTACCGTCGGGGATCGCGTAGTTGCCGCTATAGCTGAGCGTCACGCTCGACGGTGCAGGGGGGGCAGAGGGCGCAGGAGCGGTGGGCGTGGTTGGGGTGGGCGGGGTGGCCGCCGTCGTGCTGGTAACGCCGATGGCGCTCATCGCGGACTGAGCCATCGACTCGGCCACCGAAGTCAGCGCGTAAACCCCAGCCGCGTTGGTGGCGCCGGAGATGAGTACGCCGGCGATTTTCAAGGTGCCGTTGTCGGATACGAACACCGGCCCGCCGCTGTTGCCGCCGCCGGTGGAAACCCCCGAGATGTTTAGGTAGGTGGGGTAAACGCTATACATCGGCGCGGTGAAGCTGCCGGTGTAATATTGGAAGGCACCGCCGGCCGCCCCGGTGTAGTCGATTTTGGCCGGGTAGCCGGCGATGAGTTTGGTGGTGCCGGCGGTACGTAGTGGGGTGGCGCCGTCGAGGAAGGTGTTCAGCGGGGGGCCGAAGGTGTTGGTGGCGTCGTAGCCAACGATGAAGTCTTTGCTAAACTCCAGCGCGCCAGCCGGGCCTTGGTAGTCGGCGTATTTTTTGTAACCGCGCACCGCCTTCATCTGCGAGAGGGCGGGGATCGAACTCGAATTCCAGGCGCGCAGGAAATACAGCTCCGAGGCCCAGACGCCGTTGGAGGCGATCATGTGGCCGCAGGAGTAAATGAGTTGGCCGTGACGGGCGACCGCGCCGCTGCCCCGGTAGTAGCCGGTGCCAATCTTGGAAACGACAATACCGGTGGACTGGGATGCCGGGGTGGCCAGTTGCGCAGCCGTCTCGGCGATGGGGTAAATCTGACCGAAGGCTGCCGGCGTCAGTGCGAGAGTCGCCACGGCGGCGGAAAAAACGGAATGGGGCTGAATTCGAAGGGGGCGGGGGTAGGTCTTCGTCATGGGTCGTATCTGGCGAGGGGCAGCTGGCCGCGCAAAGGTTTTTCAATGGGATCAGGAATGAACCCTAGAAGGGCGGGCAGGGTCGCGGACTTTGACCAGCGGAACCCGGCGTTGGCGGCTTCGATCTGCGCCGCCCGGCAAATGAGGGTAATCCCTCAGGCTGATTCCTCGTTGCCGCTTTTCGCGAGGGCGATTTGTACCGCGCAGGCCTTGTAGGAGGGCTGGCGCGAGTGGGGGTCGAACGCGGGAAACGTGAGGCAATTAACCGCCTCAAAATGCATCGGCATGAACACCTGCCCTGGTTGCACCGTGGCCGTAACCACGGCAAAAGCCGATGCGATCCCGCGCCGCGAACTTACCGAAACCGCCGCGTTGGCGGTGATGCCTAGACGGGCGGCGTCGGCGGGATTGATTTCAACGTAGAGCGAGATCGGGGCGAGCTTGCGCAGGACATCGCTTTTGTTGGTGCGCGAACCGGTGTGCCACTGGGCAGAGGAACCGCGGCCGGTGTTGAGCAAAAACGGAAAGGCTGCATCGGTCTGCTCGGGCATGGGGCGGGGCTCGTCGAAGTGGAAAATCGCCCGCTGGTCGGCGGTGTAGAACTTGCCGTCGGAGAACAGCCGCCGCTGGGAGCTAGGAGCGGGGAGCTGGGAGCTGGGAGCTTTGAGCTGGGCTGTGAGCTGGGTGTTCGCCTCTCTGGGTTCGTCGATCGAAGCTCCCAGCTCCAAGCTCTTAGCTCTTAGCTCTCCGTTCCTAGCTTCCGGAAAAGGCCATTGGATACCGCCTGCGCTTTGCAGGTGGTCGTAGCCTTCGATCCCGGTGAACTCGCAGGGCTGGCCGCGAGTGAGTTCGCGCAGCAACCGGAAGGCCGCTTCCGGCGACTCCCAGCGCCGGAACAGCTCACCACAACCCCAGGCCTCAGCCACCAGTTTGAAAATCGAGAAATCCGACAGCGCCAACCCCGGCGCTCGCGAGACTTTCCGCGCCACCCCGAGGCGACGTTCGCTGTTGATAAACACGCCGTCCTTTTCACCCCAGCCAGCGGCAGGCAACACGAGGTCGGCCATCTGCGCAGTCTCGGTGGTGGCGTACATGTCCTGCACCACTAGAAAATCGAGTTTGGCGCGCAATTCGGGAAAACGCTTCTGGTTGATCCAGGAGTGCGCGGTGTTGGTGGCGATCACCCACAGCCCTTTGATCGTACCGGCGTCGATGCCGTCGATGATCTGGTCGTAGGCCCAACTTTTGTCCGACGGAATCACGGCCGGATCCAGTCCGAGAATACCGGCGACATGGGCGCGGTGATCGGCACTGGCGAAATCGTAGCCGCCGAGCAGCGAACTGGCGTTGCCAAACAAACGCGAACCCATGGCGTTGCACTGGCCGGTGATCGAGTTGGCGCCGGTGCCGGGGCGGCCAATGTTGCCGGTCATCAGCGCCAGGTTGATGATCGCCTGAGCCGTGCGGGTGGACTCATGGCCTTGGTTCACGCCCATCGTCCACCAGAACGAAACGCGCTTTTTGGTGGCGATGATTTCCGCGACGCGGTGCAGCGTGGCGATGGGCAACCAGGTGGCCGCGGCGACGCGTTCGGCGGTGAAGGCGGCCACGAAGGTGGCGAACTCGGCGTAGTTGCGCGTGTGGGCGTCGATGTAGTCGCGTTTCACCGCACCGCGTTCGATCAGCAGGTGGGCCAGGCCGTAGAGCAGGGTGAGGTCGCTCTTGGGAAACAGGGGAACGTGGAGGGTGGCCGCGATGGCGGTCTCGGTGCGGCGCGGGTCGACGACGACGATCTCGGGCGCGTTTTTGTTCATCATTACCCGCTGCCACATGATGGGGTGGGCGATGCAGGGGTTGGCGCCGATGAAGATCAGCGCGTCGCTCTCCTCGAAGTCGGCGTAGGTGAACGGGGGCGCGTCGAAACCGAATGACTGCTTGTAGGCCACATGGGAGGTGGCCATGCACTGGCGGGTGTTGGAGTCGATGTGGAGCATGCCCATGCCGAACTTGGCCAGCGCGCCGAGCAGGGCCATCTCCTCCATCACGATCTGACCGGTGGAGAGAAACGAAAGGCTGTGCTGGCCGTGGGCCGCTTGGACCGCCTTGAAGTTTTGAACAAAGGCAGCGAGGGCGATTTCCCATGAAACGGGCTCCAGTTGGCCGGTGACTTTGTTGCGCAGCAGCGGGGTTTTGAGGCGGTCGGGTGCGGCGAGCGGGGTGAGGGCTTCCCACCCTTTGGGGCAGGCCATGCCGAGGTTAACCGGGTAACTGGGATCGGGGCTGAGGTTGATCGCCTGGCCCGAGGCGTCGCGGTGCACGGTGAGCGAGCAGCCGGTGCTGCAATAACCGCAGACAGACTGCGTCGTGGAAGCGGGCGCGAGCCGTGCGGGGGTTTGCGCTAACCCGAGGCCATGGTCGGCGGGATGGCGTACCAACTCGCTGGTCATCGGGCCCGAGCGCGCACGCAGCTGAAGCAGCGCGGGATCAAACGACGAGCGGAGGTTGGCGAGAGTGGGCATGGCGGCTGAGACAGGCGGTGTGCAGCCTCCTCTTCAGCAGATCGCCGGCCAAGAGGACTCCGCCGAGCTAGAATCGGCGTGAATCGTTTTTAGTGGATAGATGAATGGAATTTGTGGCTACGCCCGCTGATTCCATGCCACCAAGTCGGTGTAACGCACGCCGGTGCCGCCAAACAGGTCGAGGGCACTGCCCACTGTGATGTCTACCCGGCCTTGGCTGAGCGTTTCCACCAAGCCGACGTCGGCCATACTGGCGACCCCGCCAGCGTAGGTCATTGGGCAACCGCCCCAGCCGCCGAGGTGGCTGACTAATTCGCGGTCGATGCCTCCGCACAGGCCTTCGACATCGGCGGCGTGGATGAGGAATTCGGCGCAGTTACCCGCCAACCGGTCGAGGGTGGCCGGGGTGATGTCGAGGTCGGTGAGGGTTTGCCAGCGGTTCATCGCCACAGTCCAGCCCGCTGCGGTGCGCCGGCAGCTCAGGTCGATCACCAGGCGCTGCGCGCCGATGCGTTCGACGAGGGCGGCGAGGCGGTCGGGTTGGAAGCGTCCCTCGGCGGAAAACAGCCAGGAGGTGACGATCACGTGGCTGGCACCAGCGGCGAGCCAATCGGCGGCGTTGTCGAGAGTGATACCGCCGCCCAGTTGCAGCCCGCCGGGCCAGGCGGCGAGGGCGTCACGGGCGGGTTGGTCGTTGCCGCTTCCGAGCTTGATTACGTGGCCACCGGTCAGGCGGTCGGCGCGATAGCGGTTGGCAAAGGCGGAAGGGGCCTCGTCGCTGACAAAGTTTTCACGCGGGCCCGGACCGTCGTCGCGGAGGGTGCCGCCGACGATTTGTTTTACTTTGCCATCGTGCAGGTCGATGCAGGGCCGGAACTGGGTCATGTCACGTGGGTAGCTGTCGCGCGCCGCGTGGCAATTTTTAATCAGCACCGCGGGGGGGGGCGGGTGACTTGGCAGGGATTTAACGGGTGGGCTGGCCTGGCATTTTCGGGGAATCCACTGCACGGAAGAAAAGGGTGCGTTCCAGCAGTTCGCCCAGAGCGAACAGCACCACGGTGACCCCGGCGGGGGCCACGAATAAGGTGGGTAGGATTAAACTGGCGATGACGAGGCGGGCTGCCACCAGCGGGCTGAGCAGGCTGCGTTGTAGCCGGGCCGAGGGGCTGCCTCCGCGTAAGGTATTCAGTTCAAGCGCGAGTTTGGCCACCAGCGAGACCGCTGCCAAGGGCGCGGAGAGCGGGATGAGGGCGGCGATCGCCACGGTGCCCCCCATGCGGCCGAGCGTTTGGGGAAGTCGCCAGAATTGGCGGCGGGTGTCGGTGTAGATCATCGCTGAACAAAATACCCCGAGACTGGCGAGGAGGAGTCCGGCCAGGGGGGCGAGTTGGAGGGCCTGTTGAAGCAGAGACGGGAGCGGCGAGGCGAATTTCGCCAACAGGCTTTGGGCTAAATCCGAGCGGAGAAGGATTGCGGATAGTAGCGGGAAAGCGGCGCCCAAGAGTAGGGCTTCGCGGCTGAGCCAGGAGGTGCGCAGGCCGAGAAAGATACGCCACGCTCGCAGCGGTTGGCCGAGGTGGGCGATACTGGCCACCAAGCCGGTGGCGTACAGGCCCAGGCCGAAGAGAGCTAGGAGCTGGGAGCTGAGAGCTGGGAGCTGGGAGCGGGGAGCTAGGAACTGGGAGCTGAGCAGCAGGCCGAGGCCGATTTGGGTCAGGACCAGGAGGATAACGAGGGCGTAGTGCGGATGCTGCGGGCGCAGGGTGTGGGCGTCGGCTGCGAACAGGCTGGCGGGTAGTGGATTTTTGGAAACGTAACGGGTCGTCGGGCGGGTGTAGGCGGAGTCCGTCCCGCTGAGCGCGGCCAGCGCGGTCGCGGCTGACGACGTGGGCGAGTTGGCCGCGATTTGAGATTTGAAATCTGAAATTTGAGAGCGGGCATCGACTCCGGAGCTCGGAGCTGTGGCTGGATGGGCGCTTTGAGATTTGAGATTTGATATCTGAGATGTCGTCACCGGCACGGTGACGATCGAGATCGCCTGTGTGGGACAGGCCTGGGCGCAAGCGGGGGCTTCGCCGGCGGCGAGGCGGCCGTGGCACATGTCACATTTGCGCACAATGCCAAGGCGCTCGTTGTATTTGGGTACGTCGTACGGGCACTTCAGCACGCAGTAACTGCAGCCGATGCACTGGTCGTCGAGGTGGACGACGATGCCGGTAATCGGGTCCTTTTCGTAGGCGACCACGGGGCAGCCGTTGAGGCAGGCGGGGTCTTCGCAGTGGTGGCAGGCGGTGGTGACCGTCTGGGCGAAAGGTGCAGCGCAAGCGGCGGAGCCGAGCTGGAGCTCGGCGTTCTGGGGAGCGGCGTTCCGGGCGAGGGTGGCAATCGAGTCGCCGGCGTAAACCAGACCGACGTCACGCCAGGTTTCCTCGTCGTCGAGACCGTTGAGTGAATGGCAGCCGGAGACACACGCTTTGCACCCCGTGCAGGAGTCCAGATCGACTTGGAACGCGTACTGTTCGCCAGGACCGGGGGCGGAGAGAGGGATGAGTTGGGCTCCCAAACCGGCGCGAGCGCCGGAGCCAGCCGATGCGTTGTTCTCCGCAGCGTGGGCGGCGGCGAAGCGCGCGACGGGAGTGTCGAGGCGGCGTTGCGACTCGATGAGTTCGTCGATGAGCGTGCGGACGGGATCGGACATTCGGGCAGTAGCGAGTAGTGATGGCGGAAGTAGCGGGTAGCGAGTAGTGAGTAGCGAGTAGTCCGGAGGTTCGGCATGCTCACTACTCACTACCCGCTACTCGCTACTTTTTTCCGCCTAATACACATCGCGCTGGTAGCGCTTGGCGGCCTTGAGCGCCTGGATGTAGGCGGCGGTTTCTTCTGGGGTTTTACCGCCGGCACGCTCGACGACTTGGTGGAGTGCCGCATCGACGTCCTTGGCCATCCGGCTGGCGTCGCCGCAGACGTAGAAATACGCGCCCTGTTCGAGCCAAGCGAAGAGTTCGGTTGCGGCGGCAACCATGCGGGTTTGCACATAGATCTTCTCCGCTTGGTCGCGTGAAAAGGCCAGGTCGAGACGGGTAAGCAAGCCGGAGGCCTGGAGCGCTTCCAGTTCCTCCCGGTAGAGGAAGTCGGAGGCGGATTTTTGGTCGCCGAAAAACAGCCAGTTTTTGCCGGAGGCGTGGGTTGCGGCGCGCTCTTCCAAAAAGGCCCGGAACGGGGCGATACCGGTGCCAGGGCCGACCATGATCATCGGCAGGGATGGGTCGGCGGGCGGGCGGAAGGCGTTGTTACTATGTACAAACACACCAGCGGTGCCGTGGGCGAGGGCGCGTTCGGCGAGGAAGGTGGAGCACACGCCCTTGCGAGCGAGGCCACTCATCTCGTAACGCACCGCCCCGACCGTTAGATGCACCTGCCCAGGGTGCGCCTTAGGCGAGGAGGAAATCGAATAAAGACGCGGCTGCAGCTTCCGAAACAAACCAACATAATGGGGTATGTTCTTGTCCGGCGGCAGGGGGGCGAAACGCAGGGCGTCGATCACATGGTGGAGCGATGGGCGG
>CAMBUJ010000115.1 GCA_945871005.1 Opitutus sp. GAS368 | reverse complement strand
AGTTGGGTTAACGTCTGCGGTCTGAACGCTGTCCGGAACGTAGCGAGAGCGTGGAGCGCTTTCGATCCGAGGACTCGAAACGACTCCGTCGTCCCGCTACGCCCCGGAACGCGGGGTGCTTCCGGAACGTAGCGAGAGCGCAGAGCGCTTTCGAACCGAGGGCTCGAAACGACTCCGTCGTCCCGCTACGCCTCGGAAAGCGGGGTACTTCCGGAACGTAGCGAGAGCGTGGAGCGCTTTCGATCCGAGGACTCGAAACGACTCCGTCGTCCCGCTACGCCTCGGAACGCTGGGTACTTCCGGAACGTAGCGAGAGCGCGGAGCGCTTTCGATCCGAGGAATCGAAACGACTCCGTCGTCGCGCTACGCCTCGGATTGAACGCCGCTTCGGGACGCGCATTTCGCGTCGTGCACCCCGCGCGACTCTTTTGCGCCCGCGGCCTGTCTGCACGGTATGTACCGGGTCCTTGTTTGCACCTTGCTGGTGGTCGGGGCGACGCTTGCGGCGCGCCTGTCCGCAGCCGCGCACGGGCTGACCCTCGCCACCTACAACTTGGAAAATTACACCCTGGCCGACCGTCTGGTGGAGGACGTTTATCGCAAAGATTACCCGAAGCCTGAGGCCGAAAAAACCGCCCTGCGCCAGGTCCTTCGTCAACTCGACGCCGACGTGCTCGCCTTGCAGGAGGTGGGCGGCGAACCCTTTCTCACCGAGTTGCGCCGCGACCTGCGCAGCGAAGGCCTGGATTACCCCTACGCCAGCGTGCTGAACGGGGCCGACCCCGACCGCAAAATCGCGGTTTTATCCAAACAGCCCTTCACGCGGGTCACCCACCATACAGACCTGACTTTTAAGTATTTCGGGGCCGCCGCCCCGGTGAAGCGCGGGCTGCTGGAGGTCCACCTCAACTCGGCCGGTAGCGACGTAGCCGTGTTTGTCGCGCATCTCAAAAGCCGCTTCACCGAGCGCGCCGACGACCCTGCCTCGGCGCTGCAACGGACGGGCGAAGCGGTGGCGATTCGCGATCGGGTTTTAAACCGGTTCCCGCGCCCGGAGTCAGCCGCGTTTATCATTCTGGGGGATTTCAACGATAGTCGCACCAGCCGGCCGACCAAGGCGCTCCTTACCCGGGGCCAAACGACGATTGCGGAATGGCTGCCGGCAGCCGATGGGCGCGGGCATGTCTGGTCGCATTTTTATCGCCGCGAGGATTCCTATTCACGCGTCGATCACATCCTGGTTTCGCCCGGTTTGCGTCCCCGGGTGCGCACGGGGGCGGGGCGAATTCACGATTCGCCCGAGGTCGGTCTGGCCAGCGATCACCGCCCGCTGGTCGTGGTGATCGACTGAGTTTTAGGCGAAGCGGTGGGCCACTGCGGCGAAGCGCCGGCCCGCCTCCGCCAGATCGGCCTCGCCGAGCACGCCGAAGCTCAGGCGCACGAAGCTCTTCGGGGCGTCGTCACCGAAGCACAGTTCGCCCGGCACATAGAGCACACCCGCCTCGACGCAGGCCCGGCAGAACGCCGAGTCCAAGCCGGTGTCCAGCGCGGCCGGAGCGCTCAGCCAGAGGTAAAGCCCGCCGCCCGGCACCGCCCAACGCCAGCCCAGCGCCGGCAGCCCCGCCGCCACGAGCGCGGCGTGCAGGGCGCGCATTTTCGCCAGATACACCGGGCGAATCCGGGCGAGCTGAGCGTCGAGCCCACCCTGGTCGATGACCTCTTCGAGCAGGGCCTGGTTGTAGTTGGCCGTACCGAAATCGTGGTGACCTTTAACGTGAAGCATTTTCTCCATCAGCCCGGTGTCCGAGCTCGTCCCGTAGCCCACTTTCAGGCCGGTTGCGAACGGCTTGGTTAAGGTCGACAGGTACAGTTTGGGGAAGGCATCCCAGGCGGGCAGGCTCAGCACGCTGCGCGCGGCGTGCTGGGTTTCATAATACAACTCGCGGTAGGCGGCATCCTCGACCACCGGCACGATCGCGCCGGCCGCCGTGAGCGCCTCGGCGATGAGCGTTTTCTCCGCTTCCTCGAGGCTGCGCGCCGAAGGGTTGGAGAAATAGCTGACAAAATAAACCGCCTTGAGCCGCGGCAGTTCACCGCGCTCGCGCAAGTCGGCGAGCAGTTCACGCAAGGCCGGGCCGTCCACGTGTCCGGCGGCGTCGACGGGCAGCGAGAGAGCCCGCACGCCCAACCCGGCGAGCATTTCCAGGTAAACGAAGTAGCTGGGCCGGTCCACCAGCACGATGTCGCCGGGTTCGCAGAGCACCTGCATGGCGAGGTAAAGCGCCTGCTGGGAACCGTTGGTGATGAAAACGTTTTTCCTCACGGTCGCCACGTCGGCGGGGGTGGCGAGGGTTTCCTGGGCGAGCAAGCGCTCGGCGAGCAGCGCGCGCAGTTTGGGGCGGCCCTGGTTGGTGCCGTATTGCAGGTGTTCGGGGGCGCTGGGGCGGGAGGCGAGGGCGGCAACCGCGGCCTGCACCGCCGGTTCGGGCAGCGTGCGAGTGTCGGTGAACCCGGCGGCCAGTGAAAGTAGCGAGGGGTTTTCGAGCATCAGCGCCATCAAGCGGGCGATGGTCGGCGGCTGGGCGCGTTGGCCGAGGGCGGAGTAGGCGATGGGAGCGGTGGCGGCAGGCATGGTCGAAAGGACGTTAACCCAAAAGCGTGCTAGAACCGCAGGCGAGGGCCAAAAGTGGGGCGGACGAAAGCAAGGTGGCGCGCGGCGCCGGCGCGAAAACGGGTGAGCGAATGAAAACGAATAAGAGAATCAGTTAGCGTGCGAGAATGCATGAGGTGCCAACCGGCAACCGGAGAACGATTGGGGCGGTACGGAGGAGCGCGAAGCTCCAGCTCGGCATCGGAAAACGAGCGTGAGAACGAGTAAGCGAAAGCGAACGATTGGGGCGGATGACGGAATGCCCGGAAGGAAATCAGGGGGTGATCACGTCGATGCCGCGCAGGCCGAAGAGCGGAGCGGCGGCGAGGAGGTGGCGGTCGTTGGAGTAGATTTCGACAAAGCCCGCTTCGGCCGCACTGGCGAGGTGGAGGGCGTCGGCGGCGCGTAAATAAACGGAGGCTGGCGCGCGGCGAAAAACCGCGGTCACCCGGTCGAGGTGGGCAGCGGTGATGGGCAACCAGTCGAGGGCGCCGGCGGCCTGGTCGGCGGCGACCTGGGCGAGCAGTGCGTCCACATGGGCGGCGGTGGCGCTGCCTTCGCGCACTTTTCGGTGGGCGGCGGCGATCAGTTCGGCGCGACCATGCAGGGAGCAGACGATCACATCGACTCGGCCGGCGTGAGCTCGCACGGCATCCGAACCGGGTTCAGGACGGTAGAGCTTGAGCAGGTAAGCGGTGTCAAAATAGGCGGCGATCATCGCGCGTCACGTTCCGCAGAGATGGCGGCGGTGGAGTCCTGGGCATCGGCAAAGGCCCCCGATGCCAAGGCGGAGGCGAAAGCGGGCTGGAGGGGACGAGTTGCCCAGTAAGACGGACCGGCGCGCGTGGCGGTGAGCGGGGCAGCCTCCTCGGCGAGGAGGGCTTTTTCGAGGAGGTGCATGGTCTCCTGGGTGAGCGAGCGGCGGTGACTGGCGGCGATACGCTTGAGCCGCGCATGGAGCTTGGTGGGGACGGATTTAATGACGAGCGTCGGCATGGCGACAAAAGGGAAGCGTTTTTATTCCATTTGGCAAGATCGTGCCGGCGTTCCGGTGGAGCTTCGGAGTGTTACATCGAGGCCGGCAGGAGTTCGGCTGAGGGGGACGGAGCAAGGTGGGGCGGCGTGCGGATTCGGCGGTTGAGAACGAGTCGGAGCGGGAAAACGATTCATGCCGCCAGCCCAACGATCGCAAAGTTGACGTGCCTCCGAACTCCTCATCGTTCTCGTTATCTTAATCTTACTCGTTCTCGTTCCGTTGCCGATAGTCGCGTCACTTTCCTCTCCGATGCCAATCGACTCAATGGAGCCTTTTCTAGTCGCGCGGTAATGGCCTCAAAGCGGGACAGTATTCGGCCAAATTTAGTCGGCGACTTGTCGCCCTGTTTTCCTAGCCGTTTTTGACGGCGTAACTATTCCGTCTTTCCTTGGCCTCAATCGGTCGCAGTCCCCCCCCTACTCGATTCGTAGGTGAGCGAGCAATCCCCTGAGTTGGTGGACATGAGCCAAAACAGATTTTTCACCGACCAACCCGGATGGTGGGGAGGGCCAGTATCCGGTCTTGGTCAATGGCCCGAGGGCAGGAGCGAGTACCCGGTTAAGTTCGATATCCTGCACCGCAGAAGACATGCCTTCGAACCTTGGGTTCTCCAGCATGAGATGAACCCGCTGGAGGAGCGCTAGAACGCAGTCCCACGGTAGCCAACGCGGGAATGCTTTTGCGTCCGACCACGTGAGCAAGAATCGCCATTCGTCGTGCCGGATTCCAAAGCGTTTTTCACGACCGACCCGGAGCGAAAAAACGTGGCCCGAGGCGGCCATTTCGTTGAGCACAGACTGGATCGAGCCCCGAAAATATCCAGTGTCCCTTGCGATCTCGGCGGGGTGTCCAGTTTCGTGGGCAAGGAGCCAGGCGATCACCTCGGCGCGGGTCTGCAGTCCGAAGAGATTTCTGAGTTTAAAAAGGAAGGTGGCGGGTCTGTCGGGCTGAGGGGGTTGGCTCAAGCCGCGCAGTTCGACTGGTGGTCGCTGCCAACCCCAGGCAAGCCACGTTTCGTCGCCCCGACCGAGCACCGGCAAGTGAGAAAAAAGCGGGCGCGGATCGGTGGCAATTGGTAGGACAGTGGTTCGCGTGGCGATTGTGCGCCACTTGGGGTGTGACTTGTTTTTTGTGAGTTGAGCCGCGATGGCGGCGAGTACCGTGGGTTCACCTAGACCGTGATCCTTTTGCATGCGCGAAAGGCGCTGGAGGTTGATCGATTCAGCGTTGAGTTGTAACCAGTCTAAAATTTCGTCGAACAGGCGGGCATCTTGCCGGGCGACAACCGTTGAAAAAAGCAGCAGCGCCTCCGGGTCGATTGACCACGGATCAGGGGTGGAACTCGCATGGCCGGAAACGCCGAGCGCCGACCATTGCCTCCACAGAAAAGAGCTGAGCGCCTCGCGCAGCTGAGCCTTAAAGTTGGTCAGCGAGGTTTCCATGGCCGAGTTGCTCGCGCACGTCCTGGGCGGCGGTGAGGAACCAGGTTGGCAGCGGCCTAGGGCTAACAATTTCGTCAGACTGCACTTGGCCGAGGATATCTACGCTCGGGTGACGGTGCGCCGCACCAGTCCCAAGACGATCAAGGACGAGCCGCCGCAGACAACAAAGTGGATAAAGGGACGGGCGCGTAATTCCATTAATTCGCTGAGGAGGGCGAGCGCTTGATGGAGCGAATGATCTACTTAAAGAGATCAATATGGTTATTTTAAGTGCATTTATTCCGCGCTGGTTAGCACCTCGTGGGAAACCTGGGGCGGATTTTACCCGAATCGCTTATTTAACTCGTCTGCCTGCGACTTGAACTTCGAGCGGTTCGACTTCTTGAGGCGCAATAGATTCTGTAACTTCCACTGCACGGCGGGGAGCTGCGCCAAGTGGGGAATCGGCAGCAACGCCCACTCGGGTTCACCCGCGACCAGGCTTAATAGGAAACGCTTGTGGTTATCTGTGAGAGCCACGAGGAGTTCGCGGCGCAGACGATCTCGTGCTGCCTTGAGTTCTGCGAGCGTGACCGGGGATCGTTCCATGCCGACAAATTCGTTTTCGAAAGCCGTTTCCATCTCCAGGTCGCGAGAGAAGAGCACTTCATGCACGGGACGATTGTGGCCGGCGAGGTAGGCGATGAAGCAAGTGACCGTCTCGGGGCACAGGCCCTGAGTCTGGAACATCCCATGCACATCGAAAAAGTCGCGCGGGTGCTGGCGATCCAGCGCGGCTACAAGCTTGCTGCCGTAGAGTTCCGGCACGGCTAATGTCGGCACGCTGAAGTCCACGGTGAACAGGTCGCGTGCGGTTTTGACCAGCGGGCGCCGTTCCGGAGGCAGCACCGTGCCTCGAAATACATGGTTGATCTCCACCTTCACCTGGTTGCGGCCCCGGCGGACAAATATCTTGGTTTCGTCCCCAATGGAAGAGGCCATGACCTCGGCGGCGAGGCCGCGGCGTTGGAGTCGGTCGCGAATGGTGTTTAGTTCGGTGGCGATTTCGGCGAGTGCCGTTTCGCGCGGCCTGTCATGTGGCACATAGACGACGTCAATATCGACGGACAGACGCGGAAGTTCCTGCACGAAGAGGTTGATCGCCGTCCCTCCCTTCATGGCGAACATTCCCGAACGAAACACCTCGGGGGTGGCGTCGAGTAACAGGCGAACCGTTTCTATGTAGGTAGTATGCATCAGGGTTTGAGTACAAGGGTTCGGCCATCGGGCAGGCGGGTAAGCCAGCGCCCCCGTCCACGCGGGCCAGCCAGGCGGCGGGCCTCTGCTGCCCAGTCCAAGCTCAGTTCCTCTGCCCATTGAATACAGAGCCGAACGATCTTAACGCTCGGACAGTGTTTAAGTAGGGTGCCGAGCACGTCGAGCCGCGGAGACCGCAGACCCTCCATTATATTGCGGGCTTCCTCTAGTCCCTGCTGCGGAGTTCCCACCTCGCTTAACATTTCTAGGAGGGCTCGCTCCGGCACCGAGACCAGCGCGCCGCCTGGTGCCTCAGGCAAAGTCTGGAGACCAAACTCGATTACCTGCATGGAGTCGAAAAGTTTCCGGGCAACATAGCGTGAGGGGAATCGCTGGCTGAACCATGCAGGCAGCGGGCGGCTTTCGCGCCCCCACAAGGTCAGATTCTCACGCGGCCCGACGTTGTGGCGTATACCGCGCCACGCCAGCGCAGTTTTCCCTCCTACGTGCAGGCCGGGGACGTCGCGGGCCAGCACTTTTAGCGAAGCGGCGAGCGTCAGTTCGTCGCTGGGGAACATAAACACGCCCCGGCCTAGTCGCTTAAGCCAACCCGTTCGCACATAGTACGAAGCCAGGGCAGAAGACACGCCGATTTCTTTAAGGCGTTCAGTGTCCACCGGCTCCCCACGTGGAAGGAGGGCGAGCGTCTTGATTGGACTATTCTGATTAGTTAATGCCATGTTTTATTTATCCTTATAGACTCAATCAAGTGGCTGATTGGGAATTATTCAATAAATAAAATCAGGCTTAATTTAATTATTATTTATCAACGATCTGGTGGTGAGGCGGTTGGCCGGAAAGCGCTGGATGCAAGTGTGCTGTTTGGCTTTTAAAGTTCGGCTTAATTTTCAACTAAAAGCCTATTAGTAAGCAGTTTAAATTCCATTTGTCCCAACTATACCTTTTACCCGGAAGGTAGGATTCGCGGGGGGCATTCGAGTGCGAATAGTAAAAGTAAAACGCCGCGCCATTTTTTGAATGGCGCGGCGGTGAGGTGTTACGGTCTGGGGTAAGCGGAAAATCGGAAGCTGTGAGCTGTGAGCTATGAGCTCCCAGCTCCAAGCTCCCAGCTCCCAGCTCCCAGCTCCTAGCTCTTAGCTCGTCTTGCGGCGGCGATAAACCGCGAAGCCCAGGATGCCCAATCCGGCCAGGGCCGCATAGGTCGCCGGCTCCGGCACGGAGGAGGCTGAGGCGGTCAAGAAGCCGTTGATATCCAAACCTGCGGTCAGGCCGCTTCCCAAGTTGATCAACGCCAGTTGCGTGCTGGTCAGGCCGTTAGCACTGGTGCCGAAGCGCAGGGAGCTCCCGCTGACAAAGCTGCCCGTGACCGATAAGGCACCGCTGTTCCAGTCGTTGCCAGAGCTGTCGGCGAAGGCAAACACCCCGCCGCTGCCGAGGGTGATCGAGCCGCCCAGCGCTGTCAGATCGAGGGATCCGACCGTCGTCTGGGTGAAGGTGCCGACCGAGAGACTACCGCCATTAAGCTGGAAGTTAGAAACCGCGAACACATTGTTGGTGCCCATCGCCAGCGTACCGCCACTGATCGTGGTCGCGCCGGTGTAGGTGTTGGCGCCGGACAAGGCCAGGGTGCCGGTGTTGGTCTTGGTCAGGCTGCCCGTGCCGCTGACCACACCCGCCACCGTCAGGGTATTGCTTCCAGTGACATCAAAACCCGCTGAGTCGGTCAGCACCACCGCACGGTTGTTAGTTCCCGCAGTCCCGTTGAACAGCCCAAAGGAATTGGTGGCCTGCAAAGTGCCGCCTTTCAGGTTCAACGTGGCTCCAGTGGTTTGCGCCCCCAGATTGACATTGCTACCGATGCTCAACGTGCCGCCGTTGACGTTGGTCGCGCCGTTGTAGGTGTTGGTGCCACTCAGAATAAGGGTACCGGCTCCTGACTTAGTTAGTACGCCGGTGGATTGGGCGAGAACCGAGCTGATGGTCAAGGAGTCCGTTTGGGTATCAGTGCGGACAACCAGCTCGGTACCCATAGTAATTTGGGTGCCACCACTGATCGTACTCGAACCGCCGCCGGATTTGATGATGCCGGGGACAGTGAGTGTCTGCGCTGCGTTTTGCGTGTAGTTCACCCCGTCACCCACCAGATTTAAACTCAGCAGGGTTAAGGTGTTCTGATTGGCCTGCGTTGCAGTGAGTTTGACGTGTTTACTGGCCGTGATCGCATTGACAGCCGCAGCATTGGTATCCGTGCCGTAGTTAAGCCCGCGCACGAAACCGGTTGCGTCCATCGCGGCAAAGTCCGCGCCATTAAAGTACACGCCCTTGTCGATGAAACCGGCGGCTTGCCCCGTGATTTTGACGCTATTATCCGTCCCGTTGGTGCCACCGGTGGAAACGATATTGGCGGTGTTGCCGGCCGCACGTGCGGTTAACGAGGAGAAGGTGGTGCTCAGGGTACCGGACCCGGCTTGGGTGGATTTGAGGGTAACGTCGGCCCCGGCAAGGGTGAGCGCCCCAAGAGTTTGAGTGATGCCGCTACCGGCATTCTTTAACTCTAGAGTGCCTTTGTTCACGGTCGTCGCGCCGGTGTAGGTGTTGGTGCCGGTGAGGGTCAAGGTGCCGGCGCCGGCTTTGGTCAGGGCACCGGTTGTCGCCGCGCCGGTGGCTCCGGCCAGCGTCAGGTCGTTGGTGGTGTTGATCGTCGCGGTTTTCCCCGCGTCGATGGTGAAGGCGCGGTCGCTGACGGCGTTGGCCCCGGTGTAGAGGAGCGTGCCGCCACTGAACCGCAAGGTGCTGGTCCCCGCGCCGATATTACTACTGGTGCTGGTGGTGTTGCCGATCGAGCCCACGCTCAATGTGCCCGCTTTAATCTCGGTTGTGCCGGTGTAGGTGCTGGCGCCGGTGAGGATCAAGGTGCCGGCGCCTATCTTTTGTAGGTCACCGTTGTTGTCGCCGTTAGCAAAGGACTGGGCGAAGGTGGTGTTGGTGTTGAGTATATTGAAAAGGACGACTTTGCCTGAAGCGTTACTCAGCTTAACTGTGGAGGTGTCGGTAAAAAAGAGGTCGCCGGTGCCGCTGGTATTGATGAAGGGAACGGTGCCGGCGAGGGAGATGGCGTTACTGATGGTGCGCGCGTTGGCGTCACTGCTCTGGATAGAGCCATTTTGGAAAGTGATGGTGCCGCTCGCGAGACCGTTATTGGCGCCCGTGCCGAGGGATAGGGTGCCGGCGGATCCACCTCCTACCTGGGTGTTACCCGCGGAGCTATTGGTGCCATTCAGCACCAAGGTACCGCCTGAAACCTGGGTTAAGCCGCTGTAGGTGTTGGCGCCTGACAGAACCCACGTGCCGACACCGCTCTTGGTGACGCCAAACGTGGTCGCGTTTCCATTGGCGATACCACTGATGGTGTTGCTGCCGGTATTGGTGCCGCCAAGGGTGAGGGTTGTGGTGTTGCTGGTGGTTCCGCTGGAGATGCCGCCAGCCACGACTAGGGTATTGGTGGGGCTGGTCGCGTTATTCTGGATAGTAAAGGCACCCGCTGTAGTCGCAGAAGCGGGCGTTAGCACGATCGGCGCGTTAACCGTAAAGGTGTTGGACGTGCCAGTAAGTGTGCTCAGTACCGAAAGGTTGCCGCTGTTGGCAAACTTGAGGGAGTTGCCCCCAAGGGTGCCGAGGGCGAAGCTGGTGGCATTGGTGTCGAAATTCAGGCTACCTGGAGTGGCGTTGGCCGAAAGGGTGACGTTGCCGGAAAGCGCACTATTAAAAAGCGCGGTATCGGTGGACACCGGCACGGTGGTGGTCCAGTTACCTACGGTGTTGAAGTCCCCACCCGCGGCATTGGACCACGTCTGCGTTAATGCGTGGGCCGAAGGTGCGGAGGCCAGACCGGCGGTGACGAGGGCGGCGAGCAGAGCGGCGCTGGCCCTGCGGTAACTTTTTGTTTCTAGGCTTTTGGGGGTGCGGTTGTGCATGTTTAACTTTACATACCTTAAACGTCCTCAAAAAAAGCGCGTCGTAGTTCAAACTTTTGACTGCCTGGTTCTTTTTTTAGTTTGTCGGGCTCCTCGACGATTCCAGTGGGTCGCCCCTCTCAATCCATTGGCCACAAAAAACAGATGCCACAAAAACGGATCCCAATCCGTTTAACCGCGAAGGCTCGCGAAGGTACGCGAAGAATAGCGCAATTATACTAAAAGCTAAATAATTTTAGACTTTGTTTACATAAGGGAGGGACGACCTCCGTGTCGTCCTTGCCCGACGGACCGGACGGAGCCGGTCCCTCCCAAAGTCTAAATTCAAAGCGACGTTGGTATTACTTGTTAATCAATTGGATTTATCCGATTCGCGTTTCTTTGGATCGTCTTCGCGGTTAAAAATCCGGCGACTTTGGTGTCGCGTTTAACGTAAGCGACCGGTCGCGGTCCCCCGAGCGGTGATTGTGTAGGGACGGGTTTCTAACCCTGATCGTCACCATTTCTATTCCAGATGGTGACGGATTCTATTTATCGAACCAACCACCCGCCCTCAGCCAGTCGGTTGCCAGTTTTTGGGC
>CAMBUJ010000114.1 GCA_945871005.1 Opitutus sp. GAS368 | reverse complement strand
TTCTCCGGATAACCGCCCACGCCCAAACAGAAATCGGGATGACGGGTCTTGAGCAACGCCACCAGTTCGCTGGCGTAACGCAGCCCGTCGGCCGCCACCGTGAACTCGGTTGCCCCCTTGGGCGGATCGCCGCGCAGGGTCATGATATTGCGGAAACCGCCCTCGTAAATCTGGTCGGCCAGCGCCGTCAGCTCACCACGGCTGTGGCCAACGCAGGTGAGATGGGGCATCACCGTGAAGCCCAGCTCGTCCTTGAGTAGGCGGCTGACCTGCGCGGTTTTCTCGCGGGTGGTGCCGCCCGCCCCGTAGGTCACCGACACGAAATCCCACGGAATGACCTTCAGCGCGATCGCCGTCTGCCGCAGCGCCTCGACGCCGGCATCGTCCTTGGGCGGAAAAAATTCAAGGGAGCGCAGCGGGCGTTTTTCGGCAAACAGGGCGGAGATGGGCCGGTCAGGATTCATGCGGAAAAAAGATAGATTAAGACGGGATCACGCAGGTCAGTTACAAAATGATAAAGCAGCAAGAAGCAGTTAGCCCCCATGGCAACCGCCGGCTTCCGGGTTGGCGGTCTCGCGGTCTTTTTCGGTTTTGAGCCGGAGCTGCCCGCAGGCGGCGTCGATGTCGTGGCCCTTTTCGCGGCGCAGGGTCACGGAGATGCGCGCATCGCGCAGGATGTCGGCGAATCGCTCCTGGCGGGTGATCGAGGGGCGCTTCCACGGCAGGCCCTCAACCGTGTTGTAGGGAATGAGGTTCACGTGGGCATGCAGGTCGCGGGCGATGTCGCGCAGCTTTTCAGCCTGATCAAGCGAGTCATTGATCTCCTCGATGAGGATGAATTCCAACGTGACCATGCGGCCGTGTTTTTCGTTAAACGCCTTGATCGCCGGGAGCAGTTTTTCCAAGGGGTAGGCCTTGTTGACCGGCATGATTTTCTCGCGGACCTCGTTGGTGGCCCCGTGCAAGGAAATGGCCAGCCGCAGGCCCAAGGGTTCCTCGGCGAGCTTGAGGATTTTCGGCACCAGCCCGCTGGTCGAAAGGGTGATGCGGCGGGCGCCAACCCCGAGTCCCCACTCGGCGTTTACGATGGTGAGGGCGCGGATGATGTTGTCGTAGTTGGCGAGCGGCTCGCCCATGCCCATGACCACGATATTGTCGAAGGACGCCAACTCCATGCGGGCGCGGGGCGTACGGGCATCCTCGCGGTAGCAAACCTGAAGGAGCTGGGCGACGATCTCGCCGGCGTTGAGATCGCGCTTGAGTCCGGCCAGACCGGAGGCGCAGAACGCGCACGCCATGGCACACCCGACCTGGGTGGAAATGCAGATGGTTTTGCGCGACAGATCAAGGCCCACGCCCTCCTGCGGCACGCGGATGATCACCGTCTCGATGAGCGAACGGTCGCCCATCTCCAGCAGGAGTTTGTCGGTGACGTCCAGTGACTGTTTACCGGATACAAGCGAGGCGGGCATGAGCTCAAAAGTCTCGTCCAGCCAGGTGCGCAGGGGCTTGGAGAGGTTGGTCATGTCGTCCCAGGTGCGGGCGCGCTTTTTGTAAACCCACTCCAGAATCTGTTTTGCGCGGAACGCCGGTTCGCCCTTCTCCTTGAGGCGAGCGGTGAGGGAATTGAGGGTCTCGCCGGTGAGCGGCGGTTTGGCGGGCGTAAACTTCATGCTTGGAATGCGAGTCGATAGACAGAATTAACAGAATTACAGATTAAACATGAACCTGCTCCAACGCCACATCTTCAAAAGCGTGGTCTTCGCCTGCGCGGTGGCAGCGGGGGTCTTCAGCTTCGTGCTGATCATTGGCAACGCCTTCAAGGACCTGCTCGGCTACCTGCTCGCGGGGCAACTCACCACCGGCACCTTCCTGCAACTGCTCGCCCTGTTGGTGCCGTTTGTGAGCGTTAACGCGTTGCCCATCGGCATGTTGACCGGGGTGCTGCTGGTGCTCGGGCGCATGTCGGCCCAGCAGGAAATCACCGCGATGCGCGCCGCGGGTCTGGGCATCGGCTTCGTCGCCCGGCCGATCCTGCTGCTGGCCACGCTCGGCGTGATCGTGACGCTGGGGCTGAACTTTTACTACATGCCGCTGGCGCGCACCCTTTACCGCAGCACGGTCAACGATGCGGTGCGGCAAAACCCGCTGAGCATCATCGTGGAAAAAACCTTCATCCGTGATTTCCCCGGTTTCGTGGTTTATGCCGGCTACAAGCAGGGCGGCGAACTGCGCGACGTCTGGCTGTGGCGCCTCGACAAAGAGAAACGCGTGACCGAATTCCTCCGCGCGCAATCCGGGCGGATCGACTACGACGACGACCTCAACGTGATGAAGGTGCGCCTGCTCAACACCTTCTCCGACCGGCGTAACCCGAAAAACCCCGAGCTGTTTGCCAACACCGACTCGCTCGTGTCGATGGACGAAGTCGCCGTCGACATCCCCCTGGACAACCTGTTCGGCCGCCGCGTGGTCCAGCGCAAGTTGAGCGCGTTGACCTTCGGCGAGCTCCTTGAGCGCAAGGCGCAGCTGGAGCGCGAACAGGCGCCGTTGGCTGAGCGCATGAAGGTATCGATCACCCTCAACGAAAAGGCGGCCAACTCGTTTACGATTTTCGCCTTCGCGTTGTTGGCGATTCCCCTCGGGATCAAAGTGTCGCGCAAAGAGACCTCGGCGAACCTCGGCATCGCGCTGCTGCTGACCCTCGGTTACTACTTTTTAACGGTGGCGGTGGGCTGGCTCGACCGCAGTCCGGCGTTGCGGCCCGACCTGATGATGTGGCTGCCCCCGGTGCTATTTATCAGTTTTGGCGCCTGGCTGTACCGCCGGGTCGAGCGGATTTGAGGAGCCGGAGAAATGGAACGCCGAGCTCCAGCTCGGCCTGCATAGCCCGTAGTGCGTAGCCTGACGACGGAGTCGTTGGGTTCCCGGACCGAAATCGCTGCGCGCTCCCGCTACGTTCGGAATCCGGCACACCCCCCGCCGCCGGGAGGGATCACTCCTTGTCTTTGCAGCCGCAGCCGCCGGCCTTTCCGCCGGCTTCGCCGCCAGCCTCGCCACCGCCGCAACAGCCGCCGCCGGCCCCGTGGCCGTGACCTTCGCCGTTGCATTCCCCATGGCCGTGTCCATGGCCACCGCAGCAGCCGCCCTCTTGATGGGCGTGGCCGTGGGCGATTTCCTCGTCACTGGCCGCGCGCACTGCCGTGAGTTCCACGTCGAAAACCAGATCGACGCCGGCCAGCGGGTGGTTGGCATCGAGCAACACGTCGTCGCCGTCGACCTCCACGACCCGCACGATCGGGGCAAACGGATCCGAACCCGCGCGGAACTGGTCGCCGGGGTTGAGTTCACCCTCGATGGGCAGCAGCGACTTGAGCACCCGCTGCACCTGGGCGGGGTCATGGTCGCCATAGGCCTTGGCGGCGGGCACTTGGACGGTCTGTTTGGTGCCAACCGCCACACCGCGCAGCGCCTCATCGAGCCCCTCGATGATCTGGCCGGCGCCCTCCAAATAACTGATCGGCTGGCCGCCCGCCGAAGTGTCGAGCAAGCGCCCCTGGGGATCGCGCAAAGTGTAGTGAAAAGTAACGATGTTACGGCTCATGGTTAAACCCATCACGAGCCCGCCGCGCGCGCTGGCAAGGGTGAAAAGCCCCCGCGCTCACGTCCGAATGCCGCGGTACGTGCCTCCGAGCGTGAGCTCGCGGCAGGCCACGCGCGCCACCCGCCCCGCCAGTAGAACGCGGGCGCTTCCGGGCGGCAGGTTATAGATTTTCCCATCAATATAACGCCGCTGTGTGACGCTTTCGTTACAGCGTTACATGCTTATCACAATCGGGTTGTGGCGCATTACCGAATCAGTGGTTGGGGTTGTATTCCTTGTAATGAAAAACCAACTCAACTCCCTCCTCGTGGGCGCTTCGTGCGCACTGCTGCCGGTCTCGGCTTTCGCCGAAGTCTCGTTTCTCTCTGGCGTAGCCCTGCCCAATGGCGGCGAAATCATCTCCTTTGCCGAGGGCTCGTTGCTCTCCACCAACTCAACCGTCTTCAAGGCCGCCAGTGGGGTAATACCTGCAGTCCCAGCCAGCCACTCGATCCAGGCCTACACGCTGGGCGCAAATGCCACCTTGTCGGCCACCAGCACCGTCGACCTCAATAGTGTTTACGTTACCGCCGCCAATACGCTTTCCATTTCCAGCGTGCTCAATGACGCCCGCGGCTTCGGTGTCGCCACCGTGATCCCGACTGCGACGACCGTCACCGACTTCGGCCGCATCGCCATCTTCGACAAAAGCAACGGCTTGATCCTCAAGAAGCTCGATGTCGGTTATCATCCCGACTCCGTCACCATCACCCCCGATGGCACCAAACTACTGATCGCCAACGAGGGTGAATTTGTCAGCACCACCGCAGACGGCACTTTCGCTCGGCCCGGCTCGGTCAGCGTCGTCAATCTCACCGGGGTTAACTCGTCCAACTACGCCAGCACCCTGGGCGCGCTCACCAATGCTGCGGTGAGCACCCACGACTTCAGCGCCGGTAACTTGGGCTCGGGCGTAACCCTGGACGGGCTGCGCAACAACCGCCTCGACACGCTCACGGTGAAAACGCCCAACGCGGCCGACGTGGAGCCCGAATACATCACCGCCAGCAACACCACCGCCTATGTGACCCTGCAAGAGGCCAACGCCATCGCCACCCTCGACTTGGCCTCCGGCAAATACACAAAAATCAGCCTGCTCGGCACCATCACCCAACCCATCGATGCCTCGGACAAAGACGGTGATGGCAGCGGTAAAGCGGTTGCGATTAACGATGAGGTCGCCGGCATGCCAATGCCCGACACCATCACCCAGTTCGAGCGCAACGGCACCACCTTCCTGGTCACCGCCAACGAAGGCGATGCGCGCGGGGACGATGGCGATACTTTCCGTGCTGCGGATCAAAATAAGGCCGGCACCACCAACCCGAACATCGATTCCGCGGTGGATCCGATCGTTAATAACACCGGCATCGGTCGGCTTAACCTCCTCAAGGACCGCGGCGACACGGATCAGGATGGTGATATCGACACCCCCACGATGCTGGGTACTCGCAGCTTCTCGATCTGGAATGCCGAGACCGGCGCGCTGGCCTTCGATTCCGACTCCATGATCGAGCAGTATGTGGCCACCCACAATCCGGAGTCCTTTAATATGAACAGCGGATTGACAGGCAATTCTGACACCCGCTCCGATGACAAAGGGCCCGAACCGGAGGCCCTCGCTTTTGGCAGTTTCGGCGGGCAGGACTTTGTCTTTGTAGGCAACGAACGCGAAAACGGTATTTTCCAATTCAATATCACCGACTTGGAAAACGTGTTCATTGAAGGTTATTTCAATCCGGTCACGGGCTTGACCGATGATGAGAAAGGCGGGGTGGCCTATATTTCCCCTGAGTCCATGCTGTTCCTTGCAGCCGGTGCCACCGGCAATACTACTGGGAAAAACCTCTTGCTGGTCGGCTTCGAAGGCACCAACGCCAATGGTTCGATTGGCATTTTCGAGGTCACCTCGGCTTCCGCTGTGCCAGAGCCCTCGACCTACGCGGCCCTTGCCGGCCTCGGTGCGCTCGGTCTGGCCTTCTACCGCCGCCGCCATCACGCCAGAGCCTAAATTATTGATTACTGCAGGCTTTCAGGGCGGCTCCTCACGGGGCCGCCTTTTTTTGGGATGCGATTTGCTCCGCACCGCGGCCCGACTACTCGCCGCGCTGAAAATGGGGCCGGGACATTAAATGGCTACATTATGCAATCTCACCTTTTGTTGTTGGCTCATGTAGCCATGTGAGGATCTGCCCCGTGCTGCCTAGGGACTGAGATCATCGCAACTCTCCGTTAAACAAGTCAGGCCAAGGAGTCGGTATACGTAGGTTGTGCGGCAAGGACCGCAGCGCTCACGTCTCCTGACGCAGCACCGCAAGCGGCGGCTGGCGGCTGATCCCGCGCCCGGTCCAGCCGCCCGCCAACACGGTGATCACCGTGACCAGACCGACCGCACCGAGCAACGGAGCCAGCGGCAGGATCACCGGCGCCTTAAACACCCACACCGCCAGTGCCGCGTTGGCCCCATAGGCCAGCCCGCCGCCCACCAGCGCGCCGAGCAACCCCAACACCGCGTACTCCACCAGCTGGATTTGCACGAGCTGCGCGCCCGACGCCCCCAAGGTACGCAGCAACACGCTTTCGCGCAGGCGCTGAAACCGCCCGTTGGCCACCGCCCCGACCAGCACGATCACCCCGGTCGCCACTGTGAACAACGAGAGGAACTGCACCACGAATTGCACCTTGGCGAAAATCCCGTCCACCGTCTTCACCACCATCGCCAGGTCCAGCGCCGAAACATTGGGGAAGGCCGCCACCACCGCCTGTTGCACCCGCGCCGACTCACCCGCATCGGCCGCCCGCGCCGCCACCACATAAAACTTCGGCGCGGCCTCCAGCACACCCTCGGGAAACACCACAAAAAAATTGGGCGACATCCGCCGCCAATCCACCCGCCGAAGACTCGCCACCCGCGCCGCCATCGTCACGCCTTGCACGTCGAATTCCAACTCGTCTCCCAGCCCGATCTGCATGTCCCGCGCCAGCCCCTCCTCGACCGACACCGGGATCACCGCCGTGCTCGTCTCCACCCGGCCGATAAACGTGCCCGCCGTGACCTTCTCGGTGGCGGTTAACTCGCCGCGGAACGTCGAGCGGTACTCACGCCTCAAGGTCCACGCCGGAATGCGTACCCCCTCATCCTTGAGCAACGCCTCGACCGTCCGCCCCTTGATGCTGCGCAGCCGCATGGTCACGATCGGCGCGCTCGCCTGCACTGGCACACTCTGCTGCGCGAGCAACTCGCCAAGCGGCTTGAACTGGTCGTCCTGAATATCGAAAAACAGCAGGTTGGGTCGGGTGCCATCAGCCGAGGAGCGCATCTGCGCGAGTAAGGTCTCGCGGGTCAGGGTGAGCGTGAGCAGCAAAAACGTGCCCAGCCCGAGGGAGAGCAACAGGAGGACGGTGCGGTTGTTAGGCCGGTGGAGGTTGGCCACGCCCTGCCGCAAAACGTAGGGGAAACGCCGAGACACCCCGCGCCGCGCCAGCCAGGCCACCCCGCGTGCCGCTCCCGCCAGCGCGCCGAAACTCGCCAGCAACGCCCCGGTGAAACCCAGCCCCCAACTCCAGCGCTGGGTCTGCCAGACCGCGAAGCCGCCCACCGCCACGAGGATCGCGGCAAAAACCAGCCAACGCAGCGGATCACCCCGGCCGGCCTTTTCCTCGAACGCCGAACGCAGCGCGACTAAGGGCGACACCCGGCGCACCGTCAGCAGCGGCAACAACGCGAACAGCCCGCCCACCGCCACCCCCGCCACCAGCCCACGGCCGACCGCCGCCCAAGAGACGAAAAAGTCCACGTCGAAGGGCAACAGGCCGCGCGCCAGCGATGGCAGCGCGAATTGCACCGCCACCCCGAGCGCCGCGCCGAGCAGCGCGCCGCACAACCCGAGCGCCAACCCCTGCACCAGGTACACCGCGAAACTCTGCCAGGCGCTCGCGCCCAGGCAGCGCAGCACGGCCACCGTGGTAATCTTTTGCCGTACATACCCGTGGATCGCGCTGGCCACCCCGATCGCGCCGAGTATCAGCGCCACGAACCCGACCAGACTCAAAAATCCCTGCACGTTTTGCAGCGCCTGCCCGAGCTCGCGCCGCCGCTCCTCGACTGTGTCCACGCCCAGCCGCAGTTGGGCAAAACGCTCGCGGTTTTCAGCGACCAGACGCTCGACCGACAGCTCGCGCGGGAGCTTAAAAAACATGCGGTAACGCACCAATGAACCGCGGCCGAGCAGCCCGGTTTCCTCCAACGCCGACAGCCCGACAAGCACGCGCGGCGAGAGGGTGGCCACCGCTGCTGAGTCGCCCGGCAACTGGGTGAGTCCGCCAGCGATGGTGAAGGTTTTTTCGCCCAGTTTGAGCGGGTCGCCCGGCTTGAGTCCGAACTGAAGCAGGAGGGTGTCCTCGACCACCACGACATCGCCCGCTGGCAGCCGGGCGAAGGCGTCGGCCGGAGTGGTTTTAACCTCCCCATAAAACGGATACCCGCCGGCCAGGGCGCGCACGGTGACGAGGCGCGTCTGTTGGCCGGCGGAGGGGAAGACCACCATCGAGGAGAAGGTGATTTCGCGGGACTGTTCGCCCCCGAGGGTTTGGAGGAAGCGCTCGGACTCGGGGGAGAAGGCGGAGCGCGCGTTGACGGCGAGGTCGGCGCCGAGGAGGGCCTTGGATTGGTCGTCGATGGCGCGGCGCAAGTTGGCGCTAAACGAGCCGATGGCGACGAGGGCGGCCACGCCCAGGACGATGGAAAGCGAGAACAGCGCGAGCCGCCGCCGCGAAGTGCGGGAATCCCGCCAAGCCATGCGAAGAATAAAATTCATTGGGTTGCCCACGAAACACACGAAATCACACGAAAATCAGACCACGATCCGCTCCCACTGTAATTTGGGATAGTGGCCAAAGTTAACCAGCAGCCCGAGTCGAAACCCGGTGGCATGAAGATAATTGAGCACCTGCGCACGATGTTCGTCGGCGAGTTCCGAGACCGCTTTCAATTCGACTAGAACTTTCCCGAAGCAGACCAAATCGGCCTTATAGGTCTGCACCATTGGCAGTCCCTTGTAGGTGAGCGGAATGACTTTCTGTGTCTCAAATGGAAGACGCTGTAACCGAAGCTCCAACTCCAGGCACTCTTGGAAAACGGCTTCCAAAAAACCGCAGCCTTTTTCTTTATACACCTCGAAGCATGCTCCGATTATTTTATACGATTCGTCAGCGAGGATGAGGTCAGGGGAAGTTTTCATTTCGTGTAGTTTCGTGTGTTTCGTGGGCCAAAACTCCGTCCGGTTCCCTACTCCACCACCCGCCCGTCGCGCAGGCGCAGGACACGCCCGCAGCGCTTCGCCAAGTCCAAGTCATGCGTCACCAGCACCAGCGTCGTCCCCTGCTCGTGGTTTAACCCAAAAATCAGCTCCACCATCGCCTGCGCAGTGGCGCCATCGAGGTTACCCGTCGGCTCGTCGCAAAACAGAATCCGCGGGGTGTTAATAAACGCCCGGGCCAACGCCACCCGCTGCTGTTCGCCCCCGGAGAGCTGGATCGGATAATGTCCGGTGCGCGCCCCCAAACCCACCCGTGCCAGCAACGCGCGCGCCGCCGCCTCGCCCCCATTCTCCCCGCGCAGCTCCAGCGGCACCAAAACGTTTTCTAGCGCGGTGAGCGTCGGGATCAGTTGAAAATTTTGAAACACAAACCCGACCTGCTGGTTGCGCACCCGGGCGCGGGCATCCTCGTCCAAACCACCCAGCGGCACCCCAGCCAAAATCACCTCGCCCGCCGAGGGTCGGTCGAGCCCGGCGCAAAGCCCGAGCAACGTGGTCTTGCCGCTACCCGAGGGCCCGACGATCGCCAGGCTCTCGCCTGCGCCCAGGGCAAAACTCACGGCCTGCAACACCGTGATCGGACCGGTGGCGGTCGGATACACCTGGGTGAGATTCTCGACTTTCAGGATGGTTGGTTCACTCATGCGAAGGACGCGAACAAAGCGAGCCCCCCACCCTTAGGCAAATGACGAAACCCGGCATATACTTTTTCTTTTTCTTTCTAATCAGCGGGCTGCTTGCCTCCGAACCGGCCCCGAAAACCATCCTGTTTTTCGGCGACAGCCTGACCGCCGGCTACGGCCTGGACGACGCCGCCACCCAGGCCTTCCCCGGCCTGATCCAACAAAAGATCACCGCCGCCGGCCTGCCCTACCGGGTGGTCAACGCAGGCCTCAGCGGAGAAACCACCGCCGGCGGCCTGCGCCGGATCAACTGGGTGTTACGCAGCCCGGTCGACATTTTCGTGCTCGAACTCGGCGGCAACGACGGCCTGCGCGGACTCGCGCCGTCCCTCGCCTCGCAAAACCTTCAGGCCTTGATCGACAAAGTTCGCGCCAAAAACCCCAAGGTAAAACTGGTGCTCGCCGGCATGACCATGCCGTCGAGCATGGGCGAGGCCTACGCGCGTGAATTCACCGCGATTTTCCCCGCTCTGGCCCAGGCCAACGGGGCCACGCTGATTCCCTTTCTGCTCGAAGGCGTGGGAGGCGTCCCCGAGCTCAACCTGCCTGACGGCTTTCATCCGACCGCCGCTGGCCACCGCCTCGTGGCGGAGACGGTGTGGCGCTGGCTGCAGCCATTGTTATGAGTGCGGCGCGACGAACGGCGCTGACCCGCCCTTCGCTCAGCGCTTTTTGATCACCCGGGTGTTGCAGATAAAATCGTGCAGCCCGCGTTTATGTTCGTCGAAAGCGACGATGAGATACCCGATGCCCAGCGTCAGGCCGACGAGGGCCTTGGCCAAACTACGGAGTATAATCCGCGAGAAGCCGAGCGGGCGCCCGTCAGATTGAACGACGCGCAAACCGAAGAGCAACTTACCTGGGGTGGCCGCAAACCGAAGCAGGAAAATCGCGTCGTAAGCGATCGACCAGACCAGTCCGATCACACAGGCCGCGCCAAGGAAGCGCACCAGCACCATCAGCTCCTCGGGCTTCGGCTGATAACCCGCCCCGTGCGCGGCAATGGCCATGGCCTCAGGGAAATAGGCGGTGCCCACGATGCCGACGAAAATCTGCCAGACCATCCACCACAGAAAAAAGTCCACCAAGTAGGCCCCGCAGCGCGGCCAAAATCCGGCATACTCGAGCCCTTCCGGTTCGTCTGCGGGTGCCTCGAACGCCAAGGGAGGGGTGAGTGGGGACGGCTCCTCTGCGGGCACTTCCAGACTTGGTGGGGCGTCCTGACGGCGCTCGGCGATCCACGCTGGATTGACGGCGCGCACGGCGGCGAGGGTTTGCCACTCGTTCATGCCCTGACG
>CAMBUJ010000113.1 GCA_945871005.1 Opitutus sp. GAS368 | reverse complement strand
CCCAAAAACTGGCAACCGGCGGGCTGAGGGCGGTTGCGTGGGGCGATAAATAGAATCCGTCACCATCTGGAATAAAGATGGTGACGATCAGGGTTAGAAACCCGTCCCTACGCAATCACCGCTCCGGGGACCGCGACCGGTCGCTTACCCTCAAGGTGGTAGATCAAACAGAGACGGCTCTTGAAAAACAGATGGCCTCTGAGTTAGTTATTAGATTTTTAGTATTTCGGTCAATCCCATACAAGCAGGGGCTTGATGTGCACGAGTACCTAGATGACGCGCTAGTTACAATCGCAAGCGACTGTAACTACCCGCAAGCACACGAATCGGAAATTTTTGATTCCACATTCAAACTCCTGAGTGCTTCGCTAGGGGGTAACTCATTTAAGCGTTGGGATGGAGGCGGCTTTAAGGGCCAATTTTTAATGTCACTATTTGAAGTTGTTGCAACGGGCGTCTCCATCAATATTGATTTAATTCTGTCGGAAAAAGACCCGGCTGAATTCATACGCAGCCGATGCATTTCATTATCAGAAGACCCAGTATTTAAGGCGAATTCGGGTGCTGGAATTCGGGGGACAACAAGGCTAAGCAAGCTCATTCCCATGGCTGCTGGGTTTTTCAAGCCATAATGAAGGTTTACACCATAACTGATTTGCAGGACAGGCTAGATAAGGACTTCGCGTGGAGACTAAAGGAAATTGCTGATTTGAAGTCCGCTGTACGGACAACAACCGACTTACGCCAAAAAACATTAATAAGAGCAGGCGTTCCGCTTCTTTATGCACATTGGGAAGGGTTCGTTAAAAATGCAGCTGAGATTTATATTGCTTACGTTTCATGTAGACGATTGCGATTTGACGAACTGAAAAGCAACTTCGTTTTTCTAGGCGCGAAGCGACATATTCAAAACATGGCCCTGTCTAAAAAAGCTGAAGTGAGTATCGCGGTTGTGGATTTCTTTAGAAATAAAATGAATGAACGTGCCGAGATTCTTATCTCCAACAGCATAGACACGGAGTCAAATTTGAGTTCCGTGGTCTTTAAGAATATTGTACTTACGCTTGGTATTGACTACACGAAGTATGAGTCACGAGCCAACTTCATTGACATTAGTTTATTGAAAGTCAGAAATTGCATAGCACATGGGGCTTACCTCCAAATCGGAGGTGAGGACTACAGGGTATTGGCCGATGAAGTGATCATGTTATTACGATGGATTAAGAATGATTTGGAGAACTCGGCTTCCGCTGACGGCTTTAAAGTTAAAGTCTAGAGAACAGGCTGATACATCCCACTAATAATGAACATCACGGCGCCCCGCCAATCACTACAGCCAATGGCCCCCCATGTTTATAACGGATACCAATTCGCGTGCAGGGGCATCGCTGAACGCCAACCCTAGAATTATCCAGCCGATATGTTACAGCCCCCACCCAAAGTCTTCATCTCTTACTCGCACGACAGTGAGTCGCACAAAGACTGGGTGCTCGGGCTCTCCACCCGACTAATGGCCAACGGGGTCGATGTTGTACTTGATCAGTGGGACTTAACGCTGGGAAGCGATCTCCCGCGATTCATGGAGATGGGGCTGACGGGCGCTCATCGCGTCCTGGTAGTCTGCACGGATGCTTATGTTTCAAAGGCCAATGCAGGCCGTGGTGGAGTTGGATACGAGAAGATGATTCTCACTGCTCAGCTCATGCACGACATCTCGACAGATCGAATAGTCCCGATTATCCGAGCCAATGCCCTCGTGCCACCCGTCCCTACATTTCTTGGGTCGCGCGTCTATATCGACTTCCGGAACGACTTTACGTACGAGGCGAAATATGCGGAGCTGATCGGTGATATTCATGGTCAACAGATCAAGCCCCGTCCGGCACTTGGCCAAAATCCATTTTTAACTGATTCGGAACAAACGGCACCCCACGTATCATTCAGTCCAGAGCGCTACGTTTCTCCATCCCAGGCAGGTAGCGTGTGTTTCGATTACTCAAACAACAACGGTCGATTTGTACTGGGTGCGGGAGCCATGTCATTCGAAACCGCCTGGTCTCGAGGTGGCAACACTTCGATCTATGCACTCTCTGGTCAGCCGACTATTCGAAGCGTCTCGATTGCGCCTGACATCAAAGAGATAGCGGAAGTAGGAGACGCTTCAATCTACGACACGTCGTCTCGTTACCGCATGCCTCAACTCGGCGAGATTGTGATCTGGCAAAACAAGGACGGCTACTTTCTAGCGACAAAGATCGAAAAGATTCAAAGCCGTGGCCACGGGTGCCCTGTCGATCAAATCACGTTTTCGTATGCCATTGCACCGAGCAAATCGAAGTCGTTTGCCTCATCTGTTCGTAATGGTGCCTAATTGTTGGGCGGGCTGAAATGGGGGGCTGACGGGGTCGGGGCTGACGGGGTCGTGACGTTACATGGATACATTGAGTCATACCCCTCAGTTTAGGTTGCCCAAAGGTTGACCAAACACCTGCTTTGGGCATCCTTTAGCTGCATTCACCTGCATTGTTCTTCACTTCATAAATAACTAACCATCAACTAAGTCCGTGCTTTAGAGCACCTTAGTCAGCAAGGAGGGAACTGGTTCGACTCCCTCTGCCCGCACCACTTAAGTCGCTTGCATTAAGCAACTTAGCTGAAGACGTCGCCTAGGTTGCCAGTTGACGTGGCAACCTAAACATGCCCGACACTTCTTTCGACGTCACCCGGTTCGTTAACCGCAACGGCGTGACCTCCTGGCGCGTCTCCGGTTGGCTTCACGGCCTCCGCTTCCGCAAGAACTTCAAAACCCGCGAGGAGGCCGGCGCCGAAAGGGCCGCCCTCGAAGCCAAAGCCGCCCAGGCCGCAGCGGGAGTCCGCTTGGCCTCCACCTTTCTATCCGAGGATCAGCTCCGCGATTGCGAATCCGCGATCCGCCGCCTCGCAGACAAACCCAAGCCGCTCTCCGTCTACCTCGATTACGCCTTTGCCCACTACCGCGCCCCAGAACACGAGATCACCATCGACGACGCCGCCACCGCCTACCTCGCGACCAAACAACAGGAACACGACCGCGGCATGCTATCCCTCAGCCAGCTTAAGGACATCCGCGTTCGCCTCGTAACCCTCAAAAAAGCGTTTCCCGAAAAAATGCTCTCGGAGCTCACCCGCGAGTCCGTTGCCGCCCATTGCCACCGTGGCAACGCCAGCCCCAAAACCTTCAACAACCGCCGTGGCGTCCTTCACACCTTTTTCAAATACGCCTACAACCAGGACTGGTTGGTGGTTAACCCACTGGAAAAAGTCCCGCACCTGCGCATCGGCCACCGGCGCGGCTCAGCCAAGACCCTGACCGCCGAACAGTGTGAAAAGCTCATGCGCTATATCGAAACCTTTGAGGGCGGCGTGTTTGTCCCCTATTTTTGCCTCTGCCTGTTTGCCGGCATCCGCCCCAGTATCGAGGTCGGCGAAATCTCCAAACTCCGCCCCGAAAGCGTCCACCTCGAAACCAGCGCAATTATGATCGAGCCCGAGGTGTCCAAGGTCCGCATGAAGCGCAACGTCACCATCCAACCCAACCTCGCCGCCTGGCTGCGCGCCTATCCGCTCTCGCGCTTTCCCATCATCCCCAAGAACGCCACCAACCTGCGGCGCGGCATCGCCAAAAAGTTCGCCCTTTCCCACGACATCATGCGGCACACGTTCATTTCTATGCACGTCGCCAAATACCGCTCCATGGGCGAGGCGGCGCTGCAGGCGGGTAATTCCGAAAGCATCATCCGCAAGCACTACCTCGACCTCAAAACCCCGGCCGAGGCCGAGCAGTTTTTCGCCATCCTGCCGACACCAGCGCCCGCCACGGTAACAAGTGCGGCCCCGCCCACCGCCCTGACTGCGTCCGCCTGCCCGGCGGTCGATGCCCAGACACCCAGCATCCCACTGCCAATCGCCGCCTAGCCGGCACCCAACCCAGGCCCAGCCAGCCCGTTAAAACCGGAAATCGGTCACAACTGACAACTTTGGGGGTTCGACCCTACCAGCTCGGCCCCATTGCCCGTTCGAAACCACCAGCCCTCAAATCGGTCACTGTGACATATTTGTACCCCGATTCGTCCCTGTCCACCCTCCGCGTCCCGGCCCAAAAACGACACATGTGTCGTTTTCCCCCGGCCGCCAATCCTGCCCATTTTTATAATGACCACCAAAACCAGCTGAAAACGGACACATGTGTCCGTTTTGCCCCTTCGGTGCCGCACCTCAGCGACCTCAAAGTAGCATTCAATCTCATCGCGTCGAAAGGATGCGAATCCGCAAACTCGCTCCCCTCCGATTGACCCCAAAGTAGCGTGGAGTCGCGTTGCGTCGACTTCCGGCGCCGCCCGCGCCCGCCCGCCCCCTCACCGGAGCGGGCTTTTTTGTGCCCATCCGCCTCAGCCCGCCCATTTCGCGTCAGTTGACACCCGGTATTCAGCGCATGAACCCAACTACCGTTTCCGCCCCCTGCCTCAACGCGCAACTCACCGACATCGTCGGTCTGCGCACCTGCGGCATCTTCCCCAAAGATCACGAGCCGTCCATCCGCACCCTGCGCGAATGGACCCGCCTGCGCCGCCTCCCGCACCACCGCGTTGGCCATTTCGTCTACTACGACCCCGCCGAGGTCGCCGTGCACATCCGCACGAAACTCAAAATCCCCGCCCGCGGCTAACCAGTCAAAACGATCACTACTGATCGTTTTGAATCCCACCCCACCGGACGTACCCGCCTCACCGCCGCCAAACAGTAGGGAAAGCCCGCCTTTCCCTACTGGTAAACGCCCCGCGCGCTTGACGCCTGGCCCCTCGGGTAACGCCCACCACTACCGCCCCCACCATGCCCGTTTCCCTCACTTTCGACGCGCTCACCGACTCCCCGACGTGGCCGTCGCACGACCTCGCCGACCAGCGCCAACTCCTCGACGTCGGCACCGAAGCCGCCCTGGCCGACCTCTGGACCCGCTACGGCCTCACCCATGCCCAGGCCTCGGCACGCCTAGCCGACGTTGACAGCCGCTCTTTTCACAACCGCCCGCCCGCCTACCGCCCATGAATCCCGCTCCGTCCCTCGTCATTCCCGACCACCTCAACACGCTCTCCCGCCTCGAGGCGGCCCGTTTCTACCGCGACCAATGCGGTTGGCTCATCCACCCTTGTTACGGCCACACCGAGGGCAGCCCCCGCGAGCGTGGTAAAAAGCCCAAACTCGTCACCGATGCCCGCGCCGGTGTCACCTGGGCCGAGCTCGAACGCCAGTTCGGCCCCGCCGGTCAGGCCAATGCCGGCCTCGCCCCGCGTCCGCCCCACGTCGTCGTCGACCTCGACGCCAAGCGCGACCGCGGCGAAAGCGTCCACGCTTGGTTAACCCGCCAGCCGCACCTCGCCGCCGTCCCCCGCGAACGCACCGCCAACGGCGCCCACCTCCACTTCCTCTGCCGCGACCTCCCATCCATCCGTACCACCAGTGGGAAGTTGCCCAGCGGTGGTTACCCCGTTGCGCCCGCCTTGGCCGAGGGTGTCACCGCCGAGCTCTATTTCTGCCCGCGCCAAAACGTGATCATCTCCCCCAGTGTCCACCCCAGTGGCGTCACCTACCGCTGGGAGGTGACCGGTCCCGTTCCCGAGGTCACCTGGGAGCAACTCACGACGTGGTTCGGCTTCCGCCTCCCGTCTGCCGCGAACACTCACGCCTCCGTTCCCGCCAGCGCCTCCCCCGACTCCCACGCAGCCACCGACCCCAACGCCGATCCCGCCGACGCCCGCATCCCCTCCAACGAGCCCGCCATCACCATCATCCACGGCGCCCCCGCCTCCAAGGGCCGTCGCCTGCGCAAACCCTCCGACTGGAAACTCGCCTACCGCGGCGACCTCAAAACCCTCCGTCTCGAACCGCTCATGCAAGCGCGCGGCCTCGCGGGCACGGTGCTCAATGCCGACAACCACCAGCACTCCCTACGTTGCCCGTGGCACGCCGAGCATGGCGACGAGGGCAAGCAATGGGCTCCTTCCTCCAGTGAAACCGCCTACTGGCACAACCCCGGCCGCATGCCCGGGTTCAAGTGCCTGCACGCCCACTGCGCCGAGCGAGACATCGAAAACCTGCTGGCGTGGTGCGAATCCCAAGAGCCGGGCTGCGTCGACGACCACTGCGAACTGCAGCGCGTTTGGTCGCCTGGCAGCTTGGGCCGCGGCGGCCGCCCCCGCGTCTTGCAGTCCAACTTGAACCGCTCCGACTCCACCTTCGCCGACGAGGTCGGGCAGGCCCTGAGCTCGCGCGAACACTGGTTTTCCAAATCCACCCTCATCGTCGAGGTCGAGCCCGAGTCCCGCGACCGGGTGCGCTTCCAGCCGCTCAAACCCAACCGAGCCATCACCTCGGTCGAGCGCTGGGCCGACATCGGCGTCCTCCTCCCGGTCAAAACCCCTGAGGGCGACGAGCAACTGGAGTTCGCCACCAAGAGCCTCAACGCCGCACAGGCCGGCGTTCTAATCGAAGCCCGCGAACTGCGCGACCACCTCCCGTTGATCGAGCGACTGCTCACCGTCCCCCTGCCGATCCGCCTGCCCGACGGCTCCCTCGGCATGCCCCGACGCGGCTACGATCCCCGCTTTTTATCCTACCTGCCCGAGCACGCCCCGCACATCCGCGACATGTCGCCGACCGAGGCCCGCCACTGGTTGCAGGAGCTGTTTAAGGAGTTCTGCTTCCGCGACCACCAGTCGATTGTCCACGCTATCGCCGCCATGCTCACGCCGTTTTGCCGCGGCCTGTTTCCCCGTTGGTCCTGCCGCACCCCGGTCATCATCTACGAGGCCAACCGCCCCCGCGCCGGTAAAGATTACCTCGCCGGTTGCATCGCCCTCATTGTTGACGGTGCCGACACCGAGGACGCCCCCGTCTCCGCCGACTCGGAGGAGCTGCGCAAGAAAATCACCACCGCCCTCATCGCCGGTCGGCGCCGCATGCACTTCGCCAACTGTCGTGGGTTTTTGAATTCCGACGTCCTGGAAAACATCACCACCGCCGAACACTGGTCCGACCGCGTGCTTGGCGGTAACCAGCAGATCCAGATGTGCAACGAGCTGGAGTTTTCCCTCTCCGCCAACATCGGCCTCACCTACACGCCCGACTTTGCCGGCCGCGCTCGCAAGATCCGCTTGGCCTTCTTTGAAGAGAACCCGAACGGCCGCGCCTTTTCGCGCAACGACCTCAAAGGCTGGGTACGCGCCCACCGCGACGACTTGGTTTCAGCGCTCGCCGCCTTAGTTCGCGAATGGAATCGCCAAGGTCAGCCCAACGGCCCGACCGTTTTCACCAGTTTTCCCGCCTGGGGTGAAATCGTCGGCGGCATCATGCTCGCCAACAACCTCGGCAACCCCTGCCTCGCAGACCAATCCGAGACATCGTCGGTTGGTGGCGACACCGAGACCCGCGACATGAAAATCCTCTTTGGCATCGGTTACGCCCAAAATCCCGACGCCTGGATCAAACCGGACGTGATCCGATCAGCGGCAATCGGAGCGGAGCTGTTTGATTGGATCGCCCTCGATGAGCGCTCCGGTCAGATGCGCTTCGGCCACATCCTCTCCAAGTATGTCGGCCGCGAATTGGGTGGAATCCGCCTCGTGGCCGACACCAGCGCCGGACGCTCCACCCGCTACAACTACAAATTCTCCAAGGACAAACCCACCGACGAAGGCGGCAACACCGAGGCCTTTTTCGCCGTAAATCACCCCATTGCTGTCCCCTGCGAACCATCAACCTCAGTTGGCTCTTTGGTCACTTTGGATACTTTGGCCCTGCCGTCAGACTTGAAAACCCTCTTTCCGAAAAATCCGATTGAATCGATTCACGCAAAAAACGCTCCCTATATAGAACAGGGGGAGAAAGCTGCCAAAGTGACCACAGTGACAGTTCCGCTCACCGACCGCGCCTGCCTGGAAGACCTCGCGGTGCGCATCGCCGGGCAAGGTGGGCCGGTCGCCCTCGACCTCGAAACCTACGGGGCGTCCGCCTTGGATCCGCGCCGGGGCGACATCCGCCTGCTAACCTTGGCCGTGGCCGGTTCCGCCCCGTGGGTGCTCGATCTCCGCGCCCTCGGCTACGACCTGGCCGAACTGGGCGTGGTGCTCTCCACCGGCGAAGTGATTATCCACAACGCCCGCTTTGACTGCGGCTGGTTGCGCGAAAAGTGCCGCCTGATGTTACCCAAAGTGTTCTGCACCCTGACCGCCTCGCGCCTGCTCTCCGCCGGAACCCGCGCCCCCAACAACCTCGGAGCCTGCCTGCAACGGCATCTCGGGAAAAACTTACCCAAGGACCAAGGCACGAGCGACTGAGGCGCGATGCTCCTCACCGACGACCAACTCGCCTACGCCGCCAACGACGTCGCCCACCTCCACGCGCTCGCCGACACCTTGCGCAGCGGCCTGCTCGAAGCCGGCCTGACTGCGGTCGCCGCCTTGGAAATGTCCCTCATCCCGGTGGTCGTCGCGATGGAAGCCAACGGCATTGCCGTCGATGTCGCCGAGCTGACCCGCCTGAGCGACACCCACCGCCTGCAAGCCCACGCGTGCGCCGCCCAGGTGCGCCACCTCCTCGGGGCCGACGCCCGCCTCAACCCCGGTTCACCCGACCAACTCAAAACCGCCTTCGCCGCAGCGGGTGTGCACATCGACTCCACCGCCGAGGCGGTCTTAACGACCCTTGACCACCCAGGCGCCGCCGCCGTGCTCGAGCTGCGTGGGTGCGAAAAGGTGGCCCAACAAGCCGAGGCTTTGCTCGAAGCCGTCAGCCGCGACGGACGCATCCACGCCCAGTTCGACCCGACCGGTACCGAGACGGGGCGTTTTTCATCAAAACAACCCAACCTGCAAAACATCGGGCGCGGGGTAATGCGCAGCTGCTTTGTCGCTGCACCGGGGCACGTCCTCGTCGGTGCCGATTACAGCCAAATCGAACTGCGTGTGGCCGCCCACCTGGCCCCCGAACCAATGATGCTGGCTGCCTACGAACGCGGTGAAGATTTACACCGCCAGACCGCCGCCCTCGTCCTGCGCAAAGCACCCGAGGAGGTGACGAAAGCGGACCGCCAGTTGGCCAAGGCGGTTAACTTTGGCCTGATCTACGGCCAGACTGCGAAGGGGCTGGTTGAATACGCCCGCACCGCCTACGGGGTAGCCCTGACCGAGACCGAGGCGCGCCGCCACCGCGACCGCTTTTTTAACGCCTACGCCGGACTGGCCGCTTGGCATGACCGCACCCGTGCCCGCGCCGAGGCCGACGATGGCATGGAGGCCCGCACCGCGTTGGGCCGCCGCCGCATCCTCCCCCGGGGGCGTGAGGTGTTTTGGCAACGGTTCGCCGGAGCCCTCAACTCGCCGGTCCAGGGCGGTGCCGCCGACGGCATGAAGTTGGCCCTGCGGTTGGTCGCCGAACGCCTGCCGAGCGGGTCGCGGATCGTCTCGACCGTCCACGACGAATTAATCGTCGAAACCCCGCTGGCCCAGGCCGCCGAAGTGAAAATCCTGCTCGAAACTGCGATGGTCGAGGCGATGCAGCAAAACTTCCCCGGCCTGCCGGTCGTGGTCGAAGCGAAGACCGGCCAAACTTGGGAGGAGCTGAAATGAACCAGCCCATTACACCTGCCCGCATCTCAGCGGAATTAGCTGCAAGCGGGGGTAGTGCAGAGTCGTGTTGCGTCGCGTCCCTGCGCAGGGAATCGACGGTGGGTAGGAGTTCGCTTGCGGGCGATGTTTGAAGGGCGGGGGACCTAATGGAAGTCAACGCATCCAGTGATCGTGTGCCTCAACGCCTGCGCTCGCTCCGCTCCCTTGGCGAACCCGCTCACGCGTTCCGGCGTAAGCCGGCACGATAATCCTCCCGCAGACGCTGGCGCTCAGTCGCCCTCCATTGCGCTGCGTGCGTGCATTGCGCCTGCGGGTCCCAGGGGCCGCCCTGCCGGGTGGCCGCAACGTCCTTCGCCCCTGACGCCACGGATCCTGCCGAGCCAAGAACCGCGGCGTCGAAACGGGGCTACGGCCGAGACGGCCACAAACCCCCGGCCCGGCGGCCCCTGTGCCCCTCCGGCTCCACTCCCGCACTCCGCTCCATTCCGGTCGCCCGACCGCCAGCGACTGCTCGTTTGTCCGGCTGCTAACGCCTCCCGCCCGAACCGATTCCAGCGGGGCGAGACAGCGCCGACTGTCTCTGCACCCTCTGCGGGGTACACGCCAGCCGTCGCCGACTCGCCCGGCAAAAAGACTTCGGCCCACCGCTCGCCGACTCGCTACGGACCGCCTCATGCGCCGGGGAGGCTCTGATACTCGGGGCGCAACGCCCCTCAACGGCCCCACTCCACCTGCTCGTTCGCAAGCTCACTCACCACCGCGATGGAATGCGCGCGAATGAGCAGCGGGCGACCTCCGTGAGCCCCGGCACCCGCAGTGCCAGGCCCGGCGAGGGCGACGGCGGCAGGCACGCGACGGCGTTCCCCGAGTCACGTCCGACGTCGTGTCCAGCCGTCCACGTCCCACGTCGCGGGCTTTTTCTGGCACAGCGGCTGCGCGGGTTCCGCGTGTAACAGGACATTATGGCCAATGGCCGCTAATCCGCCCCTCAGTCCAAGCATTCCCTCGGGGCGGCGGCCACTGGTCATAATGTCGTATTACACGCTCCACCCTCGGGGCTCACTACGGTGCGTTGTCAGTGTGCGCGCGCACCCCGAAATATCACTCGGCTTCGCCGGTAGAACGTCTTTTAGCGGCGCTACCGCGCGAATAGATACCCCCCGCCCCCGCCCGGGCCGTCCGTTTTCTAATACCAATAGCTGTATGGTTTTAGACTTTAAGATTAGCAATCTTTGTGCAGTCTATCCGCATGGGACGTAAATTGCCGTTATTGGGAGAGGATGTGGTAATGCAGATCGAGGCGGAATGGGCGAAGCCTCAGGATGAGTGGGCGCGTAAACGATTGCTGGTTGTCAG
>CAMBUJ010000112.1 GCA_945871005.1 Opitutus sp. GAS368 | reverse complement strand
AAATCGCCCTCATCCTCGATCTCGCGGGCATCGTCACGGGACGCCTGCCCACCGACACCGCGGTGCGCCAACTCACGAAGGCGACTGCCGCCGTGGAATCGGAGCGCATACTGGTGTTTAAGGACGGCACGCCGGAGATTTTTGCGCTCCACATCGCCAACATCGGGCGGATCGAAAAAATCGCCACCAGCCGCATCGAGCGCCTGGGCGGCCACGATTACCTGCGCCAGAAAGACGGCCCCACGCTGCGCCTCTTGCGTATCCAGGATCACCTGCCGGTCACTCCGGGCGCGCCGCTGCCGGTCGAGGTGCACATCATCGTGCCACGACTGGTGCACCACCCGGTCGCCTTGATCACCGAACACATCATGGACGCGGCCGATCTGGTCACGGGCGCACTCGACACCGTTTCGCTAAAAGCGCCCGGAGTTTTGGGCACTGCCACCATCAACGATCGCCTCACGATCCTGCTCGATCTTTACGGCATCATGCGCGCCGCCGGCATCGATCACGGAGCCAAGCCCCAAGACGGACTTGCGGGCCTGCGCGTCCTCGTGGCTGAGGACACCGCGTTTTTCCGCGAGGCGATCAAACGCGGGCTGCACGATGTGTTTAAAACCCTCGATTTTGTTAACGACGGTGAGGAAGCCTGGCAGCGCCTACAAAAGGGTTCGTATGACATCCTCATCACCGACCTAGAAATGCCCAACCTCGACGGCTTCGAGCTGACCACCCGCATCCGCGCCGACGCCCGCCTTAAAAACCTGCCAGTCATCTCGGTATCGGCGCGCGATTCAGACGATTTCCAAGAACGCGCCCGGATCGCTGGCATCAACCACTATGAAACCAAACTCGACCGCGAACGCCTCTGCTTAGCGATCACCGATGTACTCCATCCGCAGTCAGCTCGCAGCTGAGTTGCGACCCATTTTTTCGGCCCTTAATTCAATACTTAATAACACCCTATACTCAGCACCTGTTACTCAGCACCCGATAATTAAAAGTCACTTTTTACTTCTTTTTAAAATTTATGAACCTCACACGACGCTTCGTTCTTATTCTCCTCAGTGTCGGCCTGTTGCCGCTACTCATTCTTGCAATCGTCAGCCTGAAAAGTGCTGATTCCATTGGTTCAGGTTTGGCCAACAAACTCCGTTCTGGAGCTGAAACCACCCTCGAAATCATCGAACGAAACCTCTTCGAGCGTTACGGCGATGTGCAGGCTTTCTGCTCCAACGAAGTGGTTCGCAAGCATCCGTTGGGAACCGCCGAATCTACGGCGGTGCTCGTACCCGCGATTAATACCTACGTCCGCCTCTATGGCTGTTATCCCTTAAGCATCATTACCGATGTGCACGGTAAAGTGGTGGCGGCTAATACCGTCGATGCCTTAGGAAAGCCGATCGATACGTCTTTCCTACTTGGGAAGGACTTTAGCCAAGCCTCATGGTTTACCAGCACCCGAGATGGACGTTTCCAAAAGACCGATTTGCTCGACGGTACGGTGGTGGAAGATGTCTCTCAGGATGCCGACGTTGCCAGAGCCTACGGTACTTCAATGTTGGTCGTCACCTACTCGGCACCTATCACTGATTCGGCTGGTAAGTTCATCGGCGTCTGGCACAACTATGCCGACTTCGCCCTCGTAGAAGCCATGCTGGTCCAACGGTATGAATCGTTGAAGCAGGATAAACTTCCAGACACCGACCTCGTGTTGCTCAATCGCAAGGGCGTGGTACTCGCCGAATATGACCCTATGGTCACGGGTAAACCGGCGTTAGTCCGCAATCAAGATGTTGTGCTAAAAACCAATCTGGCCGAACTGGGTGTCGAATCGGCTATCGCCGCAATCAGCGGTAAAAGTGGCGATGTCACCTATTTCAATAAACGCAAAAACACCGATCTCGTGGCTGGCTACGCCCAGTCAAAAGGTGCGCTTGGTTATGCTGGCTTGGGCTGGGCGCTGCTGGTCAGGGTGCCTGAAGAGGAGCTGCTCTCAGATGTGAACAGTTCGAAACTAAAGACCTACACCATCGTTGGAATCAGCGTGGTGCTTTTGCTGGTCGTCGCATTTGTGGTCGCCCGCTCACTCACGAAGCCGATTCAAGCCTGCGTCAGTGCGATGGATAGCCTCGCCCAAGGCGACCTAACCGCCCAAGTCAGTCTGAACCGCAATGACGAACTGGGCACGCTGGGCAAAGCCATTAACACGTGCAGCTCCACCCTGCGCCAGCTTGTCGGCAGCCTGACTCAATCGTCCAACGATTTGCAGCGCTCGGCGCGCACGCTCACCGACACTGCACACACGCAAGCTGCCGCAGCCGAAGAGACCACGGTTCAAGCCAACACGGTGGCCGCAGCCGGCGAGGAGTTATCCGTTAATTCCAAATCGATGTCGGTCTCGGCCACGCAGATCACGCAATCCACCGGCACGGTCGCCGCCGCCATGGAGGAGATGTCGTCCTCGATTCAAGAGGTCGCCCGCAACTGCGCCCAGGAAAGCGAAATCGCCCGCAAGGCCAATACTCAGGCCCGCGAAACCCGGGTGCTCATGGGCAAACTCGACGAGTCGGCCCGCCAGATCGGTAAGGTCGTGGAGTTGATCAACCGCATCGCCGAGCAAACCAACCTGCTCGCGCTCAACGCCACGATTGAAGCGGCCAGCGCCGGCGAGGCGGGGCGTGGTTTCGCGGTGGTGGCTAACGAGGTCAAGGAACTCGCCCGCCAGTCCGCTGCTGCAACCGAGGATATTCGCAAGCAAGTGGAGCTGATACAGGACAACACGGGGGCTTCGATCAAATCGCTGGAAGAAGTCGGCAAGATCATTGAACAGGTCTCGCAAATCTCCTCGTCGATCGCGGCGGCCGTTGAAGAGCAGTCAGCGACTACCTCTGAGATCGTCGGCACGATTCACGGGGTATCGACCGCTACCGGCACGCTCTCGAAGAACGTGCAACAGACAGCGGATGGAGCGGGCGAAGTGGCGCGCAACATCGCCGGGGTGTCCACCGCCGCTGCCGACGGCGCCAAGGGAGCAGCACGGGTGAGCACCAGTGCGACGGAGCTCACGGCGTTGTCCACAACCCTCAGCCAACTGGTGGCCAAGTTTAAAATCTGAGTCTTCTAGCAGGCAGTAACATTCAAAGTGTCGGATCCTAAGCCCGCTTAAAATCAAAGCCATACTTCGAGCTTTTTAGCCGCGAAAGATCGCAGAGAACGCATAGAAATACAGGGTTTGTTCTTTGCGATCCCTGCGATTTTTCGCGGCAAAAAGGCCTTGGTTTGATCCGACACTTTAAATGTTACTACGCTAGTAGGCAGTAACACGGATTTTGTCGGATTAAGTTCTGAGGTAGTGCGGTGCTTTAGCCCGCTGGTTTGAACAAACTTCCATCGCAATCACCGAGGCGGGCTGAAGCACCGCACTACTTCCGATCAGACAACTTGAATGTTACTGCTTGCTCGGTGCAGCGATATCTTGGCTAGGGGAGTTGTTGCCGGAGCTCCCTATGCACAAACGCAGTCCCATTTACCGATTTATACTGTTAGCGGTGGTCCTGACCGCCGCGATCATGATCTTGGCCGGGGGTTCCTCAACTACCAGCGGCAATGGGCCCGCGGAGAACGGCAATTGAAGTCTGAGGCCCAAGTGACCGCTGAGCGCGTCAGTAATGCGGTCGCGGTCCTGATGTGGCAGCTCGATACCAAGGGGCTGCTGGCGGCGCTGAGCGCCGAGTTCGGTAATCCGATTACCGCCGGTGTGCGTATTTACGACGGACCGGGTGGCCTCACGCCGTTCAACGCGCGCGATCCGGCTAAAATAATCGTTGGCACCCGACGCGGTGCCGATGGCCAAACATTCGCCGATCTTCAGCCCGCCGATGGCGACCTGGTGGTGGTAGTCCATCCCGTCACCTATGATGGCCTGGTCATCGGCGCCGTTGAATTACGCGTGTCGCACGACCTGCTCCGGAGCGAACTTCGTAGCACGCTGATCTCGACGGTTGTAGAGCTTATGGCGATTGAAGCGGTCATCGTGCTTTGTCTTGGGGTGGCGCTGAAACTCGTCGCCGCTAAAGATCAGGCGGAGTCGATCGACCATGCCAAGGCGGCGTTTCTCGCCAACATGAGGCATGAGATTCGCACCACCCTGAACGCCATTCTGGGGAGGTCGGAGTTGCTGCTTGGAGCCCCGCTTGTGATCGGTAGTTTGGGCAAGAATGACATGGGGTGTGATTTTAGGTGCGTAGCGACAGGCAAAGGCGGGATCGGCGCGTTTGCTAAATAATGAAGGCATGGTGTACCGGCTGGGTTTTAGCTTTTGATGCCGACGAGCGCCGCAAGATGCGCGGAAGCCTGGCTGATCGCTTCGGTCTGGGCGTTAAGCTGTTCAGTGGAGGACGCTGTTTCCTCGGCGGTGGTGGCGATGCCTTTGGTGGCCTTGTCCATTTCGAGCAGCGAGTTGTTGATGTTGGACAGTCCCACATGCTGCTCCTGGGAGGCGGTGGCAACGTCGGCGACAATGGTGTCGACATCACGGACTTTGGTGAGAATTTGGCCAAAATGTTCACCGACGCGGGTGGAGATTTGCACGCCGAGGGCGCTGCGCTGGGTTGCGTCCTCAATCTTATTGGCGGTTTCGCGGGCGGCCAAGGCGCTGCGTTGGGCAAGCGAGCGGACCTCATCGGCCACTACGGCGAAGCCGGCGCCGGCTTCGCCAGCACGAGCGGCTTCCACCGCGGCATTGAGGGCAAGGATGTTGGTCTGAAAGGCGATTTCATCGATGGTTTTGATGATTTTGCCGATCTCGCGGGAGGATTGCTGGATGGCGTTCATGGCCTCTTGCATGTGGGTCATTTCGGTGGCGCCGTCTTCGGCGGCGTGGCGGGCCTCGGGAGCCGAGTTTTTCCCCCGGTTGGCATGCTCGGCATTGCTGTTGGTCATGGCGGAGAGCGTCTCGAGGTTGGCGGTGACCTGCTCAAGGGCGCCGGATTGTTCAGTGGCACCCGAGGCGAGTGCGAAGCTGGCATCGGCTACCTCGCGGGAGGCGGCGCGCGCTTGTTCGATTGCCGCATTAAAACCGGTCACCAGTGCGCTCACAGGGCAGATCAATTGGAATCGAAGGATGGCGACCAAGGAGGCCAAAATCATCAGTGCCGAGGCGACCGTGCGGATAACCACCGAGATGAGGGAGGCGCGCAGGGCCGCATTTTTGGTGGTGTAACCGAGGGCGATTTCAAAACGTCCGATTTTGTCTTGGCCGTGCACCACGACTTCCGACTTGGTCAGGAGGTTCGTTGGCGGGGTGAAACCGGCAATCTCTTTGCCGGTGCCATCGTTTTGCCGGACAAAGTAGCGCACCGTTCCTTTGTCAGGTTCGGGTGAGTCAGCGACCGCGATGTAAACGACCTCCTCGACGAGGAGTTCTGAGTTAGCTGCGGGTCACTTTGACCGGCACGCCATGCTTGGCGGTCATGGCCTGTTCGAATTTTGGCGACTTCGGCATCGGGCGCATATCCCTTCCAGCACAAAATTCGCAGGTTAACGTCTTCGCTGTGCAGGGCAGCGCTGAGACTGAGAAAACCAAACAGGGCGGGGAGCAGACGGTGACGGAGATGAACGCGTTTCAGGTGGGGCGTGATGCGTTTGAAGCGTTAACCTTTTTAAGTGCTGGGGTGGAGACGCCACAATGAGGGCAGTTTTGTAACTGCGTTTTGGTGTAAACGGCTCAGATCGGGGGAAACTTTAGCCGTCCGAGCTTTTTTAGTCGCGGCGGGTGAAATGCAGGCAAGACGGGCAGAAGACCATGGTGAGCCCGCTTGGCCGCGCATGTTCGTGCTGGATTGTAGGCTGGGGCACGTTAGAACTTTTTCCCTGTTCAGCTCCCTATGTCGTCGACCGATACACCCCAACCGTCCGCCGTGAGCTCCAATTTTGCGGAAGATTTCACGGTTCCCGGCTGGGTGAGCCGCGGACCGGATGCGATCAAACAGCTCCTGCTGTTTTTCGACCACGCCCCGCTCGGGCTGAGCTGGCGCGAACTCGACGACCACGGCGTGGTCGGGCGCAACGTGGTCAACCGGCGCTTTTGCGAAATCGTCGGCCTCACCCCCGAGCAGGCTAGCAGCATTGATAACATCCGCCAAATCACCCACCCCGACGACTGGGTCCGCCAGCAAGAGTTGACCGCGGAGATTTACGCGGGGCGGCGCAACGGCTTCGTGTTGGAAAAGCGCTACTTGCGCCTCGACGGCCGCGAAGTGCGCTGCGAGCTGACGGTGGTGGTGGTCCGCGACGCCGAGGGCCGGGTTACGCACCACTTCGGCATGGTCGAGGATGTGTCGGCGCGCTACGAGGCCGAGCAAGAGGTGCGCCGCAGCGAAGCGCGCTGGCGCACCTACCTGAAAATCGCCAGCGAGATCCTTTACGCGATCACCCCTGAAGGCCTCTACAAATTCGTTTCCGACGCGTGGACCCCGAAGCTCGGCCACGAAATCGACGACATCATCGGCCGGCCCTACACCCAGTTTGTCCATTCCGAGGACGTGCCCCTGCTGCGCGATTTTATCGGTGAAACCCTGCAACTCGGCGTCAACCCGAGGGGCATCGAATACCGGGTACTCCACAAGGACGGCAGCTGGGTTTGGCACGCCACCACCGGCTCCGCTTACACCGACCGCGATGGGCGCCGGGCGTTCTTCGGGGTAGGCCGCGACATCACCGTGCGCCGCCAGGCCCAGGACGAACTCAAGCTCGCCCTGGCCCGCCGCGAGGAACTCGAGCAGATCGTCAACCGCTCGCCGTCGATCGTGGTACTTTGGCTGGCCGAGGAAAACTGGCCGGTCGCCTACGTTTCCCAAAGTATTAACCAGTTCGGTTACCTGCCGGATGATTTTACCGGGCGGCGCTTGAGTTTCCGCGGCATTACCCATCCCGACGACCGCGAGCGGGTCGGCTCCGAGGTCGAGGCCCACGCCAACGCCGGGCACCATGAATACAGTCAGGAATACCGGGTTGTCTGCGCCGACGGGTCGGTGCGCTGGGTCGACGACCACACGGTGGTGCGCTTCGATCCGGCCGGTAACGTGACCCACCACGAGGGGCTGATTACGGACATTACCCTGCGCAAAGATGCCGACGACCGGGAGCGTGCCCTGCGCGAACGCGATTTACGCCTGGCGGGCGAGGTTCAGCACCAGTTGCGCCCCCACGTTTTCCCCGACATCGGCGAGGTCGAGATCGAGGCGCTTTCGCAGGCCTCGTTGCACATCGGCGGCGATTATTACGACGTATTGCCGGTCGACGGCCGGCGCTGGGGCTTTGTGATCGCCGACGTGGCGGGCAAGGGGCCGGCGGCCGCGCTGATGATGGCGTCGTGCCGGGCGACCCTGCGTTTGTGCGCGGCTGGGGAGCGCAGTGCGTCCACCGTGGTCAAGCGGGTCAATCGTGCCGTGCACAACGATATGCCCCCGGGCATGTTCATATCGCTGTTTTACGGTATTCTCGACCTAGATACCAACCGCCTCACTTATGTGCGCGCGGGCCATGAGCCGGCGCTGCTGATTCGTGCCGGCGCGTCGAGCCCCGAACTGCTCAAGGCAGGCGGGTTGGCGCTCGGTTTTGATGAAGGCCCGGTGTTTGATTCGATGCTGGAGGAGGTGGCGATCGATTTGGCGCCGGGCGACCTGTTGGCGCTTTACACCGACGGGATCACCGAAGCGGCCAACGCCGCAGGCGACGAGTTTGGGCGTGACCGCTTGGTTTCGGCGTTGAGCGGCCAGGATCAGACTCCGTTGCCGCGGGTGGTGGAGAAACTCAACCGGTATCTGCGGCAGTTCTCCGCCCTGGCCTCGCGCCATGACGACCGCACCCTGCTGCTGGTGCGCGCGCGCTGACCCGAGTGTGACGGGGCCAGCCTGAGCTCACGCTCAGGGCGACGTGGCCGAGGGGTTTGCGTAGGCGTAGGGGCAGCCCGGCGGCCCTGAATTGGCGTGGCCTTGAGCGTGAGCTCAAGGAGGCGTCCCACGCGGGCGGCCCGAGCAACAACCAACACAACGGGTTGGTTTTGCCGGGGGGGCGGGAACAGGGCCAGGTGCGGGGAAAATTCACCCTGCGCTCACGCGCAGAGCCACGCGCGGAATCGCGAGCGAAGCCACGTCCGGAACCGCGAGCGAAGCAACAAGCGCGGAGCTACGTGTGCGCGTTACGCCTAGGTGGGCAGCGTGGCCTTGAGCGTGAGCTCAAGGAGGCGCCCGACGCGGGCGGCCCGGGCAACTAACAACACAACGGGTTGGTTGTTGCCGGGGGGGGGGACAGGGCCAGGTGCGGGGGGAATTCACCCTGCGCTCACGCGCTGAGCCACGTGCGGAACCGCGAGCGGTGCCACAAGCGCGGAGCTACGTGTGCGCGTTACGCCCAGGTGGGCAGCGTGGCCTTGAGCGTGAGCTCAAGGAGGCACCCAGCGCGGGCGGCTCGGGCAACAACCAACACAACGGGTTGGTTGTTGCCGGGGGGGGCAGGGTCAGGTGCAGGGGGGAATTCACCCTGCGCTCACGCGCTGAGCCACATGCGGAATCGCGAGCGGTGCCACAAGCGCGGAGCTACGTGTGCGCGTTACGCCTAGGTGGGCAGCGTGGCCTTGAGCGTGAGCTCAAGGAGGCGCCCGGCGTACTGCGGCGGGCGCCGCGGCCTAGCACCGGCAGAAGCAAAGCCAAGAATTGCACAGTGCGCCGGCCGGCTTTGTGCTAACGTACTTTTACGTTATGGCAGAACCACGGATGATTTCAGAAGAGGAACAGCGGCAGATCACCCGCGTGTGTGCGCAGGCCACGATCCTGCTGTTGCAACATGGCGCGGAGAGCGCCCTGGCCGAAACGGTCTGTCGCCGCCTCGGCCTGGCCCTGGGGTTGGAGGTTGTCGAGGTGGTGCTGGTGGCCAATGGGATTACCCTGACGACGATCTGCCGTGGCCGGGGTTGCACCACGGTGCGGCGCAATTCGGACCGGGGCATCAACATGCATGTGGTTACCGAGGTGCAGCGGGCGCTCTTGCGGGTCGAGGCGGGCCAATTCGATCTGGACGGATTTTCCGGCCGGTTGGCCGAGATCCAGCCTTTGCGCTACAACCGCTTGCTGGTGGCGGTGATGGTCGGGCTTTCCTGCGCCGCGTTTGCGCGGCTCGGGCAGTTGGCACACGGTCAGGCGCTGGAGTGGGGCACGCTCGGCTGGGCGTTTGCCGGCAGCGGCGTGGCGATGTTGCTGCGACAGACGCTGGCCCACCGCGGGTTTAACCCCTTGGTGAATTTTGCGCTGGCGGCGTTTGTGGCCACGTCGATTGCCGCTCAGGGCGTGTTGCACGGCTGGGTGGGCAACCCGCGCTTGGCGATGGCGGCGAGCGTGCTGCTTTTGGTGCCAGGCTATCCGCTGATCAATGCAGTTTCCGACATGGTGAAGGGCTATGTGAACACCGGCTTATCGCGCGCCGGCACCGCGCTGTTGCTGCTGCTGGCGAGCTGCGGCGGAATCGTGCTGGCGATGACCGTTTGGAATACCTGGACCTGGCTATGAACACTTTTCTCTTACTTCTTCAGGACGCCCTGGTGGCGGCGGTGCCGGCAGTGGGCTTCGCGATGATTTTCAACGTACCCGCCGGCGCCCTCAAATATTGCGCGATGGCCGGTGCGCTCGGGCATGCGCTGCGGCTTGGATTGCATCAGTTCGGCGGTATGCCGCTGGAGTGGGCTACGCTGCTGGCGGCCGGCGTGGTCAGCATGGTGGGCATCCAGTGGGCGCAGACCTGGCGGGCGCACCCCAAGGTGTTTACCGTCGCCGCGGTCATCCCGATGATTCCCGGGGTTCATGCCTTTACCGCCCTGCTCGCGGTGGTGGAAATCGATCGAACCGGCTATACCCCCGAGCTGTTCGCCAAAATGATGGAGAACGGACTGCGGGCTTTCTTTATCGTCGCGGCCCTGGCCGTGGGGCTGGCGCTGCCCGGCCTGCTAATCTATCGCCGCAGGCCGGTGGTCTAGTAGGCACTACCACCCGAGGGGAGCGGAGCGAAAAGTGCGGATGGGCGGTGCCACTTTGCGACCTGGGTTATCCGTGAATATCAGCGCCCCTTCCGGGTTAACTTAAATTGAACTTCCGAGACTCCCCAGGAACCGGCTTGTAACCACTGCTGGGCCCCGATCGCCACTGATAAACTCGGGTTGGGCCTTCTCGGCGCCAGGCACAAAAAAAGGACTCCTTTTCGGGAGTCCTTTTTTTGTCGCCAACGTACTCTGCTGAAACCTGCCGCACCCTGCGGCTCGGGCCCGCGCACTGCTAAAAACCTTACGGGGACAACTGGGTGACGTAGTCCATCAACGGCTTCACCTCAGCCGGGATGGGGTTTACAAAGTTGCCGTAGAGCAGCTCGGGCAGATCGTAATCGAGCGCGTAAAAGGCGCGGTTCACCGCGTCGCTACGGGTGATGTATCCGCTTTTCACCGTCGCTCCGGCGAAATAGCCCTTCTTGTTGGTGTAAACGAGCACGGGAATGTTGAGCAGCAGTTGGTTTGATTTCTCGACATCGGCGGTGCGCGGGCCGGCCACGGCGGCGGCATCGACCCCGATGTTGAACCGGCCTTCAAACAGCAGGCGCGGGGTTTGTTCGTCCATCAACACGTAGATCGACTCCACGCTCGAGCCGCCGAGCTGCAACCCGAGGCTGGCCTCACCGGCGCGCACCACCACCGGGATGCTCCACCGGCCGTTGGATTTTTTAACCAAGATGGTGCCGAATCCCTCCTGGAACCCGAGGATCAGGCCGCCCTTGAACTGGGTGGTGATGACCAAGGCCTTGGCGCGTTGGAGGACCTCGGCCGGGATGGCGCGGGCGGGGTCGGCCTGAAACTCGCGCAGGATCGCCTCACACGTTTCCATGCGTTTAACAAAGCGCTCGCGATCCTTGGAGGAGTCGGCCCGCAGTGAGACGGCGAGAGCGAGGGCAATAAAGAGGGAGAGCAGTTTTTTCATGGCGAAAG